>NZ_QKRS01000011.1:2425-176072 GCF_024261405.1 Pseudomonas sp. FBF18 | reverse complement strand
GTGGGCCGAAAGTTTCCTGCAAGGCGGGCATAAAAAAACCACCTTGGGAGGTGGTTTTTTACGTAATACGATTCAGGCCAGCGGGTCCGTCCTGTCCTTCTCGTCGGTGCCTTCTGCCGACAGTGTCTGTGAACCTGCCAGTGCACTGACCGCATCCATCTATTGAGGCGGTTGCAGCTTGGCCATGGTTTTTATCTCCATTTCTTCCTTGATGCGTTGAGCGATCTGCTTGTCGATCAGCTCCTTCTTCTCAGGGGGTAACTCTTCGTATTCTTCAAGGCTCAGCCCAAGTTCGCGCAGCATCTTCTCGCGAATTTTCTGCTCGGGAGACAGTGCCATGTAGTCGCGAAACTCTTGCAAGGCAGTGCTCTCTGGTTCCTTCGTGTCAAAGATCTCTTCCAGGTTCTGCAGACTGACCTTGAACTTTGCGAACGCTTCTTGCTGGTTGTCGTGAAAGCGCTGCTCGGAGTGACTAGCACTCCCGCGCGTGTCGGACGTCGACTGGATGGCAACTGAAACAGGTACATACGGCACAGCATCGCTGTCTGTAGAAACACTGCTACGTTGCTGAGTGGTAGCGGCTACCTGCCAACCATAATCATTGATGATGCTCACCTGAAGGTCTCCCGATACTGTGCAGAGCAAGGGAAGAGCAAGGGCTGTGCCAGTTACCTCACGCTCTGAACCCTCTGTATTACAAGGGGGCAGCAATGCTCGGCCGTTTACTCTGGCACGCTGTTGCCCCAAAGAGGAGGATGATTGCCGCAGGCGGCAACAGCCAAGGCTTGCAGTTGGACGTGCGGTCGGTTCCGCCTGCCGCTTCCATTCTTTCGCGAGTATATTGTTCGAAATTTCGCGCAGGCTTTGGCGCATAACAATCGGCAGCACCATCATTGAGCTGGGGCGTAGTTGCTGGACAGGGGAGAGTGTCCATGAGTGAGAATACCGCTTGCGTGATGGCGCCATTGAGCGACCTGGGGCAAGAGCAACTGCAAACCCTCCTGGACCTGGTCAGTGATGGCATCTGGGACTGGAACGCCAACACCGGCCATGTCTATCGCAACCCGGGTTGGTATCGCATGCTGGGCTACCCCAGCCACTCGCTGGACAATACGGTGTTCACCTGGGAAAACGTCATTCACCCCGAGGACTACCCGCGGGTGATGGCCTGCTTCGAGGACTACCTGAGCCAGCGCGCGCCAAGCTACCAGGTGGAGTACCGTTGCCGTTGCAAGGATGGCAGCTACCTGTGGATCGAGGACAGCGGGCATGTGGTTGCGCGCAACCCTGATGGCTCGGTGGCCAGGATGTTCGGTGCACACCGCAACATCGACGACCGCAAGCGCCTGGTTGCCCATCTGGAGCAGCGCAACAGCTCGCTGGAGTCACTGATTGCCGAACGGACCCGGGAACTGTGCTGGGTGAACGAGCAACTGAAACGTCAGCTTGATGAGAACCGTGACCTGGCCGAGCGCGACTCGTTGACCCTGGCGGCCAATCGTTATCGCCTGGAAAAGGCCCTGCTTCAGGAATGCGAACGTGCCGGCCGCTTTCGTTTGCCCTTGAGCCTGATCCTGATGGATTTCGACGATTTCAAGCCGATCAATGATCGTTACGGCCACGCCCGTGGCGATACCGCCCTGGTAGAGGTGGTCGAACAGATCCGTAAGTGTGTCGGCCCCGAGCACCTGCTTGCCCGATGGGGGGGTGACGAGTTCATGGTGTTGATGCCAGGGAGTGACCTGCAGGCAGCAATGGCGGTAGCCGATGCCATCCGCCAGCAGGTGTTGAGGTTGCCCCCAATTGGCGAGCACCGCGTCACATTGAGTTTTGGCATCGCCCAGTGGCGTGGCGGCGAGCGCCCGGAGCAACTGGTCGCCCGTGCCGACCAGGCGCTCTATCGCGCCAAGGCCGGCGGCAAGAACCAGATCGCCTGATGCCTGGGCGTCGATGATCGACGCCCAGTGGTTCTGGCTACAGGTGCAACGCGTGCCCCAAGGCACGCAATGCAGCCTCCTGCACAGCCTCTCCGAGGGTAGGGTGGGCATGGATGGTTCCGGCCACATCCTCGAGCCGGGCGCCCATCTCCAGTGATTGTGCAAACGCGGTAGACAGTTCCGAAACCCCCACGCCGACAGCCTGCCAGCCCAGGATCAGATGATTGTCGCGACGCGCCACCACGCGTACGAAGCCGCTTTTGGATTCCAGCGTCATGGCCCTGCCATTGGCCGCGAACGGGAACTGCGCAACGATGCAATCCAGGCCTTGCTGTTGTGCGGCCTCGGGTGTCTTGCCTGCCACCACCACCTCGGGGTCGGTAAAGCACACTGCCGCGATGGCCACCGGATCGAAAACCCGCTGCTTGCCGGCGATGAGTTCGGCCACCATCTCGCCCTGGGCCATGGCGCGGTGGGCCAGCATCGGCTCGCCGCTCAGATCGCCGATTGCCCACACATTGCGCATGCTGGTCTGGCAACGCTCATCGATGGCAATGGCTGAGCCATTCATCTTGAGCTCCAGGGTTTCCAGGTTGAACCCTTGAGTGCGTGGCCGACGTCCTACGGCAACCAGCACCTGATCGGTTTCCAGCCTCAACTGTTCGCCATGCGGGTCCCTGATCTGCAGGCACTGGGTGGCGTTATCGAAGCCTTCGACGCTGTGCTTGAGGTACAGCGTCATGCCCAGTTTCTTCAGCGACTCGGCTACCGGCTGAGTGAGCTCGCTGTCATACGTAGGCAGGATACGCTCGCGCGCTTCCACCACGCTTACCTCGACCCCCAGCTTGCGGTAGGCAATACCCAGCTCCAGGCCGATATAGCCTGCACCCACCACCGTCAGGCGCCTTGGCAGGCGTTGCGGGGCCAGGGCTTCGGTGGACGAGATGATCGGGCCGCCCAGTGGAAGCATGGGCAGCTCCACACTGCTGGAGCCCGTGGCGAGCAGCAGGTGCTCGCACTGAATGCGCTGGCCTTCGACGTCGACGGTTTTGCCGTCGACGATCCTTGCCCAGCCATGAATCACCGTCACGCCGTGTTTCTTCAGCAAGGCGGCAACGCCGCTGGTCAGGCGGTCGACGATGCCGTCCTTCCAGGCCACGCTCTGGGTAATGTCCAGGCTGGGAGCCTGTACCTTGATGCCCAGGCTGGAGTGCTGGCTGTGCTGACAAGTCTGGTGGAACTGCTCCGCTACATGGATCAGTGCCTTGGATGGAATACAGCCGATGTTCAGGCAGGTGCCGCCCAGTGCCTGGCCTTCGACCAGTACAGTGGGGATGCCCAGTTGACCGGCACGAATCGCCGCGACATAACCGCCGGGGCCGCCCCCAATGATCAGCAGGGTGGTATTGAGAGTCTGCATGGTCACTCCACAAACAGGCTGGCAGGTTGTTCGAGCAGGCCGCGGATGGCCTGGATGAAGAGCGCGGCGTCCATGCCGTCGACCACACGATGGTCGAACGAACTGGACAGGTTCATCATCTTGCGCACCACGATCTGGCCGTTGACCACCATTGGCCGCTCGACGATGCGGTTGACCCCGACAATGGCCACCTCCGGCGTGTTCACCACCGGTGTGCTGACGATGCCGCCCAGTGCGCCGAGGCTGGTGAGCGTAATGGTCGAGCCGGACAGCTCTTCACGGCTGGCCTTGTTGTTGCGGGCGGCGTTGGCTACCCGGGCGATCTCGCTGGCATTGCTCCACAGGCTGCCGGCCTCGGCATGGCGCAGCACCGGTACCATCAGCCCGTTGTCGCCCTGGGTGGCGATACCCACATGCACTGCACCATGGCGGGTAATGAGCTGGGCTTCGTCGTCATAGGTGGCGTTGATCTGCGGGAATTCGCGCGCGGCGATCACCATTGCCCGTACCAGGAAGGGCAGCAGGGTCAGCTTGCCGCGGCTGTCACCATGCTTCTTGTTCAGGTGCACGCGCAGTTCTTCCAGCGCGGTCACGTCGATTTCCTCGACATAGCTGAAGTGCGCGACGCGGCGCTTGGCATCCTGCATGCGCTGCGCGATCTTGCGGCGCAGGCCGATCACAGGCACCTGCTCGCTGTCGTCACGCCTTGCATAGCCACCGGGGCCCGATGCACTGCTGGTACTCGGTTGAACGAGAAAAGCGTCCAGGTCTTCGTGCAGGATGCGCCCGGCAGGGCCACTACCATGCACATAGCGCAGCTCTATGCCCGCATCCAGCGCGCGCTTGCGCACCGCCGGGGAGGCCAGCGGACGCTCGTTGGCCTCACGTGGCACGATCGTCGGTGAACGCTGTGCGTTGCCTGAAGGTGCCGCTGCCGGGGTAGACACGACGGCGGGCTGGGGTTGGGCTTCGGGTACGCTGGCCTTCGGTGCGGCAGTTACCGCAGGCGGCGTGGCTGCTGCCGGCTTGCCGGCGCCTTCCTGATAGTTGCCGGCCCCTTCGACCTCGATGCGAATCAGCTCGCTGCCTACGGCCATGACCTCACCGGGCTGGCCGCCCAGGGCCAGCACCTTGCCGGTGACCGGCGAAGGAATTTCCACGGTGGCCTTGTCGGTCATGACGTCGGCGACCACCTGATCTTCGGTGACGGTATCGCCGACCTTTACGAACCATTCCACCAGCTCAACCTGTGCGATGCCTTCGCCGATGTCCGGCATCTTGATGACGTGCGTGCCCATTCAGACCTCCATGACCCGTTTCAATGCCGCACCCACTCGCGATGGGCCGGGGAAGTACGCCCATTCCTGCGCGTGCGGGTAGGGGGTGTCCCAACCGGTGACACGTTCGATCGGGGCTTCGAGGTGATGGAAGCAGTGCTCCTGTACCAGCGCCACCAGCTCGGCGCCAAAGCCGCAGGTGCGGGTGGCTTCGTGCACGACCACACAGCGGCCGGTCTTCTTCACCGACTCGACGATGGTCTCCAGGTCCAGTGGCCAGAGGCTGCGCAGGTCGATGACCTCGGCGTCGATGCCGGTCTCTTCGGCAGCCACCTGGGATACATACACCGTGGTGCCGTAGGTCAGTACCGTCACCGCATTGCCTGGGCGGGTGATGGCAGCCTTGTCCAGTGGCACGGTGTAGTAGCCATCCGGTACGGCGCTGGCGGGGTGTTTGGACCAGGGCGTTACCGGCCGGTCGTGGTGCCCGTCGAAAGGGCCGTTGTACAGGCGCTTGGGCTCCAGGAAGATCACCGGGTCGTCGTTTTCGATCGAGGCGATCAACAGGCCCTTGGCGTCGTAGGGGTTCGAAGGCATCACGGTACGCAGGCCGCAGACCTGGGTGAACATCGCCTCCGGGCTCTGGCTGTGGGTCTGGCCGCCGTAGATGCCGCCACCGCACGGCATGCGCAGGGTCAGCGGGGCCACGAACTCGCCGGCAGAGCGGTAGCGCAGGCGGGCCATCTCCGAGACGATCTGGTCCGAGGCAGGGTAGAAGTAGTCGGCAAACTGGATTTCCACCACAGGGCGCAGGCCATAGGCACCCATGCCCACGGCGGTGCCGACGATACCGCTTTCGGAGATCGGTGCGTCGAACACCCGCGACTTGCCGTACTTGTTCTGCAGCCCTTCGGTGCAGCGGAACACGCCGCCGAAGTAACCGACGTCCTGGCCATAGACGACAACATTGTCATCGCGCTCAAGCATGATATCCATGGCCGAGCGCAGGGCCTGGATCATGGTCATGGTGGTAGTCGCCATGGCGGTTTCCAACTGGATAGTGGTGTTGTGATCGTTCATGTCAGATCCCCAGTTCCTGGCGCTGGCGCCGCAGGTGTTCCGGCATTTCCTTGTACACATCCTCGAAAATGCTCGCCGGGCTGGGCATCTGCCCGCCGGCCAGGGTGCCGTACTGCTCGGCTTCCTTCTGCGCACTGATGATTTCGGCTTCCAGCTCAGCAGTCACCGCCTGATGCTCTTGCTCCGACCAGTGCCCGATGGCCACCAGGTGCTGCTTGAGGCGGGCGATCGGGTCGCCGAGGGGGAAGTGGCTCCAGTCGTCGGCCGGACGGTACTTGGACGGGTCGTCCGACGTGGAGTGCGGCCCGGCGCGGTAGGTCACCCATTCGATCAGGGTCGGGCCCAGGCCGCGGCGGGCACGTTCGGCGGCCCAGCGCGAGGCCGCGTACACCGCGATGAAGTCGTTGCCGTCGACCCGCAGCGAAGCGATGCCACAGCCAACGCCGCGGCCGGCGAAGGTGGTGGATTCACCACCGGCGATGGCCTGGAAGGTGGAGATGGCCCACTGGTTGTTGACCACGTTGAGAATCACCGGGGCCTGGTACACGTGTGCGAAGGTCAGCGCGGTGTGGAAGTCCGACTCGGCCGTAGCACCATCGCCGATCCAGGCCGAAGCGATCTTGGTATCGCCCTTGATGGCCGAGGCCATGGCCCAGCCGACCGCCTGCACGAACTGGGTCGCCAGGTTACCGCTGATGGTGAAGAAGCCGGCTTCGCGCACCGAGTACATGATGGGCAGTTGGCGACCCTTGAGCGGGTCGCGCTCGTTGGACAGCAGCTGGCAGATCATCTCCACCAGCGACACGTCGCGGGCCATCAGGATGCTCTGCTGGCGGTAGGTGGGGAAGCACATGTCGCTGCGGTTCAAGGCCAGTGCCTGGCCGCTGCCGATGGCTTCCTCGCCCAGGCTCTGCATGTAGAAGGACATCTTCTTCTGGCGCTGCGCCACGACCATGCGGCTGTCGAACAGCCGGGTCTTGAGCATCGCGCGCATGCCTTGGCGCAGCACTTCGGGGCCGATGTCCTCGGCCCAGGGGCCAAGCGCACGGCCCTGTTCGTCGAGCACGCGGATCAGCCCGTAGGCAAGGTCGGCGGTACCGGCGGGTTCGGCATCGATGGCGGGTTTGCGGACCTGACCGGCGTCATTCAGACGCAGGTAGGAAAAATCGGTCTGGCAGCCTGGCCGGCCTGTAGGCTCGGGCACATGCAGACGCAGGGGGGCGTACTCGTTCATGCTTTTTTACGCTCGCTCTGTCTTGTGTTTTTGTTGAGCTTTGAAGCGGTCGCTACTGAACCCGGCTTGTGACCGGAGAGTCAGTCTTGCCTACATCATATTCCGCTGGCGGAAGAATATTTTTCTCAAGTTCATTGCCTTTGGGCTGGCTTGCGGATAAACATTCTTCAAAAGAACAAGAAGCAGGTGAATTTGTCTCATGCGCAAACTGGATCGTACTGACATCGGCATTCTCAACAGCCTTCAGGACAATGCCCGCATCACCAACGCCGAGCTGGCCCGTTCGGTAAATCTGTCGCCCACCCCCTGTTTCAACCGGGTCAAGGCGCTGGAGGAGCTTGGCGTGATTCGCCAGCAGGTGACCTTGCTGTCGCCCGAAGTGCTGGGGCTGGACGTCAACGTGTTCATCCACGTCAGCCTGGAAAAACAGGTGGAGCAATCGCTGCACCGCTTCGAAGAGGAAATCGCCGAGCGCCCGGAAGTGATGGAGTGCTACCTGATGACCGGCGACCCGGATTACCTGCTGCGTGTACTGCTGCCGAGCATCCAGGCCCTGGAGCGGTTTCTGGACTACCTCACCCGCTTGCCCGGGGTGGCCAATATTCGCTCCAGCTTCGCCCTCAAGCAGGTGCGCTACAAGACTGCGCTGCCGCTGCCGGCCAACGGTATTACGCTGCCAGGCACAGTGTAGACAGCTTCTACGGGTTGGCTGGCGGCGTTCGCTCAGCGATCGGGCCTACATGGTGCTTGATATTTTTAACACCCCCGGACTATGTTGTTCGGGTCGCCGTTCGCGGCTTGTTAAAAATAACAAGGATCAAGTCATGACGACCAATGGCCAACGTTCTCTCGCCGAGCGATTGACGGGCATTGATGAAATCGAATGCGTCACCCCCGACCTCAATGGCGTGCCTCGCGGCAAGGTGATGACCGCCGAGGGGTTCCTGGAAGGGCGGCGCCTGCAGATGGCACGCGGCGTGCTGCTGCAGTGCATCATGGGCGGATACCCTGCGGCACGCTTCTACGGCAGCGACGATGGCGACCTTGCCCTGGCGGCCGACCCCCTGCATATCTACCGCCTGCCCTGGAGCGACGAACCAAGGGCACTGGCGATCTGCGATGCCAATGAGCTCGATGGACAGAGTTCGGGCTTGTCCACCCGCGGCCAGCTCAAGGCGGTGATCGAGCGGTATCGCACGCACGGCCTGGCGCCAGTGGTGGCCACCGAGCTCGAGTTCTTCGTGTTCGCTCCCAATCCCGACCCGAGCCAGCCGTTCCTGCCGCCCACCGGGCTGGACGGTCGGCGCGAGGACGGCCATTCGGCGTTCAGCGTCAGTTCCAACAATGGCCTGCGCCCGTTCTTCAGCGAGGTCTACCGTTGCATGGAGGCCCTGGGCCTGCCGCGCGACACCTTCATGCACGAGATGGGCGTCAGCCAGTTCGAGATCAACCTGCTGCACGGTGACCCGCTGCTGCTTGCCGACCAGACCTTCCTGTTCAAGCACCTGCTCAAGGAGGTTGCGCTCAAGCATGGCCTGAATGTGGTGTGCATGGCCAAGCCGCTGGCCAGAACTCCAGGCAGTTCGATGCACATTCACCAGAGCGTGGTCGAGATCGACAACGGCCGCAACGTGTTCAGCGACGCCCAGGGGCAGCCCACGCCCGCCTTCTATCACTTCATCGGCGGCCAGCAAGCGTGCATGGCCGACTTCACCGCGTTGTTCGCGCCCAACGTCAATTCCTATCAGCGCCTGTGTCACCCCTATGCCTCGCCCAACAATGCCTGTTGGTCTGAAGACAACCGCGCTGCGGGCCTGCGTATTCCTGCCAGCGCACCGGTAGCGCGCAGGGTCGAGAACCGCCTGCCCGGGGCCGATACCAACCCCTACCTGGCCATCGCCGCCAGCCTGGCGGCCGGCTTGTACGGCATCGAACAGCAACTGGAGCCGGCGCCGGCGATCCAGGGCGAATTCGAGGTGCCCGACAACCTGTCACTGCCCTGCACGCTGCACGCGGCACTGGAGCGTCTCAAGCGCAGCCAGTTGGCGAGGGAACTGTTCGGGACTGAGTTCATCGAAGGTTACATCGCGTCCAAGACCCTGGAACTGACCAGCTTCTTCGACGAGATCACCCCGTGGGAACGGCGCGTGCTGGCGGCACAGGCGTAACTGCGGGGCGGCAATGCCGCCTGGCGCCAGGGTAAGCAGAGGCAGGTGGCAGCCATGATCGAGATCATGGTTTGTCACCTGTTTTTTTATGCCCGGCCCGCCGCGTCGGCGTTTTTTTCACTTATGCTTTCAAGCAGTTTTTTCACCTGCTCAAGGGGCCCTCAGGGACGTCGATGCGAAGTATCTGGAAGTCTTTTCGCGCGCTGTATTTCGCCGCATTGATGATGTTGATCGGTTCCGGCCTGTTGAGCACCTACCTGGCCCTGCGCCTGGCGGCCGATCAGGTCGACAGCCTGTGGGTCGGTGCGCTGATGGCGGCCAACTATTTCGGCCTGGCGCTGGGGGGCAAGATCGGTCACCGGCTGATCGCCAGGGTGGGGCATATCCGCGCCTACGCTACGTGTGCCGGCATCGTCGGCGCAGCGGTGCTTGGTCATGGTCTGGTCAGCTGGCTGCCGGCCTGGCTGCTGCTGCGGGTGATCGTCGGCCTGGGCATGATGTGCCAGTACATGGTGATCGAGAGCTGGCTCAACGAACAGGCCGACGCCAAGCAGCGTGGGGCGGTGTTCAGCGGTTACATGATCGCCTCCTATCTGGGCCTGGTACTGGGCCAGCTGATTCTGGTGGTTCACCCGCAGTTGGGCCTGGAGCTGCTGATGCTGGTGGCCATGTGCTTTGCGCTATGCCTGGTTCCGGTGGCCCTGACCCGGCGCATCCACCCCGCACCGCTGCGTCCGGCCCCCATGGAGCCGCGGTTCTTCATCAAGCGCGTCCCCCAGTCGCTGAGTACGGTACTCGGGGCGGGGCTGATCGTGGGGTCGTTCTATGGTCTGGCGCCTCTGTACGCCTCCAAGCAGGGGCTCAGTACAGAACAGGTCGGTGTGTTCATGGGCTGCTGCATCTTTGCCGGCCTGCTGGTGCAGTGGCCATTGGGCTGGTTGTCGGACCGTTACGACCGGGCCGTGCTGATTCGCAGTGTGGCGGTGGGGCTGGCCGTCACCTCCCTGCCATTGGCGCTGCTGCCGAGCGTACCGCTCGAGGTGCTGTTCATCACCGGTTTTGCGGTCTCGCTGCTGCAGTTCTGCCTCTACCCGCTGGCGGTGGCGTTTTCCAACGACCACGTTGAAAGCGAGCGACGGGTCTCGCTCACCGCGATGCTGCTGGTGACCTATGGCGTGGGGGCGAGCATCGGGCCGCTGGTGGCCGGTGTGCTGATGAAGACCCTGGGCGACCAGATGCTGTACGCGTTCTTCTGTTTCTTCGCGCTGGTGCTGGTGTGGCGCATCCGTCCCAAAGCGGTTACCAACCTGCATCAGGTCGAGGATGCGCCATTGCTTCACGTAGCGATGCCGGCGGCAGGTTCACCGCTGTCTGCGGCGCTCGACCCGCGGGTTGATGAGCAGGTGGTGCAGGATCAGATGCAGGCACCGGTGGGTGCCGAAGATACCGAGGAGGAGGGCGCGCCCGGGGAGGCTGAGGGCGTCGAACCTGTCAAGCCTGCGCCAGAAGTGTGAGTGGCGTGGGGGGCAGATAGTGGCGAAGGGCTGCGTCTGAGTTCCGCTGGCAGGCGGGGCGCCAGGCGCCCCTTTGCGGATGAATCCGTTGCCGCTGAATGGGTAGCGACCCTTGGAAATGTGAAGCGTGATGTCTATCAGTAATCGTCTTTGTCGAAGCGTCGCGCTTCACGTTGCAGCTGGTACACAAAGCTTTCGATCTTGCGCGCCATCTGTCCTGTCACGTTATGAAAGCGAATGCCGGCGAAGGTGGCGTTCAGGCGCTCTTCATAGTGCAGGTGGCGCAGCTCGACCATTACCTGAGAAAGCCCCAGCGGCAGGCCGGTAGCAAACTTCTCGTAGACCTGGCCCAACTGCAACCGCTCCTCGATATCGCCCTCGAAGCGAAGCTTGCAGCCAGTAGCCGAAATATCCAGCAGCTTGCCCTTGAGCGGGTGCTCGCCACGCAGTTTCTCGCCGTCGAAAATCACGTCGACCAGTTGCGACAGCTTCAGTGCCGCGCGAAACGCATTGCGACGCTGGTGATAGGTAACTTCTGTGGGCAGGCTGCCGCGGTAGCAGCGTGAGCCGTCAGAGGTGCTGATGCTCAGCGGGGTAGTGCAGTCCCAGGCAATGCGCACGCCGTCATGGAAGCCTTCGATACGGAATGGTTCGCCATTTTCGAGGAAGCGTTCGCCATCGCGCGGGATCATTTCGTCCAGGGCCATGCTGTTGCTGTCCCGGTCTACCTCCACCACATAACTCTGGAAGCGCTGGCTGCGTTCGGGGAACGTGATGATCAGTGGGTCATGGCTCTCTAGCAACATCCGCAAATGAGCGGCAATTTCCAAAGGCGTAGTCAGCACCTTCGGAGGCTGAGGAGCTTCTTCGTCATTGAACACGGTTGATGAATCTCCAGGCAAAAACGACACAGGCAATTGCTGGCATTCTGCCAGCATGAATCGTGCCTTGATAGAGGGGGTCACGCCTGGCTGAGTGCACGAGGCTTTGAAAGCGGCGATGTAGTGCCGCGGGCATCGTAGAGCGACGGTGATTCGCCACCCATGAGGATCTTGATCTGGTTTTCGGTGGTGTACTGCTGAAGCTGGATCGCCTGGCCGTTGCGTGCGTTGACCGCCTGGCAATCATTCATCAGCGCAGCCAGCACATCGAGCTGCTCGATGAGCAGGGAGCCCAGGTCCGATTGCTCGGCCATGGCCACTACACCTTCGCGGCTTTGCGGCAGGCCCAGGTTCGCAAGCAGCGCACTACGTCGTTGTCCGCCTTGATCGAGCAGCACCACCAGCGATTGCTTGCGGGCTAGAATATTTTCCAGCAAGGGCATGTCGCGGCCATGCAGGGCCACGGCTTCAGCCTGCAACAACTCGAGCAGTTGTTGCGCTGGAGCAATATCATCTTCGATCAGTTGCAGCAGAGTAGTGTCGTGCATTGGCTGGCTCTTGGTTCTAGCGTCCTGAAGTCAGCGCGCCAGAGGGCTAGCGCTGGGCTTCGAAATTGAGCAGTTTGCTGGCGACGCGCTGGGCGTCCACCTGGTAGCTGCCGTCGGCGATGGCCTGTTTCAACTCGGCCACGCGGGCGCTGTTGACAACCGGTTGATCGCGCAGCTTGTCGCTGACCTGTTGCAACTGCTGGGCCTCGTGGCTCAGGTGTACGGCTTCTCCGCTCTGGCCAGCCTCGGTAGCGCTGGTGGCAGTGCGAGCAGTGGCCGTGCTTTCCTGGCTGTTGCCAGTGCGCACGGCGCCCGTCACGGACGGGGAATTATTCAAACGACTGAAGTCGATGACCATGATCAGAAAACCTCTGGGTGTTTGGACGCTTGCCTTGTTTTCGGCCAACCCGAAAGAAACTTTAGACGCAAATGCAGTGCAGCTTGCGCGGCCAGCCCATCAACCCGGTTCGACACAGTTTAGGAAAAGCGGTTCCTGATCGCCAGCCTTGTTTGTTCTGGCGTCGTGACCCGCTTCACATCGCGACTTCCACCTGCCCTGGTCCAGTGACCCGTGCCTTCACCACCCGTTTGGAGTTCAGATTGCGTACCCGTATCTGTTCACTGATGCCGCCCTTGCTCAAGGCTTCTCCCGGCATGCGCACGCTCAGCGTGCCGCTGCGGGCGATGATGACCACATGATCGCCCTTGCGGACCACTTCGGCCTGCTCCAGATGCAGCGGCGTGAGCACCTGATCGATGACCGTCGGTCGGATGACCTTCAGGCCCACGGCCTGCTCCAGGCTGGTCAGGTAGCCCTGGTTGAGCATGCCCACGTCCCGCTCGCGCAGGCTCACGTCCTGTTCGCCGACCACGCTGTCGCGCTTGAGCGGACGCGCCACGGTCACCACATTGCGAAACAGCCGCACCTGGGCCGGCACGAACACCGTCCACGGGGAGCTGCCATCGCAGCGTACGCGCACGGTCACCCTGCCCAGCGGTTGCGCCGGGCTTTCCAGGGTGGCGCCCAGTTGCTGGTCGCACAGTGGCATGCGCAGGCGCGGGTCGAGGCTGTTGACCTGGATCTCGAAGCGCCCTTCGGTCTGGCTGGTCGCCAGGTAATCCTCGACCGTGAATTCAAGAAACCCCTGAGTGACACCGATAAGCTGTTCAGGCAAGGTGAAAGCGTCAGCCAGAGTTCGAACGCCGGGGGCCAGCAGGCACAGCGCAGCAAGGATGCCGGGCAAGGGGCGGGTCAGGCGTCGGAAAAATGTCGTTTTCGTGTTCATACAGTTAAAAAAGCAAGGCGCGTGCCGACTGCGGTACGACGCTCGAGCATTTGGTCGAGGAGTCTGGCATGGCTGGTGTAATGGATTCGGTTAACCAGCGCACACAACTGGTAGGGCAGAACCGTCTCGAACTGCTGTTGTTCCGCCTCAATGGCGAGCAGCTGTACGGGATCAACGTGTTCAAGGTGCGGGAGGTGCTGCAATGCCCGAACCTGACCGTGATGCCCAAGTCCAACCCGGTGGTGCGCGGTGTGGCGAATATTCGTGGGGCAACCATCCCGATCCTGGATCTGGCGATGGCGACCGGCATGCCCGGTCTGAGTGAAGATGTCAGCAAGAGCTTCGTGATCATCACCGAGTACAACACCAAGACCCAGGGGTTTCTGGTGCACTCGGTCGAACGCATCGTCAACATGAACTGGGAGGAGATCCATCCGCCACCCAAGGGCACCGGTCGTGACCATTACCTGACGGCCGTGACCCGGGTGGACGGCAAGATGGTCGAGATCATCGACGTGGAGAAGATCCTCGCCGAGGTCTCGCCGACCTCCGAGGCGATCTCCCTGGGTGTGGTCGACGAAGAAGTGCAGGTCAAGGCCGTGTCGCTGCGCGTGCTCACCGTGGATGACTCCTCGGTGGCACGCAAGCAGGTCAGCCGTTGCCTGCAGACGGTGGGGGTCGAGGTGGTGGCGCTCAACGACGGCCGGCAGGCGCTGGATTACCTGCGCAAGATGGTCGATGAGGGCAAGCATCCGGAAGAGGAATTCCTGATGATGATTTCCGACATCGAGATGCCGGAAATGGACGGCTATACCCTGACTGCAGAAATCCGCAACGACCCGCGCATGCAAAAGTTGCACATCATCCTGCATACTTCGCTTTCCGGCGTCTTCAACCAGGCCATGGTCAAGAAGGTGGGCGCGGATGATTTTCTCGCCAAGTTCCGGCCGGATGACCTGGCGCAACGCGTGGTCGACCGGATCAAGGCCACCCACTAACGGCCAGGGCTCGTCCCTGGCGTTACACATGATTTAAGAGGCGGCATCATTGTCTACGGGTAATTTGGATTTCGAACAATTCCGGGTCTTCCTGGAAAAAGCCTGTGGCATCCTGCTGGGCGAAAACAAGCAGTATCTGGTCTCCAGCCGTCTCAACAAGCTGATGGAACAGCAGGGCATCAAATCGTTGAGCGAGCTGGTGCAGCGGATCCAGACCCAGCCGCGTAGCGGCTTGCGCGAGCAGGTGGTCGATGCGATGACCACCAACGAAACCCTGTGGTTTCGCGACAACTATCCGTTCGAGGTGCTCAAGAACAAGGTCTTGCCCGAGCAGATCAAGGCCAACCCTGGCCAGCGCCTGCGCATCTGGTCGGCGGCCTGTTCGTCGGGGCAGGAGCCGTACTCGATCTCCATGGCCATCGACGAGTTCGAGCGCAGCAACATCGGGCAATTGAAGATGGGGGCGCAGATCGTCGCCACCGACCTGTCCGGCTCGATGCTGGCCAACTGCAAGACCGGTGAGTACGACAGCCTGGCCATTGCCCGTGGCTTGTCCCAGGAGCGCCTGCAACGCTATTTCGACCCCAAGGGGCCGGGGCGCTGGGCAGTCAAGGCCCCGATCCGCAGCCGCGTCGAGTTTCGTTCGTTCAACCTGCTCGACAGCTACGCGAGCCTGGGCAAGTTCGACATCGTGTTCTGCCGCAACGTGCTGATCTACTTCTCCGCCCAGGTGAAGAAGGACATCCTGCTGCGCATTCACGGCACGCTCAAGCCCGGCGGTTACCTGTTCCTGGGGGCGTCCGAGGCGCTCAACGGGCTGCCCGACCATTACCAGATGGTGCAGTGCAGCCCGGGGATCATCTACCAGGCCAAGTGAAACGAAAAAGGCCGGTGTCGCGAGACACCGGCCTTTTTCATGCAGCTGCTGTCATCGATCAGAAATCGTAACGCACCTTGGCCGAGAACACATCGGCGTCAAAGCCCGATTTGCCGATGTAGTCGTAGTTCACGCCCAGGGTCACCGCTCCCAGCTTGTAGTCGGCGCCTACGCCGGCTTCGTAGCTGTTGCGCACGGCCTTGGCGCCGCTGGTGACGAACGGGGTGCTACCCAGCAGGAAGGTCGAGGTGCTCTTGGCTTCGTCCGCCGCGAAGTCATGGTATGCCATCAGGCGAGCCTGTGGCTGCAGGGTGCCGGCGCCCAGCGGATACTCGCCGGCAACGCGCAGGCCTGCGCCCAGCTCGATGGCCTCGTAGCGCTGGTCTTTGACCTTCAGTGCAGCCGACGAACCCTTCTCGCGGTAACCGTCGATGTTCACCAGGCTGTAGCGCGCTGCAATGCGCGGCTCGACCAGCATCTGCGGGTTGATGTGATAGGTGTAGCCACCCACCACGTTCAGGCCCAGCAGGTCGCTGTCGTAATCGGCCTTGGCCGAGGTGCCGGCAATCTTGCGTTTGCTGTCGTTGTCGTTCAAGCCATAGCTCAGGCTGGCATCGACGAAGTAGTTGCCCTGCTCGAAGCCGCCGTACAGCGTGAAGGCGTGGCTGTCCACCTTGGTCTGGTTGCCGCTTTTGCCGTTGACGTCGGTGTTGATGAAGCTGTACGCCAGGCCCAGGGTCAGGTTGTCGTTGAGCTTGCCGTCGGCACCCACCGCGATGCCGCGGCTGTAGGCGTTGTAGCCGGCCACGCCGTCGCGCAGGTCCTGGCTGGCATCGCTGTAGAGGGTCTGCACCCACACGCCGGTGTCCTTGAACGCTTCGCCCGAGGAGGCGCCGCGCAGGCTGCTGGTACGGCTGCCGGTGACATTGCTCACCAGGTTCTGGCTGGTGGTGGCTGCCTGGGTGGCGCCGCCGTTGACTTCAGGTGTCAGTTGCTCGGCCAGCTTGGCCAGCTGGGCCTCGTCGGCATTGGCGAAGGCTTGCAGCAGCGGATCGTTGGCGCTCAGTTTGCTCAGGATGCTGTCGCGGTTCAGGCTGCCCAGGGCCAGCTGGCTGTTGGCCGAGGCACCCTGGCCGACCAGGATGTCGGTGACTTCTTCGGCGCCCTTGCCGGTGACGGTAGCCACCAGCTTGTTGTCCTGCAGGCTGTAGCTGTCGATCTTGAGCAGGGCCGAGCTGCTCACCAGGTTCAGCTTGCCGTTGGCGTCGACATTGTCGGAAGCGTCCAGCAGATCGATGCGCCCGGCCTGGAACAGGTTGTACGTGCTGCCCTGGGCGCTGAAGTCGCTGCCCTGTGCGGCCAGGCGAATCTGTGCGCCCTTGCCGAACTCGGCAGTACCGCTGACGGCCACCACGGCGGTGTCGGCACGGGTGGCGCTGCTCAGGTTCAAGTCCAGCGACGAGTTGCCGGCCACGTACAGGTTGCCGTCGATGGTGGTGTGCGGCTGCACGAAGTTCAGGTGCGCTGGCGCATTGCGGCTGACGCTGCCCACGTCCATCCAGCCGCCCTGGCGCAGACGGATGTTGGCACCGTCGCTGCTGCTGTCGGTGCCGCTGAAGTCCACCTTGCCGTACACCTCGACGGTGGTCAGGTCGATCAGGTTGCCGGTGATCTTGCTGCCGTCCAGCAAGGTCAGGTACACGCTGCGCTCGGTTTCGGAGGCATCGACCGCTTCGTCTTCGGAGATCAGCGTGCCGCTGTTGACGATTTCCAGCCCTGCATAGCTGTTGTACAGCCGGTTGTCATCGTAGGCATCGATGTCGAAGTTGCCGATCACGATGGCCGCATCGGTCGCCTTGATGGTGCCGGTGTTGACGATCTGGCGCTCGGCGGTGGTGAAGCTGGCGCCGTCCACACGGATGCCTTCGGCGTCATCGCCGGTGGCGATGATGGTGCCGTTGTTGACGATGCCGGCCAGGTCGACCATGTCCACATTCTGCCCGTTGAAGCTGGTAGTGGCGTCGATGGCGGTAGCGCCGTCGCCGGTAACCTGGATCAGGCCGTTGTTGATCAGCTTGCCGTCGATACGGCCGCCTTCCAGGTTGATGCCCTTGGCGCTGGTGCCCTTGGCGATGATGCGGCCAGTGGTGTCATTGAGCAGGTCGCCCTTGATCGTGCCGGTGAAGTCCAGTGCACGGGCCACGTCCATTTCGCTGCCGTCGAGCAGCGGTTCGCCGGTGGCGCTGAGCAGGCCCTGGTTGATGACGCTGCCATTGATGGTGGCCGGGTCGATCATCAGGGCATTGGAGCCGCCGCCCACGGCGCTGATGCTGCCCTTGTTGATCAGGTTGCCGTCGATCTGGTTGCTGGCCCAGCTGCTGCCGTCTTCCCAGGCGTCCAGGTCGATGCCGCCGGCAAAGTCGCCGCTGCTGTTGATCGTGGTGTTGAGAATCAGGTCGCCCTTGACGTGGTTGCCGTTGAATTCGATCGCGTCTTCGGCGGCACTGCCGGTGTAGGCGCCAGTGAATTCGAGGTTGCCTTCGTAGGTCTTGTGCTCGCTGATGAAGCCGGCATCGGTCAACTCGATGGTTTGGGCGCCGACAGGCAGGGCGGTGGCAGTGATTGCCAGGGCGAGCAGGGTCTTGCGAAACATCACAGGAGTCACGGTTTATTCCTTAAACACAGCGTATTGAATTCGGCGCTTGCCTGCGTGGCGTGACGGCTGTGCGGTGATAGCCAGATGCCACGTAGCGGAGCGGGACGGATCTTAGATGAGAGATGGCGAATTGGCATTAAAATTTGACGCCAAAAGGGCGCAGGGTGGGGTTGCCGCTGCCAGGCAATTGCCGCTTTGCCGGTGTCTGGCGGAAATCCGTTGCCGCTTTTCTGGCATTGCCATCGCTGGCAAGCGCGGCAAAGCCCCGGCTTTGCTGGGTTTTGTGTTTTGGCACGGGACTTGCTCTATCACCGGCAACGAACCCTACGGTCAACCTTCAAAGGTTTCCCCGACATGAGCATCAGTTTCGACAAAGCGCTTGGCATTCACGAAAAGGCACTGGGCTTTCGCGCCCAGCGTGCCGAAGTGCTGGCCAACAACATCGCCAACGCCGACACGCCCAACTACAAGGCGCGCGACATGGACTTCTCGTCCGTGCTGGCGGCCGAGACCGACAAGGTCAAGAACGGCCATTTCTCCCTCGAGCGCACCAACACCCGGCACATCGAGGCCCAAGGCCTGGCGATGGGTGACGAAACCCTGCAGTACCGCACGCCCATGCAGCCCTCGATCGACCAGAACACCGTTGACGCGCAGCTCGAGCAATCCAGCTATGCCGAGAACGCCGTGGGTTTCCAGGCCAGCTTCACGCTGCTCAACAGTAAATTCAAAGGGCTGGTGTCAGCCCTGCGCGGAGAGTAAGTCATGTCCCTTGCCAGCGTTTTCAACATTGCCGGTAGCGGCATGAGTGCGCAGACCACGCGCCTGAACACCGTTGCCTCCAACATCGCCAACGCCGAGACCGTTTCCTCGAGCATCGACCAGACCTACCGTGCCCGCCACCCGGTGTTCGCCACCACGTTCCAGCAGGCCCAGAATGGCGTCAGCCAGTCGCTGTTCCAGGACCAGGGCGAAGCCGGGCAGGGCGTTCAGGTGCTGGGTGTGGTCGAAGACCAGGGCAACCTCGAGGCGCGCTATCAGCCCAACCATCCGGCGGCGAACAAGGACGGCTACGTCTACTACCCGAACGTCAACGTGGTCGAGGAAATGGCTGACATGATCTCCGCCAGCCGCTCGTTCCAGACCAACGCCGAACTGATGAACACGGCCAAAACCATGATGCAGAAGGTCCTGACCCTGGGTCAGTGATAAGGGGCGTTTTTTATGGCTGATGTAAACCTGAACGACGTCATTTCCAATTCCGGCGTCAAGAAGTCCAGCAATACGAACGCGGCAAGCGGCCTGGGCGGCAAGACCGCCAACGGCCAGACCCTGGGCAAGGACGCGTTCCTTCAGCTGCTGGTTACCCAGATGCAGCACCAGAACCCGCTCGACCCGCAGGACAACAGCGAGTTCGTGGCCCAGCTGGCGCAGTTCTCCAGCCTCGAAGGCATCACCTCACTGAACGATTCGGTCAACGCCATCACGGGGGCCATGGGTTCCTCGCAGGCGCTGCAGGCCTCCGGGCTGGTCGGTCGCTCGGTGATCACCCAGGCCGACAAGGCCGTGGTCGACACCACCAAGAGCTTCACTGGCCAGGTGGTGGTCCCGCAGTCGATCACTTCGGGCACCGTCACTGTCACCGACAAGGATGGCAAGACCATCAAGACCATCGACCTGGGCGAGCAGAAGGCCGGCAATGCCGACTTCATCTGGGACGGTACCAACGAGAAGGGCGAAAAGGTCGACCCGGGTACCTACACCTTCACGGCCAAGACCACCGTCGATGGCAAGTCGGCCGAGATGTACACCCTGCTGCCGGCCACCGTCAGCAGCGTCACCATCAGTCAGACCGGCGGCGAGCTGATGCTCAACCTCGCTGGCCTGGGCAGCGTTGCGCTGTCCAAGGTCCAAACTATCGGTATATAGAGCCGGCTAACGCGGCACAAGGAGTGGAAAGATGTCTTTCAATATCGGCCTTAGCGGTCTCTATGCAGCCAACAAGCAACTGGCTGTCACCGGCAACAACATCGCCAACGTTTCGACCACCGGCTTCAAGGCCTCGCGCGCCGAGTTCGCCGATGTGTACTCGGCCAGCAAACTGGGCGTGGGCAGCAAGACCGTCGGCAACGGGGTGCGTCTGGCTGCAGTCTCCCAGCAGTTCGGTCAGGGTGACATCAACAACACCGGCAACGTACTGGACATGGGTATCCAGGGCCAGGGCTACTTCGTCCTGAGCGACAACGGCTCGCTGAGCTACACCCGTTCCGGTGCGTTCCAGACCAACAAGGACAACTACGTGGTGACCTCGGACGGTATCCGTCTGCAAGGTTACGCGGCCGACGTCAACGGCAAGATCATCAAGGGCGTGCTGACCGACCTGAAGATCGACACCTCCGCGCTGGCGCCAAAGACCACCACGCTGATCGATCAGGGCATCAACCTGAACTCCTCGGCGCCGTCGATCCCGCTGCAGGTACTGGATGACAGCACGCCGCCGGTGCTGGTGGACAACAAGACGTTCGACCCTTCGGACGAGAGCACCTACACCAAATCGTTCCCGACCAAGATCTACGACAGTCAGGGCAACGAGCACACGATGGAGCAGTTCTATCGCAAGACCGGTGACAACCAGTGGACCACCTACACGCTGGTCGATGGTCGCAACCCGTTCGACCCTGCCAGCACCAAGCCACTGTCCGGCACCATCAGCTTCAATCCTGATGGCAGTGTCAAGGCCATGACTGCCGACAATACCGGTCACCCGGCGGGCTCCGAATTCACCGTGGTCAACAACAACTTCACCATGAAAGGCTGGGTGCCGGCGTCCTACGACAAGGCCACCGACAAGTGGGCATCCAACGGTTCGGCCGGCAATGCCGACGGCATCCGTATGAACATGACCAGCACCACGTCGTACAACACCGACACTGCCCGCATGTCCCAGGCGCAGGACGGCTATGCCACCGGCATCCTGTCCAGCCTGAGCATCGACTCCACCGGTGTGATGTTCGCCAGCTTCAGCAACCAGCAGTCCCGCGCCATCGGCCAGGTCGCGATTGCCAGCTTCGCCAACGAGCAGGGCCTGGAGCAGCTGGGTGGTACCCGCTGGAAAGAGACCTACGCCTCGGGCATCCCGGGCATCGACACGCCGAAGACCGGTACCCTGGGTTCGATCGAGTCCAACGCACTGGAAGCGTCCAACGTCAACCTGACCATGGAGCTGGTCGAGCTGATCAAGGCGCAGAGCAACTTCCAGGCGAACTCCAAGACCATCTCTACCGAAAGCACCATCATGCAGACCATCATCCAGATGACCTGATGATCGCCTGATGGAATGAGCATGGACGAACCCCTTTCTCGGAAGGGGTTCGTTGTTTCGGAGGCAGTAGAAATGAAGTGCGCACTCGCAATCGTGGGCTTCGCCTTGCTGGTGGTGGCTGTGCAGGTCGGCGCCGACATGGCCGCCTGGTATCGCTGGGAAAGCCAGGCCGATGGCCGGCTCGTCTGTTCGCAGGTTTCGCCGGGCGAGGGCTGGCGTCGGTTTGCCGGGCCTTTCAACAATGGCGCTTGCCGTGACAACTGAGGTTTGCCGCTAGCGGCAAGCTGGCGCCGTATTTTCGACGGTGCATCGCACGCGCAGGCGCTGGCCTGTGCTCCAGCCCCCGCATTGACGGGGCTTTACCCCTGTTTTGCAGAGTTGGTTTGAAACTTGCTTGAGTGACCGGCAAAGCAGCGGTGAACGGCAAGTGTTCGCCAGCGCAGCGGAGGATGATCTGTGGACAAGATGCTTTACGTGGCCATGACCGGTGCCAGCCAGAACGCACTGGCGCAACGGGCGCATGCCAACAACCTGGCGAACATTTCCACCAGCGGCTTTCAGCGCGACCTGGAGCAGGCGCGCTCGATGCCGGTGTTTGGTGACAGCTTTCCGGCGCGTGCCTATGCCATGACCGAACGTCCTGCCACCGATTTCAGCCCCGGTGCCATGCAGGAGACCGGCCGCGACCTGGACATCGCCATTGGTGGCGACGGCTTCATCGCCGTGCAGGCCCCGGATGGCAGCGAAGCCTACGTGCGTACCGCCAGCCTCAACATCGATGCCCTGGGCGTGCTGCGCGCGGGCAACGGCATGCCGGTGATGGGCAATGGTGGCCCGATTGCCGTGCCGCCCGAGCAGAAGGTCGAGATCGGCCAGGACGGCACCATCAGCATTCGCGCCATGGGTGAAGGCCCGCGGGTGATGGCCGAGGTCGATCGCATCAAGCTGGTCAACCCCGACGTCAAGACCCTCAACAAGGGCCTGGACGGCATGATCCACACCAAGAGCGGCCAGCCTGCCGATGCCGATGCCAACGTGCAGGTGGTGTCCGGTTTCCTGGAAGCCAGCAACGTCAACGCCGTCGAGGAAATGACCTCGGTGCTGGCGCTGTCCCGTCAATTCGAACTGCACGTCAAGATGATGACCACGGCCAAGGAAGGCGACGAAGCCATGGCTCGGGTTTTGCAAATCGGCTAATTACACAGACGTAGCGCCGTAAAACAGGCGCACGAGGAGAACAGCATGCTTCCGGCTCTTTGGGTCAGTAAAACCGGTTTGTCCGCCCAGGACACCAACCTGACCACCATTTCCAACAACCTGGCCAACGTCTCGACCACCGGCTTCAAGCGTGATCGTGCCGAGTTCCAGGACCTGCTCTACCAGATCAAGCGCCAGCCAGGTGCACAGTCGACCCAGGACAGCGAGCTGCCATCGGGTCTGCAGGTGGGTACTGGTGTGCGCATCGTCGGCACCCAGAAAAACTTCAGCACCGGCAGCCTGCAAACCACCGAGAACCCGCTGGACATGGCCATCAACGGTCGCGGCTTCTTCCAGGTACTGCAGCCAGACGGCACCGTTTCGTACAGCCGTGACGGTACCTTCCACCTGAACTCCGATGGCCAGGTGGTCACCGCCAACGGTTTCGCCCTCGAGCCTGCCGTGGTCGTGCCGCCAGACGCGCAGACCTTCACCGTGGGCCAGGACGGCACCGTATCGATCACCACCGCCGGCAACCCGGCCGCGCAGATCATCGGCAACATCCAGACCGCCGACTTCATCAACCCGGCCGGCCTGCAGGCCATGGGCAACAACCTGTTCCTGGAAACCGCCGCCAGCGGTGCGCCGCAGATCGGCACGCCGGGCCTGAACGGCTTCGGTACCACCCTGCAGCAGACCCTGGAAAACTCCAACGTCAGCACCGTGGAAGAGCTGGTCAACATGATCACCACCCAACGTGCCTACGAGATGAACTCCAAGGTGATTTCCACCGCCGACCAGATGCTCTCGTTCGTTACCCAGAACCTGTAAGTGAAGCCCCAGGGGCGCTGATGCGGCGCCTGTTACACCGTGAGGTCAGAGTCATGAGCCGTTTGTTGTCCGTATTCGCCCTGGGTGGGGTGGTGTTGCTGGCCGGTTGCGTCGCGCCGACGCCAAAGCCCAACGACCCGTACTACGCGCCTGTGTTGCCGCGTACACCCCTGCCTGCAGCGGCCAACAACGGCTCCATCTACCAGGCCGGTTTCGAGCAGAACCTGTACAGCGACCGCAAGGCGTTCCGGGTGGGCGACATCATCACCATCACGCTCAACGAGCGTACCCAGGCGAGCAAGAACGCCAACTCGCAGATCGCCAAGAACAGCAAGGCCGAGCTTGGCCTGACCTCGCTGTTCGGTGCCGGGGTCAACACCAACAATCCGTTTGGCGACGGTGACCTGAGCCTCAGCGCCGGCTACAGCGGCGACCGCGCCACCAAGGGCGACAGCAAGGCGGCCCAGGGCAATACCCTGACCGGTTCGATCACCGTCACCGTGGCCGACGTGCTGCCCAACGGCATCATCGCGGTACGCGGCGAGAAGTGGATGACCCTCAACACCGGCGACGAGCTGGTGCGTATTGCCGGCATGGTACGCGCCGACGACATCGCCACCGACAACACCGTGCCGTCGACCCGGGTCGCCGATGCGCGCATCACCTATTCGGGCACCGGCTCGTTTGCCGATGCCAGCCAGCCCGGTTGGCTGGACCGCTTCTTCATCAGCCCGCTTTGGCCTTTCTAGGTTCGGATGATCATGTTCAACATCAAGCAGCTGATTGCCGCGACTGTCCTGTTGTCCACCGCGTTCGGCGTACATGCCGAGCGCCTCAAGGACATCGCCAGCATTTCCGGCGTGCGTACCAACCAGTTGATCGGCTACGGCCTGGTGGTGGGGCTCAACGGCACGGGTGACCAGACTACCCAGACCCCGTTCACCCTGCAGACCTTCAACAACATGCTCTCGCAGTTCGGTATCAAGGTGCCGCCGGGCTCGGGCAACGTGCAACTGAAAAACGTCGCGGCAGTGTCGGTGCACGCCGACCTGCCGGCGTTCGCCAAGCCGGGCCAGGTGGTGGACATCACCGTGTCGTCCATCGGCAACTCCAAGAGCCTGCGCGGCGGCAGCCTGCTGATGACCCCGCTCAAGGGTATCGACGGCAACGTCTACGCCATTGCCCAGGGCAACCTGGTGGTGGGCGGCTTCGATGCCGAGGGCCGTGATGGTTCCAAGATCACCGTCAACGTGCCATCGGCCGGGCGTATTCCGGGCGGTGCATCGGTAGAGCGCTCGGTGCCGAGCGGCTTCAACCAGGGCAACAGCCTGACCCTGAACCTCAATCGCCCCGACTTCACCACCGCCAAGCGTATCGTCGACAAGGTCAACGAACTGCTCGGCCCTGGTGTGGCCCAGGCGCTGGATGGTGGCTCGGTGCGCGTCACCGCACCCCTGGACCCGAGCCAGCGCGTCGACTACCTGTCGATCCTGGAGAATCTCGAGATCGACCCCGGCCAGGCAGTGGCCAAGGTCATCATCAACTCGCGTACCGGTACCATCGTGATCGGCCAGAACGTCAAGGTATCGCCAGCGGCGGTCACCCACGGCAGCCTGACCGTGACCATCACCGAAGACCCGATCGTCAGCCAGCCCGGCCCGTTCTCCAATGGCGAGACGGCAGTGGTGCCGCGCTCGCGGGTCAACGCCGAGCAGGAAGCCAAGCCGATGTTCAAGTTCGGGCCGGGCACCACGCTCGACGAGATCGTGCGTGCGGTCAACCAGGTGGGCGCGGCCCCCGGTGACCTGATGGCGATTCTCGAAGCCCTCAAACAGGCCGGCGCGCTGCAAGCCGACCTGATCGTGATCTGAGGGGCTGGTCATGGATATGCCTAAAAGCGGCATCAGTGCCGCCGACAGTGGTGCCTACACCGACCTCAACCGCCTCAACTCGCTCAAGGTGGGTGATCGCGACAGCGACGCCAACCTGCGCAAGGTCGCCCAGGAATTCGAGTCGCTGTTCCTCAACGAGATGCTCAAGTCGATGCGCTCGGCCAGCGATGTGCTGGCCAAGGACAACCCGCTCAATACCGAAACCACCAAGCAGTACCAGCAGATGTACGACCAGCAGCTGGCGGTGAGCATGTCCCGCGAGGGCGGCGGCATCGGCCTGCAGGATGTGCTGATGCGCCAGCTGTCCAAGCAGAAGGCCACCAACGCTGCAGCGGCGGCCAGCAGCCCGTTCCCGCGGGTCGATCTGCAGCAGCGCAGCCTGTGGGCGACCAAGGTGGCCGAGCCACTGCGTGATGCAGCCAGCACCAGCCACCGCAACGACATGGCGGCGCTCAATTCGCGGCGCCTGGCGTTGCCCGGCAAGCTCACCGATCGCCTGCTGGCCGGTATCGTGCCGTCGGCAGATGGCACGCCAGCCACCACCAATACCGCCGCGTTGCCGCAGCGCACCACGGCCATGACCGATGCGCTGGTCAAGGGCGACTGGGCCCCGGCCCAGACTTTTGCCGCGCCGGGCTCGATGCGTATCTACGGACGTGCCGTGGCGCAGCCGCCACTGGCCCCGGCCAAGCGCGCGTTCGATTCCAGCGACGAGTTCGTCACCACCATGCTGCCGATGGCCGAGCAGGCCGCCAAGCGTATCGGCATCGACCCGCGGTACCTGGTGGCACAGGCCGCCCTGGAAACCGGCTGGGGCAAATCGGTGATGCGCCAGGCCGATGGCAGCAGCAGCCACAACCTGTTCGGCATCAAGGCCACCGGCAACTGGAAAGGCGATCAGGCACGTGCGATCACCAGCGAGTTCCGTGACGGGCAGTTCGTCAAGGAAACCGCTGCGTTCCGTTCCTATGACTCCTACCAGGACAGCTTCCACGACCTGGTGAGCCTGTTGCAAAACAATGCTCGCTATAAAGATGCGGTAAATGCGGCCGATAAGCCTGAACAGTTTGTGCGAGAGCTGCAGAAGGCCGGGTATGCAACCGATCCGGACTACGCCAGCAAGATCTCGCAGATCGCAAAACAGATGAAGTCGTACGAGAGCTACGCAGCTGTCGCTACTACAACGAAACTATAAGGTTTGAATTATGGCGAGTTTGATCAATATCGGCTTATCCGGTGCCAGCGCTGCCCAATCGGGCATGCACACCACGGGTAACAACATCGCTAACGTCGATACCGCTGGTTACTCGCGCCAGCAGAACATTCAAAACTCCAAGAGTTCGATCCGCGAAGGCCAGGTGTTCATCGGCACCGGCACCACGCTGGCCGATGTGCGCCGCGTGTACAACAACTTCCTGGAAAACCAGCTGCGTACCACCAACTCGCTGAGCAGCGAGGCCAACGCCTTTCTCGACCAGGTCAGCCCCACCGACAAGCTGCTGTCGGACAAGGACACCGGTATCACTGGCGCCCTGCAGAGCTTCTTCACCGCCCTGCAGAGCGCTGGCGCCAAGCCGACCGAAGACGCCTCGCGCCAGTTGCTGCTGACCAGCGCCCAGGCACTGAGCAAGCGCTTCAACACCATCGCCGCGCAGCTCAACCAGCAGAACACCAACATCAACGGCAACCTGTCGTCGATGGCCACCCAGGTCAACAACCTGACGGCCACCATTGCCAACTACAACGACCAGATCTCCCGCGTGTCGTCATTGCAGGGCAGCCCCAACGACCTGCTCGACAAGCGCAACGAAGCGGTGCGCCAGCTCAGCAACCTGGTGGGCGTGGATGTGGTCGAGCGCGAGGGCAACCTCGACGTGTACCTCAAGAACGGCCAGTCGCTGGTGCTCGGCAAGACCACCAACACCCTCGAGACGGTGAACAGCCCGACCGACCCGACCCGTTCCAACCTGGTGCTCAACCGCGGCACCACCAAGATCGATATCACCAACAGCGTCAGCGGTGGCGAGATCGGCGGCCTGATCACCTACCGCAATGACGTGCTGGAACCGGCGCTCAACGAACTCGGCCGTGTGGCCCTGGTGGTGGCCGACCGGATCAACAGCCAGCTGGCGCAAGGTATCGACAAGAACGGTGACTTCGGCGCGACCCTGTTCAACGATATCAACAACGCCACCATGATGGCTCAGCGCAGCATCGCCAAGGCGGGCAACAACGCCGCCACCGGCAGCCTTAACGTCAACATCAAGGACACCGGCAAGCTGACCACCAGCGACTACCAGGTGACCTTTACCGACGACAACAACTACACCGTCACCCGGCTCCCGGGTGGCACTGCAGTGGGCTCCTACAAGCTGGACGAGACGCCACCGCCGGTGATCGACGGCTTCACCCTGGAAATGAACGGTGGCCTGCCCAGCAAGGGCGACTCGTTCAAGATCACCCCGACCCGCGGCGCCGCGGGAAGCCTCGACACCGTGCTCACCGACCCCAAGCGCATCGCGCTGGCGGCGCCGCTGACCGGCACCAGCGGTGCAGGCAACCAGGGTACCGGCATCATCGGTCAGCCCAACCTGACTTCGATGATCGACATCTACGACTCGGCCCAGCGCATCGAGCTGCAGAACGGCCTGAAGTACTCGACGCCGGTCAAGCTGGTGTTCGGTGATGAAAGCACCAACCCGCAGACCTACAAGATCCACAACGCCCAGGGCGATGAAATCGGCAGCGGTACTATCATTCCGGGCCAGGAAAACAAGCTGCAGATCAACGTGCCGATGGTCGATGCCAGCGGCAACCCGGTGGGTACGCCACAAAAGAACATCACTTTTGAAATGACCGTGGCCGGTTCGCCCAAGCAGGGCGACAACTACACGGTGGGCATGACCGGTGCCGGCTCGGCCGACAACCGCAACGGCCAGGCGGTGATCGATCTGCAGACCAAGGCCACCGTCGACGTCGGCCCCAACGGCAAGGGCATCAGCCTGACCGACGCCTACGGCAAGCTGGTGGAGAACGTCGGCGGCAAGGCGGCCCAGGCCAAGCTCGATACCGAGGCCACCGGGGCCCTGCAGAAGTCTGCGGTAGCCGCCAGCGCTTCGGTGTCCGGCGTCGACCTGGACGAAGAAACCGGCAACCTGATCAAGTTCCAGCAGTACTACACGGCCTCCTCGCAGATCATCAAGATCGCGCAGGAAATTTTCTCCACGCTGATCAACAGCCTTTAAGGAGTCGTAGATCGTGCGCATTTCCACCGCCCAGTTCTACCAGACCAGCACCTCCAACTATCAGGCTAACTTCGCCAAGGCCGTGGAGTCCCAGCAGCAGGCCAGTGACCAGTTGCGCGTACGTACCGCCGCGGACGACCCGGTCGGTGCCGCGCGCCTGCTGCAACTGGAACAGCAGAACAACCTGATCACCCAGTACAGTGGCAACATCTCCAGTGCACGCTCCAGCCTGGGCACCTCCGAGGCCACCCTCAACAGCATCACCAATGTGCTGTCGCGGGTGAAGGAGCTGGCGATCGGCGCCGGCAGCGGCAACATGACCGACAACGATCGCAAGGCCAACGAGCAGGAGTTGTCGCAGCTCGAAGAGCAACTGTTCAGTCTGATGAACAGCCGCGACGAGAACGGCAAGTACATCTTCTCGGGTTCGCGTGGTGACACCCAGCCGTTCGAACGCAATGCCGATGGCACCTACTCGTACAAGGGCGACCAGAGCACCACCAACCTGCAGGTCGGTGACATGCTCAGCGTGGCCACCAACGAGACCGGCTACGACGTGTTCCAGAAGGCGCTAAACACCAGCCGCAGCCAGACCACCATGACCGCGCCTGCCAACCCGGCCGACGTGCGTGTCAACCTGTCCAATGGCCAGGTCTCCGGCAGCTCGACCTACAACGACCTGTTCCGCAGCGGCGAGCCGTACAAGATCGAGTTCGTCAGCGCCACCGAATTCAAGATCACCGACGTCAACAACGTCGACCGTACCCTGGAAGCCACCAATGGCGGGGTCTTCAACCCGAAGGGCGGCAACACCACCATCAATTTCCGCGGCGTCGACATCCGCATGGAAGTCGGCCTGCAGGGCGACGAATTGACCGATCCCACCGCCGCTGACGACGCGGTGCGCGGGCACGAGTTCACCCTCGCTTCCAAGCCCGACGAAATCACCGGCACCCGCAGCCCCGGCAACGTGTCGCCCGACGGCCAGCTCAGCGGCCTGTCGATCGCGGACAAGGCAAAATACGACGCTGCGTTCCCCGGTGGCGGTGCGGTCGTCAAGTTCACCAGCGACACCACGTTCGATGTCTATGCGCAGCCGATGACTGCCGACAGCCGTCCTGTGGGCAGCGGTGATACCACCGTCAGCCCGACCCGTGTGGCCGGCGTCGACTTCACCTTCACTGGTACTCCGAAAGATGGCGACCAGTACTCGGTGCAGGTCAACAACCACCAGAACCAGAACGTGCTCGACACCATCCATCAGTTGCGTACCGCGCTGCTGACACCTGTCGACAACGATCCGACAGCCCGCCGCAACTTCCTCGCGTCGATGGACTCGGCTATCTCCAACCTGGCCAGCGCAGCGGACAAGATCGCCGAATCCATCAGCTCCATCGGTGGACGCGGTGCGGCACTGGATGTGCAGGCAGAAACCAACGAAGCCTTGCAGTCGGCCAACACCATCACGCAGAACTCGATCCGCAACGCCGACCCTGCCGAGACGATGATCCGTCTCACGCTTCAGCAGAACATGCTGCAAGCCTCGCAACTGGCCTTCAGCAAGCTGGCCGCGCTCGGGCTGTTCAACCGGCTCTGATTGACCCTTTTCTGCAGTACCCACCCGGGGGCGCTCAGTCGCCCCCGGGGTTTTCTCCAGGTCTATCTCAATGAACGAACTGCCGCTCGTCAGCATCGCCATCCCCGCGTTCAACCCCGAATTTTTCAGCCGCGCCCTGCACAGTGCCATTACCCAGCGTTATGCCAATGTGGAAGTGGTCGTGTGCGACGACAGCCAGGGTGACGAGATCAAGGCGATTTTCGACCTGTGGGCAGGCCAGGCCACGTGCGCGCTGCGGTATGTGCGCAACCCGTCGACGCTGGGCTTTTCGCGCAATGTGCTGATGTGCCTGGAGCAGGCGCAGGGTGAATTCATCAAGTTTCTCTGCGATGACGACTGGCTGGTGAGTGACTGCATCGCTCAGTCGGTGCAGGTGATGCTCGACTGCCCGGATGTGAATGTGCTGGTTCACCATCGGCTGATCTGCGCGGCGGACGAGACGCTGCTGCCTATGCGCCCGGCCAACTGCATGATTTCCCCCAGCAGTGCGGTGATCAACGGCGGCGATTTGCTGGAAGCGCTGGAGAGCAGCCTGCCGAACCTGTTCGGTGGCATCAGCCATGCCCTGGTGCGCCGCGCCCAGGTTCAGGCATTGCTGCCGCAACTGGTGCAGGACGGCGAGGGCTTTCGCGCGCGTCTGGTCGAGGCACTGTTCATCTGCCTGCTGCGCCGTGGCCACCTGGCCTACCTGAACACCATGCTCAGCCTGGAGCGCGTTCACCCTGGGCGCTTGAGCCATCACCCCAGCATGACCCTGGCTTTCGCTACCGAAAGCGAGTGGTTGCGCCAGATGCTCGCCTCGCGCACCAGTGAACCGGCGCCGGCCAGCGGTTGGGTGCGGCACATACCACTGGAGCTCTACACCGCCGGCGCTGACAAGGCCTGGGAAGAGTTCGAGCTGACGCGCCTGTATGCGCGCCAGGTCGCCAGCTTTCAGCAACAGGTCGGCACCAGCAGCCTGAGCTTCACCGAGCTGTACGGCGAGTGGCTGGGGTGTCGGGTATTGTCGGCGGCGCAGCTTGACCTGCTGCCCAAGCGCATTGCGCAATGGCCGCGTCGCCCGCGCATCGACGTGCTGGTGCTCGCTGCCCAAGACGATGGCGTGGCACTCAAGGCCACGCTGGACAGCCTCGAGCAACAGTCCTATGCCGCTGCGGCCATTTGCGTGCTGGGCCCGGCAGCGCTGCAACCGTTGAACCCCAAGCTCGTGCAGGTGCACGCCCAGGGCCACGCCATCGAGCAGCTCAATGACTGCGTGACCCGCGATGGGGCGGGTGACTGGGTATTCCTGCTGCGTGCAGGCGACTGCCTGCACCCGCATGCGTTGGTCATCATGGCCGAGCGCATGGCACTGCAACCCGACTGCGCGTGCCTGTACACCGATGAAGGCACCCACGACAACCTGCAGCCCAGCCAGCCGATCTTCAAGCCGGACTTCAACCTGGACCTGATGCGCAGTGTTCCCTACGTAGGCAGGCTGCTGGCCTTCGATACCGCCCGGGTGCGTGAGCAGGGCGGTTTCGACCCGCAGTTCGAGTCGCTGGCACCCCACGACATGCTCTGGAAACTGGTCGAGAGTCAAGGGTTGGGCGCGGTGGGGCATGTCGCCGAGCTGCTGGTGCAATGTCGCTACGGCTATGAGGCCTGGCAGCGGGAAGCGGCCTGTGCCGTACAGGCACCCAGGGTGCTGCGTGCGCATCTGGCACGCCTGGGCGTCGAGGCCGAGGTGGTCAGCGCCGAAGGCTCGATGTTTGCCCATGTGCAGTATCGACATGCCGATACGCCGGCGGTGTCGATCATCGTTGCCGCAGGCGATGACGTAAAGGCACTGACGCGCTGCGTCGAATCGATTTTCGAGCACACCGCCTACCGCAACTACGAGATCCTGATTGCTGTCAGTGGTCGTGAGTCGATGCCAGTACAAGGCTGGCTTGCTGCAATGCAGGGGCTTGGCAGCGAGCAGTTGCGCATTGTGCCGGTAACCTCGGCGAATGGCCCGGCGCTTTACAACCAGGCCAGCCTGCAGGCACGTGGCAGCTACCTGCTGTTGCTCGATTCGGACTGCGTGTTTTTCGACGCGCAATGGCTTGATGAACTGGTAGGTCAGGCCCAGCGCCCAGAGGTCGGCATCGTCGGGCCAAAATTGTGCAACCAGACTGGCAACGTGACCGGAGCAGGCCTGGTGCTGGGGCTGCACGGTGTTGCCAGCAGTCCGTTTTTCGGCCAGCCCGCAGACGCCAATGGCTACATGAATCGGTTGGCTTGCGTGCAGAACTACAGCGCCGTGAGTGGCGTCTGCCTGATGGTACGTCGCGAGCTGTTCGACCAGCTTGGCGGTCTGGACGGCGAAACCTTCTCGACCGGCTTGAGTGATGCCGACCTTTGCCTGCGTATGCGCGACCATGGCTATCTGATCGTCTGGACTCCCTTTGCGGTGGTTGCCAAGGCCACCTCGCAGACGGTGGCCCTGGACGAGCAGCACAAGGACAGCTTCTACGAGCGCTGGCTGCCGCGCGTGGCCAATGACCCGGCGTACAACCACAACCTCAGCTTGCGCATGGCCAGTTTCAACCTGGAGCCGGGCCTGCGCGAGGGATGGGTGCCGTTCATCCAGCCGGTGCTGCCTTTTGTCATGGCCTTGCCAATCAACACCACTGCGGTCGGACACTATCGCGTCAGCCAGCCGTTCAAGGAGCTGGAACGGGCCGGCTGGATACAGGGACAGTTGAACTATGTGCTGCCGAGCATGGTGGAGCTTGAGCGTTGCAAGCCGGATGTGATCATCCTGCAGTGCCGCTATACCACCGGCTCGCTTGAGGAGATGGCGCGCATCCAGCGACTTTCTTCGGCTCGGCGCATCTACGAGATCGATGACTACATCATCGATGTGCCCGAGAAGAATGAACACCGGCGCAACATGCCCGGCAACATGCGCGAAATGGTCAGCCGCGGTATCGCCCTGTGTGATCGGGTGGTGGTCTCCACCGAGCCACTGGCCGACGCGCTGTCGAGCATGCACCGGGATATTCGCGTGGTCCCCAACATGCTCTCGCGCTCGTTGTGGGGCGGCCTGAAGGGGCGCCGCCAGACGTCGGCGCGTCCGCGTGTCGGCTGGGCGGGCGGCACCAGCCACCGCGGCGACCTCGAACTGCTGGCCGAGGTGGTCAAGACCTTGGCCAATGAGGTCGACTGGGTGTTCTTCGGCATGTGCCCGCAGCTGCTGCGTCCCTACATCAAGGAGTTTCATGCCGGCGTGCCGCTGCACCTGTACCCGCAGAAGCTGGCGGGCCTGAACCTCGATCTGGCGCTGGCGCCGCTCGAGCAGAACCTGTTCAACGACTGCAAGAGCAACCTGCGCCTGCTGGAATACGGTGCTTGCGGTTTCCCGGTGATCTGCACCCAGACCAAGGCCTACGGTGGTTACCTGCCCTGTACGCGGGTCGCCAGTAACACCACCGAGCAGTGGCTGGACGCGATCCGCATGCACCTGGCAGATCCGCAGGCCAGTTATCGCCAGGGCGATGCGCTACGCGAAGCGGTACTGCGTGACTACGTACTCAATACACACAATCTGCAGCAATGGGCCAACGGCTGGTTGGCCGATTGACCTCCACCGGCCGGCAAGTCGCCTGGTCGGGCATCCAACAACAGAGGTAGGTGCTTTATGACTGACAACGCAACCGGGTTGGGCAAAGACGTTACGGTCGTGCTGCTGGGGCATGAAGAGCAGGGCTATCGCGAGCGCGCACTGCATTACTACAAGACGCAGGGTCTCGCCTGTGCAGTGGTCGAGCACGCCTCGTCGAACCTGACTGGCGATGCCTGCACCCAGGGGCTGCAGGCGCTGCTTTCGCAGCTTGCAACGCCGTTCGTGAGCCTGGCGCTGGATACCGACTTTGTCCGTGTTCAGGCCCTGGAGGCTGCGGCAGAGCATCTTCATGCGCACCCGCAGTGCCAGTTGGCCCAGGGCTACGTGCTGGGCTACGCCCCCGGCAGCAAGCAGGTGGCCTACCACAAGATCGGCGATGCACTTGATGCCGCCGTTGGCGAAAACGCACGTGTTGCCATCGAGCAGTATGCCGCCAGCGGACAGTCGGCCTGGCGTGCGCTCGTGCGAGTACCGACGCTGCAGGCTGTGCTGGCGACCTTGCCCGCCGGGCTCGATTTCGATACCTGGCTGGTGGTGGTGTCGTACTCGATGCTCGGCCAGGGCGCGCTCAAGCGGCTGGACCAGACCGATGCGCTGGTGCAGTACGCCGAAAGCCGGCTGAGCCAGGTCGAACGCGAAGAGCAGCGAGTGCGTGCGGTGCGCGTGCTGCGCCAGTGGGACGCCGACCACCTTCGGCTATGCGCCGACGATGAGGGCTTCACCGTCATCGACCGGTTCGTTGGCGCCACCCAGGGTGGTGTTGCTACCGATCTGCTGTTCACCTCCACCTGGAGCGGCATGAATGCAGCGCCCGAGCGCAGGTTCGAGCCGCGCCAGTTTGTCGAGCTGCCTTACTACAATGCGCCGTTGTTCGAGGTACTGACCGGTCTGGAGTTCCTGTTGCACGCCTGGCCTGTGGGACAGGCCCATCGGCAGGCGGTCGAGGGTACCTGGGTGAGCCAGTTCGAGCTGTTGCGCGAGCACCCCAACGACACCGTCGATACCCTGAGGGCACGCTACTGGCAAGCGTTGGACCTGGGGGTGTTCACCCCCGAGGTTTGCCGCCGTCTGCTTGCGACCCTGGTGGATGAGGACGTCCAGGCCGATGCCCGCGAGCTGCAGGCATGGCTGGAACGCCTGGATGGTCTGCCGGGCATCGACCCGGCCGCGTGGCTCAGGGCCACCGCCTCGGGCCTGGTGCAGGAGTCGATTGCCGCTGCCACGCCGGACGCCGCCACCCAGCAGCGCATCGTCGCCCACCTGAGCAAGCAGCGTGCTGCGCAGATCGCCTTCGTGGTTGTCGACCTGGAAGACGACAACGGCGCACTGCAGAACACCTTCGACAGCCTGTTGGCCAGTGGCCTGCGCGACTTCAAGCTGGTCGTGCTCAAGGCCGGCAAGCCGCCGGTGGTGACCACGCCCCGCGATACCCTGCATTTCATCCAGGTGACGCCGGGCAATTTCGTCTCCCACCTGAACCAGGTGGCGCGTCAGGTACCAAGTGAATGGCTGTTGCTGCTGCAGGCCGGCGACCTGCTGACCGTGGGCGGCTTGCTGCGCCTGCAGGTGGAGCTGGCGTCAGCCCCGGGCTGCCTGGCCATCTGCGCCAACGAAGTGCAGCGCGACTCCGACGGGCGTCTGGTCAGCGTGGTGCGCCAGGGTGGCAACCTGGACCTGCTGCGCAGCCGTCCCGACCTGATGTCGCAGCACTGGCTGGTACGTCGCGAGGCAGTGGTCGAACTGGGCGGCTACAGCGAAACCTACCCGCAGGCGGTGGAGTTCGACCTGCTGCTGCGTCTGGTCGAGCACAACGGCCTGAACTGCCTGGCACACATGGACGAGTACCTGGTGATCGGCCGGGGCGGGCGTGAGGGCATGGCCCAGGACGCGCTTTCCACGCTCAACCGTCACCTGGTGGCGCTGGGCTACCGTGGCCAGGTCAATGACGCAGGCGAGGGGCAGTTGCAGATCGACTTCCGCCATCAGTCCACGCCACTGGTGAGCATCCTGATCGCGGCCGACGATGACCTTGAGCAACTCAAGGCCTGCGTGGTCAGTGTGCTGCAGCGTACCCGCTACCCGCGCTACGAAGTGCTGGTGGCCTGCCGCGACACCCTGGCAGACCTCACGGTCGCTGCGCTGCAAGGGTTTGGCGGGCGGGTCAAGCTGCTGGCCGGCGAACACGTGCAGTCAGCCTCGCAGCTCATCAACCTGGCTGCCGTCAACGCCAGTGGCGAGTACCTGGTGCTGCTCTCCAGCCGTTGCCAGGTGGTGACGCCGGCCTGGATCGAAGCCCTGCTCAACCAGGCCCAGCGCCCTGAAGTGGGCGTGGTGGGTGCGCGTCTGGTGGACCGCGAAGCCGCCATCAGCCATGCCGGTTACGAACTGCTTGCCGGCGCCCAGGTGCAGTCGCCCTGGCTGGGGGTGTCGACGCGCGACAGCAAGGCGTCGCTGTGGTCGGGCGTGGTCCGCAGTTGTGCGGCGGTGTCGGCTGACTGCCTGATGGTACGCAAGGCACTGTTCGAGCAGTGCGATGGCCTGTCTGCCGAGGGCGGTGCCGACATCGAGCTGTGCCTGAAGGCAGCCGATGCCGGCCTGCTGGTGATCTGGGCGCCACAGGCGCAGTTGCTCAGCGACCAGGTGCCGATGCCGGATGCCCAGGCCTGTCAGGCGCTGGAAGGCCGTTGGCCGGCTGCGTTCAGCAGCCGGGTGATCATCGACGGCCGGTTTGGTGTCGATGTGTCGCGCTCGGTCGCTGCCGGTGGTTCGCCGGTGCTGGAGTGGCTCGCCGACCTGGGCTGATGGCGCGGGTTTTGCAAAAGCCGGGTTTCGTGCCCGGCTTTTTTGTGCCCGACCCGCTCAGGCATGAGCGCCGCGTCAGGATCATGCCGGGGTACGGCAGTTTATTGACAGCCATCGCAGGGCGGGCGGGCTTTTCAAGCCGCAGGTGCGCCGTTGTGATCGCCTGAAAAACCTACACAGATCGTATCGGCCCCAGGGCCGTGCGATGGAGGCGTTACCGTGAGCAAACAGGTTATCCCTTTCAACAAGCCGTTCGTGGTTGGCAAAGAGCTGTTCTACATTGCCCAGGCGGTCATGAACGGCTCCATTGCGGGGGACGGCGAATTCACCACGCTGTGTCAGGGCTGGCTGGAAAACAACCTGGGCTGTGAAAAGGCGCTGCTGACCCATTCGTGCACCGCTGCGCTGGAAATGGCCGCGATCCTGGCCGACGTCGGGCCGGGCGACGAAGTCATCATGCCGTCCTTCACCTTCGTCTCCACGGCCAATGCCTTCGTGCTACGCGGCGCGGTACCGGTGTTCGTGGACATTCGCGACGACACCCTGAACCTGGACGAGCGCCTGGTCGAGGCGGCCATCACCGACAAGACCAAGGCCGTGGTGGCGGTGCACTACGCCGGGCAGCCGTGCGACATGGATGCCTTGGCGCAGATCTGCGAAAAGCATGGCCTGTTCCTGATCGAGGATGCCGCCCAGGCGATCCTGGCCCGGGACCGCAAGCGCGCCCTGGGCACCATCGGGCACCTGGGCTGCCTGAGCTTTCACGAAACCAAGAACGTCATCAGCGGCGAGGGCGGTGCCCTGCTGATCAACGATCCGCGGCTGGTCGAGCGGGCCGAGATCATCTGGCAGAAGGGCACCAACCGCAAGGCCTTCAGCCGCGGCGAAGTGAGCAAGTACACCTGGGTGGATGTCGGCTCGTCGTTCCTGCCCAGCGAGCTGACGGCCGCATTTTTGTACGCGCAGCTCGAGCATGGCGAGCGCATCAACAAGCACCGTCGGACCCTGTACGAGAAGTATTTCAGCCTGCTGCGACCGCTGGCCGCCGATGGTCTGTTTCAGCTGCCGCGTACCCTGGACGACAAGCCGGCCAACGCACACATCTTCTACCTGCTGATGCGCAGTGTCGAAGAGCGCACGGCGTTGATCGCGTTTCTGCGCGAGCATGGGGTGAATGCGGTGTTCCACTATGTGCCATTGCATGACTCGCCAGCCGGCCTGCGTTATGCGCGCAGCAGCGGCCAGTTGCCGATCACCACGGATGTCTCGCAGCGCCTGTTGCGCCTGCCGTTGTTTTCCGACATGCGTAGCCGCCAGGTGGCGCATGTGTGTGCGTGCATCGCGCGCTTTTTCCAGGACAAGCCTTCGAGCGCCTCGCGCTGACAGCAGCACGCCCCTAATCAGAGATTGGAGTTTCACCATGTCGCATGCCTCGCAGGTCGACGCGCAGGTCCTTGAGCAGGCGTTGTTTCGACACACCCTGATGTTCGCCAAACCCGAACACCCTTACTACATCATGGCGCCCGACTACCGGGACACCTCCTCGGGCATCGTGTCGCTGCACTACCTGTGTCACGTGCTCAACCTGAACGGGCGCGAGGCGTATCTGTGCGGGCCCAAGGTGGTCAACCCCAACCTGAAGACGCCGCTGCTCGACGCCGCCACCGAGCAGCGGCATCAGCAACACGGCAAGGTGGCCATCGCCGTGTATCCGGAGGTGGTGGTCGGCAACCCGCTGGGGCGCAGGGTGGTCTCGCGCTTTTTGCTGAACTTCGAAGGGCTGATCAACGGCAAGTCGATGGAGGCCGCGCCCACCGACCTGCTGTTCTACTACGGCCCGGCGCTGGCCAAAAAACGCGGCCACGCCAACCCCGACCTGCTGGGCCTGCCGGTGCTCGACATCGACCTGTTCAAGGCGCCGCCGGCGGGCACGCCACGCAGGGGTTGCTACCTGTATCAGAATCGTCATCCCCTGGAGCAGATCGACTACTCGCTGTTGCCCGAGGGTATCCAGCTGCTGCGCATCGCCAATGCGCTGCCGCTTCATGAACTGGCCCAGGTGCTGCGCTCGGCCGAGGTGATGTACAGCTACGAATGGTCGATGACCTGCGTGATCGCCGTGCTGTGTGGCTGCCCGGTGATCTTCATGCCCGGTAGTGGTGTCGACCAGGCGTTTCTCGAAACCGGCTTCCTTGGCAGCGCCGGCTTTGCCCTGCTTGACCAGCCGGACGCGCTGGCCACCGCCAGGGCAGGGGTGGAGGGGGCATTGCAGCGCTACGTGCTGGCAACGCTGCCGTTCTGGCAGCAGCTGGATACGTTCATTGCCAAGACCCAGGCCGCGGCCGCGCTCGAAGCGGCGGACCTGAACCTGGGCGTGCTGCCCTGGTTGCGCGAGCGCCACCCTGATGCCCAGCAGCTGCGCCTGATCAACGAGCGCCTCGACAGCCAGCCGATGCCGGTCATCGGTGTGCTTGTGCTGGATGACGGTGATGATCGCCAGCGCCTGGCCGCCACCCTGGCCAGCCTGGGTACGCAGCGCTGCCTGTACCCGCACCTTGAGGTCAGCGTGCTTGGCAACCAGTCGTTGGCCGACCCGCAGGTACGGCATGTGCTCTGTGCCCGGGAGCGGCAAGCTGAAGCCATCAATACTGCGCTGCAGCACAGTCGGTGCGACTGGTTCCTGATCGTGGAGGCGGGCGTCGAATTCACGGCCTCGGGCCTGTTGATCGCGGCACTCGAGCTGGGCGGTGCCGAGGCCGGTTGCCTGGCGTACATGGCTGATGAAGCGATGCGCGCGACCAACGGCAGCACCGACATCGCACTGCGACCGGATTTCAACCTCGACCTGCTGCTGAGTTTCCCGGCGAGTCTGTCGCGGCACTGGTTGTACCAGCGCCAGGCCTTGTTGCAACGGGGCGGCTTCGCCCTCGACTGCGTTCGGGCCTTCGAGCTGGAGTACCAGCTGCGTCTGGTCGAACAGCAGGGCCTGGGCTGCGTGGGGCATGTCGCCGAGCCGTTGCTGATCGGCGAGGCCCTGCCGTTGCGTGATTGCGCCCACGAGCGCGCGGTGCTGGAACGCCACCTGCAGGCCCGCGGTTACACGCAGGGGCAGGTCGCGGTGCTGGCGTCGTCGCCGGGCCGTTATCGTCTCGAGTACGGGCATGCCCAGGCCGCCTCGGTGAGTATCCTGATCGCCCTGGAAGGCAGCGTCGGCCACTTCCAGCGCTGCATCGAAACCTTGCTGGAGAACACGACGCTGGCTGGCGGCTTCGAAGTGCTGTTGCTGGCGCCGTCTGCCCTGGACGAGGCTGCCCGTGAATGGCTGGCGATGGTCGAGCAGATCGGCGGTGAGCAGATTCAGGTCCTGCACTATGCTGCCGGCCAGTCGCGGGTTGCCATGTGCAATCACGCGGCGCAGCAGGCCCGTGGCGATTTCCTGCTGTGGCTGGATGCGCGTGCGGGGATCCTCGCGCGCGACTGGCTGCAGCAATTGCTCAATCACGCCCAGCGGCCCGAGGTGGGCGCGGTGGGGGCCAAGCTGCTGGCGGCCGACGGCAAGGTCCGGCATGCCGGCCTGGTGCTGGGGCTCACCGGCCTGGTGGGCTCGGCATTCGACGGGGTCGATCATCAGCAGGCCGGTTACATGGGGCGGCTGCAGGTCGATCAGGACTGTTCGGCGCTCAGTGGCGAATGCCTGATGCTGCGCCGGGCGCTGTTCCTCGAGGCCGGCGGCTTTGCCGAAGATCCGCTGCTGGCCCGCTGGGTGGATGTCGACCTGTGCCTGAAGCTGCAGGAGGCCGGTTACCTGAACGTCTGGACGCCCCATGTGCAATTGCTGATGGACGCTTGCGAGCGCGACGCGGCGACCACGGAGCAGGAGGACGCTCTGCTGGCCCGTTGGCTGCCACGCCTGGCCCGCGATCCGGCATACAACGCCAACCTGTCGTTGCAGGTGCCGGGTGGCTTTGTCCGGGCGAGCAACTCGCTGGTGTGGAACCCGCTGAAAAGCTGGCACCCGCTGCCCATGTTGCTGGCTCACCCGGCCGACCTGCAGGGCGCCGGCCAGCAGCGCATCGTCGAGCCGTTCAAGGCGCTGCGCGAGGCGGGGTGGGTGGACGGGCTGGTCACGCCGCACCTGCTGTCTGCCGTGGAGCTGGAGCGCTACGCACCGGACACCGTGCTGCTGCAGCGCCCGCTCGATGACGCGCAACTTCTGGCCATGCGGCGCCTGCGGGCGTTCTCGCGGGCGTTCAAGGTGCTCGACGTGGACGGCTATCTGCCGCAGATGCGCTTGCAGGGCGCGCATGCCGGGTTTGGCGCCGACGAAATCAGCCAGCGCTTGCAGAGCGCGGTGATCCTCGCCGATCGCATCATCGTGCCTGCGCCCGCGCTGGCCGAGGTGCTGGCAGGCCAGCACGACGATATTCGTGTGCTGGAGGCCAGCTTGCCGGGCCGATGGTGGCGCAATCTCCAGGGCAAGCGTGGCATGGGCAGCAAGCCCCGTGTCGGCTGGGCCGGGGCGGTGGATGCCGACCTGCTGGTCGATGTGGTCAGGACGCTGGCCGCGGAGGTGGAGTGGGTGGCGCTGGGCGACTGCCCCGAGGCCCTGCGCCCCTACATGAAGGAGGTACACGCCGCCGTCGCCCCCGAACGGCAGGCCGCAGCGCTGGCCGCGCTCAACCTGGACCTGGCGCTGGCGCCCATGGCCCAGAGCCTGCTCAATGCCTGCTCGGGCAACCCGGGGTTGCTGGAGTACGCCGCCTGTGGCTACCCGATCATCTGCAGCAATGTGCCGGGCTTTGCCGGTGTCGATGTGCTGCCGCTGACCCGCGTGGCCAACACCACGGCCGACTGGCTGGCCGCGATCCGCCTGCACCTGGGCGACCCGCAGGCTTCCGCCAGCCTGGGCGAGGTGCTGCAGGCCAGCGTGCGGCGCGACTGGCTGCTCGAGGGCGAGCGCCTGGCGCTGTGGCGCGCGGCCTGGCTGGCGGGCTGAGTGGTTTTGCAGGGCGGTCGGGCCTTCCCGACCTGGCCGTCCTCACGTGACCGTGAAGTGCTGTGCACAAGCATCGCCCTGGTTCGCGTACAATGCCGTGACTTGGCAGTCGAAACGTGCATCTCTAAGCTAATGAATCAGCGGGCGGTGCAGGTGGCCTGGAGCGGCGCTGCGTGAGATCCCTTGCCTGCAGGGGAGTGAGGCCCGTGAAAATCCGCATATCTATCGGGAAGCCACAATGATTGGCATCAAAAGTATCGCGAGTTACGTACCTGTCGAGGGTCTGAACAATTACGCCCAGGGTGCGAAATTCGGCAAGGATCAGGACTTCATTCTGGGCAAGATCGGTTCGACCTTTCTGCCGCGCAAGGAGGCAGGTCAGGAGACCTCGGACTTGTGTGTAGAGGCCGCCAAGGTCCTGTTCGCTGCCAATCCTTCGTTGTCCCCGGAGTCGATCGATGTGCTCATCGTGGTCACCCAGAACGGCGACGCCGAAGGGTTGCCGCACACTGCCGCGATCGTCCAGCACAAGCTTGGCCTGCCCACCCATGTGGCGGCCTTCGACATTTCCCTGGGCTGTTCCGGTTACGTCTACGGTCTTTATGCCATCAAGGGCTTCATGGAGGCGGCGGGGCTGAAGAACGGCCTGCTGATCACCGCCGATCCCTATTCCAAGATCGTCGATCCGGAAGATCGCAACACCACCATGCTGTTCGGTGATGCTGCCACGGTCACCTGGATGGGCGAGGACGCGGCCTGGCAACTGGGCAAATCGAGCTTTGGCACCGACGGTGGCGGCGCAGAGCACCTGAAGGTGAATGACGGGGTGTTCTTCATGAACGGTCGCCAGGTGTTCAACTTCGCGTTGCTCAAGGTACCTGCGCACCTGCGTCAGTTGCTCGAGGCGAGCAATCTGGGGGCCAACGACATCGACCTGTTCTGCATTCACCAGGGCAGTGCGGCAATCGTCGATGCCGTGGCGCGCCGCTTCGAGGAAGACAAGCCCGAAACCATCGAGAAATTCGTCAAGGACATGGTCGAGACCGGCAACACGGTGTCCTCGAGCATTCCGTTGCTGCTGGAAAAGCACGTACTGGGCACCCAGCACAGGCGTGTGGCCTTGAGCGGTTTTGGCGTGGGCCTGTCGTGGGGCTCGGCAATCATCGAGCGTCGGGACTGAACCGACCTCCCGTCTACAGAAGCGCTGCCTTGAAGGTGGCGCTTTTTTTTGCCTTTGCGGTATGCCACAACCAAGGCTGTGCCGCAGGGGCCATAAAGCTGGCGTCAAACCCTTGATTTCATTGGAGTGGCAGGGTGCCAGTAAAAATTTTCAAAAAACCCCTAAAGCAACCTGCACAGACGACGATAACTATTACGAAGGTTCTCTAGGCCACACCCGGCGCTTGCCAGGGCCGGAAGCCGCAATACCCACAAACGAGGAATTCGTCATGGCATTAACCGTAAACACCAACGTCACGTCGCTGAACGTTCAGAAAAACCTGAACCGCGCTTCCGACGCCCTGAGCACCTCGATGACTCGCCTGTCTTCCGGCCTGAAAATCAACAGCGCCAAAGACGACGCCGCTGGCCTGCAGATCGCTACCCGTATGACCTCGCAGATCCGCGGTCAGACCATGGCAATCAAAAACGCCAACGACGGTATCTCGATCGCCCAGACCGCTGAAGGCGCGATGCAAGAGCAGGTCAACATCCTGCAGCGTATGCGTGAACTGGCTCTGCAATCGCGAAACGACTCGAACGATTCGGACAACCGTGACTCGCTGAACTCCGAGTTCGCTCAGATGCGTGACGAGCTGACCCGTATCGCTCAGTCCACCCAGCTGAACGGCAAGAACCTGCTGGACGGTTCCGCCAGCACCATGACCTTCCAGGTCGGTTCGGAAACCGGTGGCATCAACCAGATCAGCATCGACCTGACCGGCAAGTACCTGGCCAGCGACCTGGGTATCACCAACGCCATCACCATCGCCGGTAGCGACAGCGCCACTGCCGAGACCAACTTCTCGGCTGCAATGGACGCGATCGATGCTGCGGTCAAGACCATCGGTGAAGGCCGTGCTGCACTGGGTGCCGTTCAGAACCGTCTGACCAGCACCATCAACAACCTGCAGAACATCAACGAAAACGCCGACGCTGCCCGTGGTCGTGTACAAGATACCGACTTCGCTGCCGAGACCGCTCAGCTGACCAAGCAGCAGACTCTGCAACAAGCTTCGACTTCGGTTCTGGCCCAGGCCAACCAGCTGCCATCCGCCGTACTGAAACTGCTTCAGTAATCGCCTGATGGTTATCGGCGGGGGAGTGCACCTGTGGCGCTCCCCCGCCTTTTGCATTGAGAGGTGGTTGGCATGGATATGAGCGTCAAGCTGAACCTGTCCTACCAGGCTGCAAAGCCTGTGGAGCAGCCCACCGAGCGCCCTGCGGTCAAGCCCGTGGAGGCTGTCGAATCCATCAAGCCAGCGAAGGAAAGCGCCGACAGCGGCCTGCCCGAAGCTGAGAAGGTCAAGAACGCGCTCAAGGACATCGAGAAGTTTCTCGCCTCGTCGCGTCGCAATCTCGAATTTTCCACGGATGAAGAATCCGGCCGAATTGTAGTTAAAGTCATCGCCAGTGAAACCGGTGAGCTGATCCGCCAACTTCCTTCGGAAGAGGCGTTGAGAATTGCCCACAGTCTGAGCGATGTTAACAGCCTGCTGTTCAACGCCAAGGTCTGATGCTGGCGTCCGAGCAGCACGTTCGCTAGCCTTGATCGGCTAGGGGCGGCGCGCAACCAAGAGGGAATAGCAATGGCGAGTTCAATTTTACCGGGCACCGGTCTGGGTTCTGGGGTCGATATCAACAAGATCGTCAGCACGCTGGTGGCGTCTGAAACCGATCCGAAAGCCAACCAGATCAAACGCCAGACTGCCAACAACTCGGCCATGCTTTCTGGTGTCGCATCGCTCAAGAGCGCGCTGTCTGTCTATCAGGCGGCGATGAAGAAGCTCAATGATCCCCTCGCGCCGTCGTTCAATGCCTATGCGGCAACGTCCAGCAACGACGCCGCGATCAAGGCAACCTCCAACAATACCGCGGTGCCTGGTACCTACACGATCCGTGTCGACAACCTGGCCACCTCGTCCAAGGTGGCCAGCCAGAACTTCGACACCGGCGCCACCACGCCGATTCCCGAAGGTGACCTGCTGATTACCCGGGACGGTGTCACCCACACCGTCAAGGTCGGCCCTGGTGCAACCTTGCAGTCCGTGCGCGACACCATCAACTCGTCGCTGTCCGAGAAAGGCATCACTGCCAACCTGGTCAATGGTGCAGACGGTTCGCGCCTGGTGTTCAGTTCGACCAAGACCGGTGAGGGTACGGACATTTCCGTCGACGGCACCATCGACGCGCTCAAGATCGCGCCGGGCGAGAAGATGGTTGGTGACGGTGCCGGCTACATCGGTGAGCCGGCCAAGGACGCAAAACTGTACGTCGACGGCCTGCCGGTCACGAGCAAGAGCAATACCGTCACCGGTGCCATCAGTGGCATCAGCCTGGACCTGCTTCAGGCAACCGGCCCCGACGACAGCAAGGCTGTACAGGTTACGGTGGGCGAGAACACCGATGGCCTGAAAAAATCGGTGCAGGCCTATGTCGATGCCTATAACACCCTGATCAAGGCGGTCACCAACCTGACCTCCGTGAGCAAGGATGCCGATGGCAACACCGTGCTGGGCCCGTTGACCAACGACCCGACCACCCGTTCGCTGCTGAGCGACCTGCGCAGCCAATTGGCGACAGAGTCGGACGGTACCCGCCTGACCACCCTCAGCCAGCTGGGCATCAACACCCAGAAGGACGGTACCCTCGAGTTCAACTCCGTCAAGTACGACGCCGCGATGAAGGACAAGAAGCTCGGTGCCGACGTGCAGGAGCTTTTCACCGGCAAGAATGGCGTGTTCGCGCACATGAACAAGGCGATCGAACCGTACCTGCAGACCGGTGGCATTCTCGACTCGCGCAAGAACGGCCTGGACAGGCTGCAGAAAGACCTCGAGAACCAGCAGGAGGCCCTGGATCGGCGCATTGCGTCGCTGACCGAGTCGCTGACCAAACGCTACGTGGCCATGGATACCCTGGTCGGCAAGCTCGAGGCGCAGCGCAAGAACATTGCCTCGATGTTCGCCTCGATCGAAGCGCAGCAGAAGAACTCCTGATAGCAGGGGCCGCAAAAAAGCCCGGCAGCACCCCTTCGGGTGCTCCGGGCTTTTCGTTTTCGGGGTTAAAGTTTTTTGACCCGCAGGCGATACAGGCGGTATATGAACCTTTTCGTTTGTTACGAGGTAGAACATGAACCCTATGTTGGCCCTTCGGCAGTACCAGAAAGTCAACGGCGTGGCGCAGACCTCCGAGGCCAGCCCGCACCGTCTCGTGCAGATGCTCATGCAGGGCGGGCTGGATCGCATCGCGCAGGCCAAAGGTGCAATCGCGCGCAATGACCTGGCCCAGAAGGGCATCCTGATCGGCAAGGCCATCGGGATCATCGGCGGTCTGCGCGAAGGGCTCGACCTCGAAAACCAGGCCGAGGCACTGGCCGACATCGATGGGCTGTACGCCTACATGAGCAGGCGCCTGGTCGAGGCCAACGTGCAGAACGACCCGGAGATCCTCAATGAAGTCGCACGCCTGCTGATTACCGTCAAGGAAGGTTGGGACGCGATCGGCGATCAGGTCGCCGACGTCTAGGAGAACGCCATGAGTGCCGTGCTCGAACGTATCGAACAAACCCGCGAAGCCCTGCTCGGGGCATTGGCCAGCCGCGACTGGGAAACGATCACCGAACTGGACCTGAGCTGCCGTGTTTGCGTCGAGGACGTACTGGCCGAGGCATCGACCAATGAACAGGTTCTGCGCACCAGTCTTGAGGAGTTGCTCGACGTCTACCGCCAACTAATTGATGTTGCAAGTGGTGAACGTCAAACAATAGTCGACGAGATGACGCAGATCCGCCAAGCGAAAAACGCCGCAAAGGTATACCATCTGTTCAGCTGACGCTGGACGGTTCGAAAATGCAGTGCGCCATAAATTTGACTGTGTACGATTTTTTGACTTAACTAGTGGCTGTTTTCTAATTTCAGACGTCCGATCACTGACCGCTCCAGTCGGAATGGATGTCGAGCATGCCCACATTGGGTGTCGAGTTGACTAGGGAAGTTTCGATTGCATGTGGCGTGAAACCAAAATTCTCCTGATCGATGACGATGACGCTCGCCGCCGCGACCTGGCGGTGGTGTTGAATTTTCTTGGCGAAGAAAATCTTTCCTGCTCCAGCCACGATTGGCAGCAGGTCGTTCAGTCGTTGTCATCCAGCCGTGAAGTACTCTGTGTCCTGGTCGGCACCGTGAACGCTCCGGCAAGCCTTTTGGGCTTGCTTAAGACCGTGGCTGCCTGGGATGAGTTCCTTCCGGTATTGCTGTTGGGTGAAATATCATCTGCCGAGTTGCCCGAGGACCTGCGCCGCCGGGTGCTTTCCAACCTGGAGATGCCGCCCAGCTACAGCAAGCTGCTCGATTCGCTGCACCGTGCCCAGGTCTATCGCGAGATGTACGACCAGGCCCGCGAGCGCGGTCGTCAGCGTGAGCCCAACCTGTTCCGTAGCCTGGTCGGTACCAGCCGCGCCATCCAGCATGTGCGCCAGATGATGCAGCAGGTGGCCGACACCGACGCCAGCGTGCTGATCCTCGGCGAGTCGGGTACGGGCAAGGAAGTGGTCGCGCGCAACCTGCACTACCATTCCAAGCGCCGTGAAGCGCCGTTTGTGCCGGTCAACTGCGGCGCGATCCCGGCCGAGCTGCTCGAAAGCGAACTGTTCGGTCACGAGAAGGGGGCGTTCACCGGCGCCATCACCAGCCGTGCCGGGCGTTTCGAGCTGGCCAATGGCGGCACCCTGTTCCTCGACGAAATCGGCGACATGCCGCTGCCGATGCAGGTCAAGCTGCTGCGCGTGCTGCAGGAGCGCACCTTCGAGCGTGTGGGCAGCAACAAGACCCAGAGCATCGATGTGCGCATCATCGCCGCCACTCACAAGAACCTCGAGAGCATGATCGAGGTGGGCAGCTTTCGCGAAGACCTGTACTACCGCCTCAATGTGTTCCCGATCGAGATGGCCCCGCTGCGTGAGCGGGTCGAAGACATTCCGCTGCTGATGAACGAGTTGATCTCGCGCATGGAGCACGAGAAGCGGGGGTCGATCCGCTTCAATTCCGCCGCGATCATGTCGCTGTGCCGCCATGGCTGGCCGGGCAACGTGCGCGAGCTGGCGAACCTGGTGGAGCGCATGGCGATCATGCACCCGTATGGCGTGATCGGCGTGTCCGAGCTGCCGAAGAAGTTCCGCTACGTCGATGATGAAGACGAGCAACTGGTCGACAGCCTGCGCTCGGACCTGGAAGAGCGCGTGGCAATCAACGGCCATACGCCCAATTTCAGCAACCATGCGATGTTGCCGCCCGAAGGTCTTGACCTCAAGGACTACCTGGGCAGCCTCGAGCAGGGCCTGATCCAGCAGGCGCTGGACGATGCCAACGGTATCGTGGCGCGTGCCGCAGAGCGCCTGCGCATCCGCCGCACCACGCTGGTGGAAAAAATGCGCAAGTACGGCATGAGCCGTCGCGATGGAGACGAACAGGCGGAGGATTGACGCCTGCTTCCTGCCGGCAGGCCCCGACCGGGGCCTGCCGAACGCAATACCCCTATTTTCCACAGGGCTGTAAAGCCTGCCCTTGCTGGCTTTGGGCGGCGCGCCGCTGCTGCTGGCAACCCCCCGTCAAAGTATCCGGCACGGCTATTGCTATACCGCTGGCAACATACCGTTTTATGACGGTGAGCCATGCGAGAGAGCAACCCATGCCCCACGCCGCCCACATCCCCGCCGCCGAGCCCAGGCGTTCTGACGCCGCCGAACAGCAGAGTCGTCAGGGGCTCGAGCAGGCGTTTGCCCTTTTCGACCAGGTGTCGACCCAACTGAGCCAGTCCTACAACCTGCTCGAGGCCCGTGTCACCGAGCTCAAGGGGGAGTTGGCCGTGGTCAGTGCGCAGCGCATGGCGGAGCTGGCGGAGAAGGAGCGACTGGCCAACCGCCTGCAGAACCTGCTGTCGCTGTTGCCCGGCGGGGTGATCGTGATCGACGGCCAGGGCCGCGTGCGCGAGGCCAACCCGGCCGCCGTCGAACTGCTGGGCCAGCCGCTGGTGGGCGAGCTGTGGCGTCAGGTGATCGCCCGCAGCTTTGCGCCGCGCGAGGACGACGGCCACGAAGTGTCGCTGCGCGATGGTCGCCGCCTGTCGATCGCTACCCGCTCGCTGGATGCCGAGCCGGGCCAGCTGGTGCTGTTGACCGATCTCACCGAAACCCGCCACCTGCAAAGCCAGCTGGCGCGGCACGAGCGCCTGTCGACCCTGGGGCGAATGGTGGCCTCGCTGGCGCATCAGATCCGCACGCCACTGTCGGCCGCCTTGCTGTATGCCAGTCACCTGGCCGAGCAGGACCTGCCGCTGGACACCCGTCAGCGTTTTGCCGGCAGCCTCAAGGAGCGTCTGCACGAACTCGAGCACCAGGTACGCGACATGCTGGTGTTCGCCCGCGGCGAACTGCCGCTGACCGACCGTGTGACCCCCAAGGCGTTGTTCCAGGCGCTGCAGCAGGCCGCGCAGGTACATGTACAGGGGCATGCTGTGCGCTGGCAGTGCGACAGCCACCTGGGCGAATTGCTGTGCAACCGCGACACCCTGGTGGGGGCGCTGCTCAATCTCATTGAAAACGCCCTGCAGGCCGCGCCCGGCGCTGCTCGGCTCAAGGTACACCTGTATCGTCGCGGGCAGAGCCTGCGCCTGTGCATCAGCGATGCCGGGCCGGGCATCGACAGTGCATTGCTGGCGCGCCTGGGCGAGCCGTTCCTGACCACCAAGGCCACTGGCACCGGGCTTGGCCTGGCGGTGGTGATGGCGGTTGCCCGAGCACACCAGGGCACCGTGCAGCTGCGCTCGCGCCCCGGGCGCGGTACCTGCGCGCTGGTGACCCTGCCGCTGATCGGCGCACCGCTGGAGGCAACGGCATGAGGGCGATCAAGGTTCTGCTGGTCGAGGATGACCGCGTACTGCGCCAGGCCCTGGCCGATACCCTGGAGCTGGGTGGCTTTGCCTATCACGCGGTGGGCTCGGCCGAAGAAGCGCTGGAAGTGGCGGCCAGTCAGCCCTTCAGCCTGGTGGTCAGCGACGTCAACATGCCGGGCATGGACGGCCACCAGTTGCTGGCCGCGTTGCGGGCCCGCCAGCCGCAGTTGCCGGTGTTGCTGATGACCGCGCACGCCGCCGTTGAGCGTGCAGTGGATGCGATGCGCCAGGGCGCTGCGGACTATCTGGTCAAGCCCTTCGAGCCGCGCGCTTTGCTCGACCTGGTGGCCCGTCATGCCCTGGGCGTTGCCAGCGGCGCGGACGCCGACGGTCCGGTGGCGCGCGAGCCTGCCAGTGCGCAGTTGCTCGAACTGGCCGCGCGGGTGGCGCGCAGTGATTCCACCGTGCTGATTTCCGGCGAATCGGGCACCGGCAAGGAGGTGCTGGCGCGCTACATTCACCAGCAGTCCCTGCGTGCCGACCAGCCATTCGTGGCCATCAACTGCGCCGCCATCCCCGACAACATGCTCGAAGCGACGTTGTTCGGACATGAAAAGGGCTCGTTCACCGGGGCGATAGCCGCCCAGCCAGGCAAGTTCGAGCAGGCCGACGGTGGCACGCTGCTGCTCGACGAGATTTCCGAAATGCCGCTGGGGCTGCAGGCCAAGCTGCTGCGAGTGCTGCAGGAGCGCGAGGTCGAGCGGGTAGGCGGGCGCAAGCCGATCGCGCTGGACATCCGCGTGGTCGCCACCACCAACCGCGACCTTGCCGGCGAAGTGGCGGCGGGGCGGTTTCGCGAAGACCTGTTCTATCGCCTGTCGGTGTTCCCGCTGGCCTGGCGACCGCTGCGCGAGCGCAGCGCCGACATTCTGCCGCTGGCCGAGCGTCTGCTGGCGCGACACGTCAATAAAATGAAGCATGCCCCCGTGCGCCTGTCGGCCCAGGCCCAGGCCTGCCTGCAAGGCTATCCGTGGCCGGGTAACGTGCGCGAGCTGGACAACGCCATCCAGCGGGCGCTGATCCTGCAGCAGGGCGGGGTGATCGAGGCGGCGGACTTCTGCCTGGCCGGGGTGCTGCCGCTGCTGGCGGCATCGCCCGTAGAGCCGGTGCCGGTGCTGGCCGAGCCGTCCGAGCCAGCCGGGCTGGGGGATGATCTGCGCCGCCACGAGTTCCAGATGATCATCGATACCCTGCGCGCCGAGCGCGGGCGCCGCAAGGAGGCTGCCGAGCGTCTGGGCATCAGCCCGCGCACCTTGCGCTACAAGCTGGCACAGATGCGTGATGCCGGCCTGGATGTGGAGGCGAGTCTCTACGCCAGCGGCGTGTGACGCTGTAACCGGTCGTTTTTGTTGGTCCTGTGGGTAGAGCTGGCACTCTTGTTGCTAAGTTCTGCCTGTCCGCTGCGTAGTGTCAAAAAAATGCGGGTCGTCGGAGAGAAGAGTCAATGAGCCAAGGTGTTGAATTTAATCGATTGATGTTGGACATGCGGGCCATGCAGGCGGACGCCATGTCGATGTCGAAGGCTGCCCCTGCGCCAGAGCTTGGCTCGAGCGGTTTTGCCGACATGCTTGGCCAGGCCATCAACAAGGTCAGCGATACCCAGCAGGCGTCCACCCAGTTGGCCAACGCCTTCGAGATCGGCAAGAGCGGCGTCGACCTTACCGACGTGATGATCGCCTCGCAGAAGGCCAGCGTGTCGTTCCAGGCCTTGACCCAGGTGCGCAACAAGCTGGTGCAGGCGTATCAAGACATCATGCAGATGCCGGTATAAGGGCGAGATTGAGTCATGGCCGAAGCAGTCGTTGATAACGTGCCCGCCAAAGGCAGCCCGGCGCCCAAGCCGCCGCTGTTCGGCATGTCCTTTCTGGAAAACATCGCAGAGATGCCCATGCTGCGTCAGGTCGGCCTGCTGGTCGGGTTGGCGGCGAGCGTGGCGATCGGCTTTGCCGTGGTGCTGTGGTCGCAGCAGCCCGACTACCGCCCGCTGTACCCAAGCCTTGCCGGCATGGACACCAAGCAGGTCATGGACACCCTGTCCGCTGCCGACATCGCCTACAACGTCGAGCCCAGCTCCGGGGCGCTGCTGGTCAAGTCCGAAGACCTCTCCCGTGCGCGCCTGAAACTTGCCGCGGCCGGCGTGGCGCCAGGCGACGGCAACGTCGGCTTCGAGCTGCTCGACAAGGAGCAGGGGCTGGGCACCAGCCAGTTCATGGAGGCCACCCGTTATCGTCGCGGCCTGGAAGGTGAACTGGCGCGTACCATCTCCAGCCTGAACAACGTCAAGGGTGCCCGCGTGCACCTGGCCATCCCGAAAAGCTCGGTGTTCGTGCGCGACGAGCGCAAGCCCAGTGCCTCGGTACTGGTCGAGCTGTATTCGGGGCGTGGCCTCGAGCCCGGCCAGGTGGCGGCCATCGTCAACCTGGTGGCGTCCAGCGTTCCGGAGCTGAACAAGTCCCAGGTGACCGTGGTCGACCAGAAGGGCAACCTGCTGTCCGACCAGGGCGAGAACTCCGAGCTGACCATGGCCGGCAAGCAGTTCGACTACAGCCGCCGCATGGAAGGCATGCTCACCCAGCGCGTGCACAACATTCTGTTGCCGGTGCTGGGCAACGACCGCTACAAGGCCGAAGTCTCCGCCGACGTCGACTTCAGTGCGGTCGAGTCCACCTCCGAACAGTTCAACCCCGACCAGCCTGCCTTGCGCAGCGAGCAGTCGGTGAACGAACAACGCTCCAGCAGCATGGGCCCGCAGGGCGTGCCTGGTGCCCTGAGCAACCAGCCACCCGGCCCGGCCACTGCGCCACAGCAGACCGGTCAGGCACAGGCTGCCGCGGGCATGGTGCAACCAGGCCAGCCGCTGCTGGACGCCAACGGCCAGCAGATCATGGACCCGGCCACCGGCCAGCCGATGCTCGCACCGTACCCGGCCGACAAGCGTCAGCAGTCGACCAAGAACTTCGAACTGGACCGTTCCATCAGCCACACCCGCCAGCAGCAGGGGCGCCTGAGCCGCCTGTCGGTCGCGGTGGTGGTCGACGACCAGGTCAAGCTCGACCCGGCCACTGGCGAGTCGACACGCGCCCCATGGGGGGCCGAAGACCTGGCGCGCTTCACGCGCCTGGTGCAGGACGCCGTCGGCTTCGATGCCAGCCGCGGTGACAGCGTCAGCGTGATCAACGTGCCATTCGCCGCCGACCGTGGCGAAGTGTTCACCGAGATTCCGTTCTACCAGCAACCGTGGTTTTGGGACATCATCAAGCAGGTCATGGGCGTGCTGTTCATCCTGGTGCTGGTGTTCGGCGTGCTGCGCCCGGTGCTCAACAACATCACCGGCAACGGCAAGCAGGGCGCCGGTGCCGATGGCGACATGGAGCTGGGCGGCATGCTCGGTCTGGATGGCGATCTGGCCAACGACCGCGTCAGCCTGGGTGGTCCGCAAAGCATTCTGTTGCCTAGCCCGAGCGAGGGTTACGACGCTCAGCTGAACGCAATCAAGAGCCTGGTGGCCGAAGACCCGGGTCGTGTGGCCCAGGTCGTGAAAGAGTGGATCAACGCCGATGAGTGATAATCGAGCCCTTACCGCCAAACTGACCCGTGTCGACAAGGCGGCCATCCTGCTGCTGTCGCTGGGTGAAACCGATGCGGCGCAGGTGTTGCGCCACATGGGCCCAAAGGAAGTGCAGCGGGTCGGCGTGGCCATGGCGCAGATGGGCAACGTCCATCGCGAACAGGTCGAGCAGGTGATGAGCGAGTTCGTCGAGATCGTCGGCGACCAGACCAGCCTGGGTGTCGGCTCTGACGGCTACATCCGCAAGATGCTCACCCAGGCCCTGGGCGAGGACAAGGCCAACGGCCTGATCGACCGCATCCTGCTGGGTGGCAACACCAGCGGCCTGGACAGCCTGAAGTGGATGGAGCCGCGTGCCGTGGCCGACGTGATCCGCTACGAGCACCCGCAGATCCAGGCCATCGTGGTGGCCTACCTGGACCCCGACCAGGCCGGTGAGGTGCTGGGCAACTTCGATCACAAGGTGCGCCTGGACATCATCCTGCGCGTCTCCTCGCTCAACACCGTGCAGCCGGCGGCGCTCAAGGAGCTCAACCAGATTCTGGAGAAGCAGTTCTCGGGCAACTCCAACGCGGCGCGTACCACACTGGGCGGTATCAAGCGCGCGGCCGACATCATGAACTTCCTCGACAGTTCGGTCGAAGGCCAGCTGATGGACGCGATTCGCGACGTCGACGGCGAGCTGTCCGAGCAGATCGAAGACCTCATGTTCGTCTTCAACAACCTGGCCGATGTCGACGACCGCGGTATCCAGGCGCTGTTGCGCGAGGTGTCCTCGGACGTGCTGGTGGTGTCGCTCAAGGGCGCCGACGAGAAGGTCAAGGACAAGATCTTCAAGAACATGTCCAAGCGGGCTTCCGAGCTGCTGCGTGACGACCTCGAGGCCAAGGGCCCGGTGCGGGTCAGCGACGTGGAAACGGCGCAGAAAGAGATCCTCACCATTGCCCGGCGCATGGCCGAAGCCGGCGAGATCGTGCTCGGCGGCAAGGGCGCCGAAGAAATGATCTAAAGCCGTTCGCCGGTTCCGGCTCCTCCACAGGAGCCGGCCTTGCCGGCGGATGCCTCAACGCGGTACCCGCCGGTGCCTGGCGGCCGCATCGCCGACCACCCCGGCGCCTACCCAATTGAACGCGTGGAATCATGTCGACCAACGAGCACCTGAGTGAACTGATCCCCGCCCGCGACGTCGAGGGCTTCGACCGCTGGGCGCTGCCCAGCTTCGACCCGGAGCCGGAACCCGAGCCCGAACCCGAGCCGGAAATCGTCGAGGAAGTCGAAGAAGTGCCGCTGGAAGAAGTCCAGCCGCTGACCCTCGAAGAGCTCGAAAGCATTCGCCAGGAAGCCTACAACGAAGGCTTTGCCACCGGCGAGCGCGAAGGGTTTCACAGCACCCAGCTCAAGGTCCGCCAGGAGGCCGAAGTGGCCCTGAGCGCCAAGCTGGCGAGCCTGGAGCAGCTGATGGGCCACCTGCTCGACCCGATCGCCGAGCAGGACAACCAGATCGAGAAGGCCCTGGTGCACATGGTCAGCCGCATCACCCGCGAGGTGATCGGGCGTGAGCTGGCAACCGACTCCAGCCAGATCACTCACGTGCTGCGCGAGGCCCTCAAGCTGCTGCCGATGGGCGCCGAAAACATCCGCATTCATGTCAATCCGCAGGACTTCGAGCTGGCCAAGGCCTTGCGCGAGCGTCATGAGGAAAACTGGCGCCTGCTCGAAGACGACGCCCTGTTGCCCGGTGGTTGCCGCATCGAGACGTTGCACAGCCGTATCGACGCCACCGTCGAGACCCGCATCGAAAAGGCCATGACCCAGTTGTTCGACCAGTTGCATGACCAGGGCCTGCACCCTGCCGCGCCAGACTTGCACGTCGACCTTGCTGGCGACGCGGGCACCCGCGAGGCCACGCCCGATGCGCCTTGACCGCACCAGCTTCGGCAAGCGCCTGGGCACCTATGCCGAGGCCGTAAGCCTGCCGGCGCAGCCGGTGGTGGAGGGGCGGTTGTTGCGCATGGTCGGCCTGACCCTGGAGGCCGAAGGCCTGCGCGCTGCCGTCGGCAGCCGCTGCCTGGTGATCAACGACGACAGCTACCATCCGGTGCAGGTCGAGGCCGAGGTCATGGGCTTTGCCGGTGACCGGGTATTTCTCATGCCGGTGGGCAGCGTTGCCGGCATCGCGCCCGGTGCGCGGGTGGTGCCGCTGGCCGAAAGCGGCCGCCTGCCGATGGGCATGAGCATGCTCGGTCGCGTGCTGGATGGTGCCGGCCGGGCGCTGGATGGCAAGGGCGGGATGAAGGCCGAGGACTGGGTGCCGATGGACGGCCCCACCATCAACCCACTCAACCGCGACCCCATCAGCCAGCCGCTGGACGTGGGCATTCGCAGCATCAATGGCCTGTTGACGGTGGGCCGTGGCCAGCGCCTGGGCCTGTTCGCCGGTACCGGCGTGGGCAAGAGTGTGCTGCTGGGCATGATGACCCGTTTCACCGAGGCCGACATCATCGTGGTGGGGCTGATCGGTGAGCGGGGGCGCGAGGTCAAGGAGTTCATCGAGCACATCCTGGGCGAGGAGGGCATCAAGCGTTCGGTGGTGGTGGCATCCCCTGCCGATGATGCACCGCTGATGCGCCTGCGCGCCGCCATGTACTGCACGCGGATCGCCGAGTACTTTCGCGACAAGGGCAAGAACGTGCTGTTGCTGATGGATTCGCTGACCCGTTTCGCCCAGGCCCAGCGGGAAATCGCCCTGGCCATCGGCGAGCCGCCAGCCACCAAGGGCTATCCGCCTTCTGTGTTCGCCAAGCTGCCCAAGCTGGTGGAGCGCGCCGGCAACGGCGAGGCCGGTGGTGGCTCGATCACCGCCTTCTACACCGTGTTGTCCGAAGGCGACGACCAGCAGGACCCGATTGCCGACTCCGCGCGGGGCGTACTCGACGGCCATATCGTGCTGTCCCGGCGCCTGGCCGAAGAGGGGCATTACCCGGCCATCGATATCGAGGCTTCGATCAGCCGGGTCATGCCGCAGGTGGTCAGCCCCGAGCAGATGACCCAGGCCCAGCAGTTCAAGCAGCTCTGGTCGCGCCTGTCGCAAAGCCGCGACCTGATCAGCGTGGGTGCCTATGTGGCTGGCGGCGACCGCGAGACGGACCTGGCGATTTCCCTGCAACCCAAGCTGGTGCAGTACCTGCGCCAGGGGCTCAATGAAAACGTCAGCCATGAGCAGAGCCGCGATGAACTGGCGGCGGTGTTCGCCCCAGCGGCTTCGGGCTGATAACCGATGGCCCTGCCAAGTCGTGCCGCGCGCCTGGTGCCGGTGGTGGAGATGGCCGAGGAGGCCGAGCGCAAGGCTGTGCAGCGCCTCGGGCATTTCCAGCAGCAGGTGAGCATGGCCGAAACCAAGCTCCGGGAACTGGACCAGTTTCGCAGCGAGTACCAGAACCAGTGGATGGAAAAGGGCGGCCAGGGCGTTTCAGGCAGCTGGCTGCTGGGCTATCAGCGCTTTCTCAGCCAGCTGGACACCGCCGTGGCCCAGCAACACCAGAGCCTGGTGTGGCACCAGACCAACCTCAACAACGCACGGGCCACCTGGCAGCAGGCCTACGCCCGGGTCGAGGGCCTGCGCAAGCTGGTACAGCGCTACCGCGATGAAGCCCGCATGCTCGAGGACAAGCGCGAGCAGAAGCTGCTCGACGAATTGTCCCAGCGATTGCCGCGCCACGATCGCTTCTAGCACGGCATTGGTCGGCGCAGGTTGCCCAGGGGCGGGCGGGCTGCTAAACCTGTGGTGTCTGCAATCGCCATGATCGAAGGAGTCGAGCATATGGCCGTGGAGCACGATCTATCGCCGGATGGGAACAGCCTGACGATCAGGGTCAAGGGACGGTTCGATTTCGGCAAGCACCAGGCGTTTCGTGAATGCTACGAGCGCGAGCCAGTACCTTCCAAGGGCGTGGTCGTCGACTTGAAGGACGCCACCTATCTCGACAGCTCCGCCCTGGGCATGCTCCTGCTGCTGCGTGACCACGCCGGCGGCGACGATGCGTATATACGGGTGATCAACGCCAGCTCCGACGTTCGCAAGATCCTCGCCATCTCCAATTTCGACAAGCTGTTCGAGATCACTTGAGCGACCTCGTGAACGAGCAGTCGTCGCTGACCGTGCTGATTGCCGAAGATGGCGCCACCGACCGCCTGTTGCTGGCGCGCATCGTGCGCGAGCAGGGGCATTCGGTGATCACGGCCGAGAACGGTGCGCAGGCAGTGGCGCTGTTTGCCGAGCTGCGTCCGCAACTGGTGCTGCTCGACGCGCTGATGCCGGTGATGGACGGCTTCGAGGCGGCTCGCCAGATCAAGCTGATGGCTGGCCAGGCGCTGGTGCCGATCATCTTTCTTACCTCGCTGAGTGAGGAGCAGGCCCTGGTGCGTTGCCTGGAGGCTGGTGGCGACGACTTTCTGCCCAAGCCTTATCGCCCGGTGATCCTTGCCGCCAAGATCAAGGCGATGGATCGCCTGCGTCGCCTGCAGGCGACCGTGCTGGAGCAGCGCGACGAGCTGGCGCGCCACCACGGTCACCTGCTCAACGAGCAGCGGGTGGCCAAGGCGGTGTTCGATCAGGTCACGCACTCGGGGTGCCTGAATGCGCCGAACATCCGCTACCTGCAATCTCCCTATGCGCTGTTCAACGGCGACCTGCTGCTGGCGGCGTTCACGCCGACCGGTGAAATGCATGTGCTGCTTGGCGACTTCACTGGCCATGGCCTGCCGGCTGCAGTGGGCGCCATGCCGTTGGCCGAGGTGTTCTACGGCATGACCGCCAAGGGCTACGGCCTGGCCGAAACCTTGCGCGAGATGAACGCCAAGCTCAAGCGCATCCTGCCGGTCGACATGTTCTGCTGCGCAATGATGCTCAGCCTGAGTTTTGAGCGGCGCCTGGTCGAGGTATGGAACGGCGGCATGCCGGACGGCTACCTGCTGCCCGCGGCCGGTGGCGAGCCCCAGGCGCTGGTGTCGCGGCACTTGCCCTTGGGGGTGCTGGCGCCGGAGCGTTTCGACGAGCACCCCGAGGTGGTGTCGCTGGCGTTGGGGGATCGCCTGTTCCTGCTGTCCGATGGGGTGGTGGATACCTGCGACCAGGATGAGCAGCTGTTCGGGGTGGAACGCCTGCGCCAGGTGTTTGCGCGCAACCGTGCGCCGCAGCACCTGTTCGAGGATGTGCTGCAGGCGCTCGAAGACTTTCGCGGCCAGTCCCGCGACGATGTCAGCATGCTCGAGATCAGTGTGGTCGAGCCACAGACACTGGCCCCGCCGCCGCTGGTGTATTCGGACAGCGGCCAGTCCAGCCCGCTGGACTGGTCGCTGTCGTTCGAGTTTCGGGCGCAGACCCTCAAACGCTTCAACCCCTTGCCCTATCTGTTGCAGGTACTGCAGGAAATACACGGCCTGCGCCCCCAGAGCGGTGCGCTGCACAGCGTGCTCAACGAGCTCTACACCAATGCACTGGAGCACGGTGTGCTGGCCCTCGACTCGGCCCTCAAGCGCGACGCCCAGGGGTTTGCCGCCTATTATCAGGAGCGCAGCCGACGCCTGCAGGCATTGCAGGAGGGTTACATACGCTTGCACCTTCAGGTTGAACCCGTAGCGGGTGGCGGGCGTCTGGTGATTGAGATCGAAGATAGCGGCAGTGGCTTCGATGTGGGTACAGTGCTGGCCCGACCGGTGTTGGAGCAGCGGTTGTGCGGGCGTGGCCTGAGCCTGATCCGGCGTTTGAGCCGTCACGCCGAATGGGCCGACGGAGGGCGCAGGGCCCGCGTGGAGTTCGCCTGGGTGGCTCTGGCATAATTGAACTTGATCAAGGAGTGAGCAAGTGTCCGATCAGCGTATCGATAACAAGGTAGTGGGCGAGTTGCGGGAGGTCATGGGTAGCCAGTATGCCGAGTTGCTGGAGACCTTCCTGGCCGATTGCGAAAAGCGCATGGTGCAACTGCGCGACGCCCGCTCCCCCCGGCAGCTGAGTGAGGCTGCCCACAGTTTCAAGGGTAGCTGCAGCAACATGGGCGCCACCGACCTGGCCGAGTTGTGTCGGCAGCTGGAAGTGCGCGTGATGGAGCAGCCGGCACACGGCATCGAGGACCTGATCAGCCAGATCAGGTGCGAGTACCTCGAAGTGCGTCCCTTCTATGTCGCCGAGTTGGAGCGCGTGTCGCCGCAGGCGGCCAGGCATCCTGTGTAGCGCAAACCTGGCGCGACTCTTGCAGTCTCTTCGCTATTCAAGTTCGCGCTTCTGTAGTGGAGACCCTTCCCATGCCTGTCGCTTCAAACCCGCTGCTGCAACCGTCCGCCGTGGCCAAGGCCTCGCGCACGGCTGCGCCAGCGCCCGAAAAGGTGCCCCAGGTCGCCAATGACAAGGCTGCGGGCTTCTCCAAGGTGTATGCCGATCAGTCCCGCGACAAGCTGCCGGCCAAGGCGGATGTGCCCAATGCCGACAAGGCGGGCGTTGCAGCCGGGGCGGCAAATGCCGGCAAGACGGCGACCGATCAGGAGCGCACTGTTGCCGACAGCGGCAATTCATTGCCTGAACAGAAGCCGGTATCGGACGAGTCGACGCCAGTTGCCGATGACCTTCAACTGCTCGATTCGAGCCTGGTGGCGGGTCAGGTTACTGACGCCCAGGCCGGTGCACAGCTGATCCAGGCTCAGGCCGAAGCGGTGGCCCCAGTGGTGCAGGCGGCTGCCGCACAGTTGCAGGCCCAGGTGCAGGCCCCGGCCGTCGCGCCGCAGCCACCGGCCCCGGAAGAACCCGCTTTCGACCCGGCCGGCGACGTGCTCGAGGACCTGCCGGCATTGCGCCTGGCTCTGGAGCAGAACGCCCAGGCCCAGGGCACCACCTCTGCCCATGCCAGCAAGCCGGCCACGGCGCAACCCGAAGCCACCCAGGGCCAGCCTGCCGTCAATACCCTGGCGGCCATGCTCGACCCGCGTCAGGCCGATCCGGGCGACAGCGAGCCGGGCGAGAAGGGCTTCAGCAATCTGCTCGATGACGGCCTTAAGGACCTCAAGGGCGCCTCCAGCGATACCCGTGTCGATGACTTTGCCGAGCGCCTCAGCGCGCTGACCCAGGCTGCGACGCCCAAGACCGCCAATGCGGTGCCGGTGGCGATGCCGCTGAACCAGCCGCTGGCGATGCACCAGGGTGGCTGGACCGAGGGCCTGGTCAATCGCGTGATGTACCTGTCCAGCCAGAACCTGAAGTCGGCTGAAATCAAGCTGGAGCCAGCCGAGCTGGGGCGCCTGGACATTCGCGTGCACATGACACCCGAGCAGCAGGCGCAGATCACCTTCACCAGTGGCAACGTGGTGGTGCGCGAAGCGCTGGAAAACCAGGCCAGCCGGCTCAAGGAAATGTTCGCCGAACAGGGCCTGGCGCAACCTGACGTGAACGTGGCCGATCAGTCCCGCGAGCAGCAGCAGGGCTCGCAGGACCGCACCTCGAAGCTCAGCGGCGTGGCCGCGCGTCGCAATGAAGGCGCGGGCGGCCAAGAGGCCGACGCCGACGCGGCGGCCCAGCCCGTGGAGCGACCGGTGGTGCTGGGGTCCAGCGCGGTCGATTTCTACGCCTGATTGCACGGGTAGGGCTGGGCGGTTGCGGGGCGGCTGCCCAGCCCTTCACGGATGAATCTGCCCCTGCGTTCGTCGCCTTCCTCAATCGGGCCGGTGTGGCCCGCAAATCTGGCATAACACTTGCTCAACCCTCGCCATGTGGGACAAACCTCTTGTGAGTGACGGATTATTGGCATGGCGAAGAGCGAAGCAGTGAAAGACCCCGCCGTAAAAGGCAAACTCAAGCTGATCCTGCTGCTGGTGCTGGCATTGCTGCTGGCCATCGGCTTGTCGGTGGGCGCCACCTGGTTCTTCCTGCAAAGGGGCGACAGCAAACCTCAGGTCGACCCGGCAACCGTCAGCAACGTCAGGCCTGCGGCCATCTACGAGCCGCTGGCGCCAGCCTTCGTCGTCAACTTCAACCAGAACGGTCGTCAGCGCTACATGCAGGTGAGCATCACCATGCAGGGGCGCGACCAGGCTGCGCTGGATGCGCTGAAAGTGCACATGCCAGTGATCCGCAACAACCTGGTGATGCTCTTCTCCGGCCAGCCGTTCGACTCCCTGGCGACCCCGGTCGGCCAGGAGATGCTGCGCCAGAAGGCCACCGCCAGCGTGCAGGAAGTGGCCCAGAAAGAAGTCGGCAAGCTGGTGATCGACCAGTTGCTGTTCACCAATTTCGTATTGCAGTAGGAGCCCAAGATGGCCATGCAGGACCTGCTGTCCCAGGATGAGATCGATGCCCTGCTGCACGGCGTCGACGACGGGCTGGTGCAAACCGATAGCGGCGCCGACCCCGGCAGCATCAAGAGCTACGACCTGACCAGCCAGGACCGGATCGTGCGCGGGCGCATGCCGACCCTGGAAATGATCAACGAACGATTCGCCCGCTATACCCGCGTGAGCATGTTCAACCTGCTGCGCCGCTCGGCGGATGTGGCAGTGGGGGGCGTGCAGGTGATGAAGTTCGGTGAGTACGTGCACTCGCTGTACGTGCCCACCAGCCTCAACCTGGTGAAGATCAAGCCGTTGCGCGGCACCTCGCTGTTCATCCTCGATGCCAAGCTGGTGTTCAAGCTGGTGGACAATTTCTTCGGCGGTGACGGTCGTCACGCCAAGATCGAGGGTCGCGAGTTCACGCCCACCGAATTGCGCGTGGTGCGCATGGTGCTGGACCAGTGCTTCGTCGACCTCAAGGAAGCCTGGCAGGCGATCATGCCGGTCAACTTCGAGTACATCAACTCGGAGGTCAACCCGGCCATGGCCAACATCGTCGGCCCGAGCGAGGCGGTGGTGGTGTCCACCTTCCACATCGAACTCGATGGCGGTGGCGGCGACCTGCACGTGACCATGCCCTACTCGATGATCGAGCCGGTGCGCGAAATGCTCGACGCGGGCTTCCAGTCCGACCTGGACGACCAGGACGAACGCTGGATCAAGGCCCTGCGCGAAGACGTGCTGGACGTCAGCGTGCCGATCAGCGCCACCGTGGCACGCCGCGAGCTGCGCCTGCGCGACATCCTGCACATGCAGCCGGGTGATGTGATCCCGGTCGAACTGCCGGACGAGCTGGTACTGCGCGCCAATGGCGTACCGTCGTTCAAGGCCAAGTTGGGCTCGCACAAGGGCACGCTGGCATTGCAAGTAACCGAGCCGATCGAGCGCCGCTGATCGGTACCCTGGCTTTAACTCCGAATTGATTGCCCCGTCGAGGACAAGATGGCTGACGAAAACGATATCACCTCCATGGAAGACCAGGCCCTGGCCGATGAGTGGGCAGCAGCCCTGAGCGAGACCGGCGACGCCGGCCAGTCCGACATCGACGCGCTGTTGGCGGCTGACGGCGGCAGCAGTGCCGGCTCGCCCAACCGCCTGCCGATGGAAGAATTCGGCAGCTCGCCCAAGGGCAACGATGCAGTGACCCTGGACGGCCCGAACCTGGACGTGATCCTGGATATTCCGGTGAGCATCTCGATGGAAGTGGGCAGCACCGAAATCAACATCCGCAACCTGCTGCAACTGAACCAGGGTTCGGTGATCGAGCTGGACCGCCTGGCCGGCGAGCCGCTGGACGTGCTGGTCAACGGCACCCTGATCGCGCACGGCGAGGTGGTGGTGGTGAACGAGAAGTTCGGCATCCGCCTGACCGACGTGATCAGCCCGAGCGAACGCATCAAGAAGCTGCGCTGAGTGAAGCGTCTTCTGCAAGCGGGGCTGACCGGGGTCGGCCTGCTCTGGCTCGACCTGGCACTGGCGGCACAGCCCGCGGCCACGACAGCCGCGGCGACCACGGCAGCAGCCGGCAGTGCCAGCGGGCAGTTGGGCCGTCTGGTGCTGGGGTTGTTGCTGGTGCTGGGCCTGATCTTCTTTCTCGCCTGGCTGCTGCGCCGGGTGCAGAACGTGACGCCGCGTGGCCAGCAGGTCATCGAGATCGTCGGCACGCGCGTGGTCGGCCCGCGTGATCGGCTGCTGCTGGTGCAGGTGGGCAACGAACAGATACTGATCGGTCATACGCCGGGCAGCCTTACCGCGTTGCATGTGCTGGCCGAGCCGGTGCAGGTACCGGCCAGCGCCCGCCAGGCTACGCCCGAATTCGCCCAGCGCCTGATGGAGCTGCTGGGCAAGGATCAAAAGGACAAGTCGTGATGGGCGCATTGCGCATGCTGTTGACCCTGCTGCTGATGTTCGCAGCGCCGCTGGCCCTGGCCGCCGACCCGCTGTCGATTCCGGCGATCACCCTGTCCAACGGGGCGGATGGGCAGCAGGAGTACTCGGTCAGCCTGCAGATCCTGCTGATCATGACGGCGCTGAGCTTCATTCCGGCGTTCGTGATCCTGATGACCAGCTTCACCCGGATCATCATCGTGTTCTCGATCCTGCGCCAGGCCCTGGGCCTGCAGCAGACGCCGTCGAACCAGATCCTCACCGGCATGGCGCTGTTCCTGACCCTGTTCATCATGGCGCCGGTATTCGACCGGGTGAACAAGGATGCCCTGCAGCCGTACCTGGCCGAGACCCTGTCGGCCCAGGACGCGGTGGCCAAGGCCCAGGTGCCCCTCAAGGACTTCATGCTGGCGCAGACCCGCGAGAGCGATCTCGACCTGTTCATGCGCCTGTCCAAGCGTACCGATATCGCCACGCCGGACGAGGCGCCGTTGACCATCCTGGTACCGGCCTTCGTCACCTCCGAACTCAAGACCGCGTTCCAGATCGGCTTCATGATCTTCATCCCGTTCCTGATCATCGACCTGGTGGTGGCCAGTGTGCTGATGGCCATGGGTATGATGATGCTGTCGCCGCTGATCATCTCCCTGCCGTTCAAGATCATGCTGTTCGTGCTGGTGGATGGCTGGGCGTTGATCATGGGCACCCTGGCCGGCAGTTTCGGTGGCGTCTAGCGCGCCGAGGAGAACAACATGACCCCAGAAGTTGCTGTCGACCTGTTCCGCGATGCGCTGTGGCTGACCACCATGATCGTGGCCGTGCTGGTGGTACCGAGCCTGCTGGTGGGCCTGATGGTGGCCATGTTCCAGGCCGCCACCCAGATCAACGAACAGACCCTGAGCTTCCTGCCGCGCCTGCTGGTGATGCTGATCACGCTGATCGTGGCCGGGCCCTGGCTGGTGCAGAAGTTCATGGAATACATCCTGTCGTTGTACGGCAGCATCCCCCAGTTGATCGGCTGAGCGCGCGATGCTCCAGTTGACCGATGCGCAGATCGCCACCTGGGTGGCGAGCTTCATCCTGCCGCTGTTTCGCATTGCCGCCGTGCTGATGACCATGCCCATCATCGGGACCAAGATGGTGCCGGGGCGTATCCGCCTGTACCTGGCCCTGGCGATCACCGTGGTGGTGGTGCCGGGCCTGCCGCCGATGCCCGAAGTCAATCCGCTGTCGCTCAGCGGGCTGCTGCTGATTGCCGAGCAGATCCTCATCGGTGCGGTATTCGGCCTGTCGCTGCAGCTGTTCTTCCAGATATTCGTGGTGGCCGGGCAGGTGGTGGCCATCCAGATGGGCATGGCCTTCGCCTCCATGGTCGACCCGGTCAACGGCGTCAACGTGGCGGTGGTCAGCCAGTTCCTGAGCATGCTGGTGACGCTGCTGTTCCTGTCGATGAACGGGCACCTGGTGGTGTTCGAGGTGATCACCGAGAGCTTCACCACCTTGCCGGTGGGCACCGGCCTGATGGTCAACCACTACTGGGACCTGGTCGGGCGGCTGAGCTGGGTGCTGGGCGCGGCGCTGCTGCTGGTGCTGCCGGCGATCACCGCGCTGCTGGTGGTGAACATCGCCTTCGGCGTGATGACCCGTGCAGCGCCGCAGCTGAACATCTTCTCCATCGGTTTCCCGTTGACCCTGGTGCTGGGGCTCGGGATTTTCTGGGTTGTCCTGGCCGACATCCTTTCCCATTACCAGGCGCTGGCCTCCGAGGCCCTGCAGTGGCTGCGTGAGCTGGCGAGGGCGAGCTGAGCATGGCAGAGAGCGAAAGCGGTCAGGACAAGACAGAAGACCCCACGGAGAAAAAGAAGAAGGACGCCCGCGAGAAGGGCGAGATCGCCCGTTCCAAGGAGCTCAACACGGTGGTGGTGACCCTGGCCGGGGCCGGTGGCCTGCTGGTGTTCGGTGGTGGCCTGGCCGAAGTGCTGATGGACATCATGCGCATCAACTTCACCCTGTCGCGCGACACGCTGATCGACGAGCGCTCGATGGGCACCTTCTTGCTGGCCTCGGGCAAGATGGCCCTGATGGCGCTGCAGCCGGTATTGCTGGTGGCGCTGATCGTGGCCTTCATCGGGCCGATCTCGCTGGGTGGCTGGCTGTTTGCCGGCGGCACCCTGGCGCCCAAGTTCAGCCGCATGAACCCGCTGTCGGGGATCAAGCGCATGTTTTCCCTGAACGCACTGACCGAGCTGCTCAAGGCCTTGGCGAAGTTCTTCGTGATCCTGATCGTGGCGCTGGTGGTGTTGTCGTCGGACCGTGACGACCTGCTGGCCATTGCCAACGAGCCGCTGGAGCAGGCGATCATCCACAGCGTGCAGGTGGTGGGCTGGAGTGCCCTGTGGATGGCCGCCGGCCTGTTGCTGATTGCCCTGGTGGACGTGCCGTTGCAGCTGTACCAGTCGCACAAGAAGCTGCTGATGACCAAGCAGGAGGTGCGCGACGAGTACAAGAACAGCGAGGGCAAGCCGGAGGTCAAGCAGCGTATTCGCCAGCTGCAGCGCGAGATGTCGCAGCGGCGCATGATGGCGGCGATCCCCGATGCCGACGTGATCATCACCAACCCGACCCACTATGCGGTGGCGCTCAAGTACGACCCCGAGAAGGGCAATGCGCCGACGCTGCTGGCCAAGGGCACCGATTTCCTGGCGCTGAAGATTCGCGAAATCGCCAATGCCCACAACATCCAGGTGCTGGAATCGCCTGAGCTGGCGCGTTCGATCTTCTACTCCACCGAGCTCGAGGAAGAGATCCCGGCTGGCCTGTACCTGGCCGTGGCCCAGGTGCTGGCCTACGTGTACCAGATTCGCCAGCACCGGGCGGGCAAGGGCAAGGCGCCGGAGCCGCTCAAGGATCTGCCGATTCCGCCGGACCTGCGCCGCGATTCCTGAACCGTTTGAGCTCTTCCCGTCGGCGCCGAGGTGTCGGCCCCTTCGCTGCAGGAGCCGGCAGTGTCGGCGAAGGTCGCGTCACTGATCCAAAGTTGGAAAGCTTCTTGCAATAGCAGCGCCAAGCGCCCGCATGGCGTCAAAAGTTTGCTTGAAGAGGAATATCGGTGGATCGCTCTCAGTTAATCAACAGCGCCCGTAGCAACCTGTCCGGGCTCGGCCGGGGCAACCTGGGGGTGCCGCTGTTGCTGCTGGTGATGTTGGCAATGATGATGTTGCCGATCCCGCCGTTCCTGCTCGACGTGTTCTTCACCTTCAACATCGCCCTGTCCATCGTCGTGCTGCTGGTGTGCGTGTACGCCTTGCGCCCGCTGGATTTCGCCGTGTTTCCGACCATCCTGCTGGTGGCCACGCTGCTGCGCCTAGCGCTGAACGTGGCGTCCACGCGGGTGGTGATGCTCCACGGCCACGACGGCCACGAAGCCGCGGGCAAGGTGATCCAGGCCTTCGGCGAGGTGGTGATCGGCGGCAACTACGTGGTCGGTATCGTGGTGTTCGCGATCCTCATGATCATCAACTTCGTGGTGGTGACCAAGGGTGCGGGGCGCATTTCCGAGGTGAGCGCGCGCTTCACCCTCGACGCCATGCCCGGCAAGCAGATGGCCATCGACGCCGACCTCAACGCCGGCCTGATCGACCAGGCCCAGGCCAAGGCACGGCGTACCGAAGTGGCCCAGGAGGCCGAGTTCTACGGTTCGATGGACGGTGCCAGCAAGTTCGTGCGCGGTGACGCCATCGCCGGCCTGCTGATCCTGTTCATCAACCTGATCGGCGGCATGGCCGTGGGTATCTTCCAGCACGGCATGACCTTCGGCGACGCCGGTCGCGTGTATGCGCTGCTCACCATCGGTGACGGTTTGGTGGCGCAGTTGCCTTCGCTGCTGCTGTCCACCGCCGCCGCGATCATGGTTACCCGTGCCTCGGGCTCCGAGGAAATGGGCAAGCAGATCAACCGGCAGATGTTCGATTCGCCCAAGGCGCTGGCCGTGTCCGGCGGCCTGATGATCGTCATGGGGCTGGTGCCGGGCATGCCGCACGTGGCATTCCTCAGCCTCGGCCTGATGGCCGCGGGCGGCGCCTACCTGGTGTGGCGCAAGCAGAACCAGGCCAAGGTCAAGGCACAGCAGGAAGTGCAGCGCCAGCAGGACCTGCTGCCGTCGCCGCAGCGTGCTCAGGAAACCAAGGAGCTGGGCTGGGACGACGTTACCCCGATCGACATGATCGGCCTGGAAGTCGGCTACCGGCTGATCCCGCTGGTGGACCGCAACCAGGGTGGGCAGTTGCTGGCGCGGATCAAAGGGGTACGCAAGAAGCTGTCCCAGGACCTGGGCTTCCTGATGCCCACCGTGCACATCCGCGACAACCTCGACCTGGCCCCCAGCGCCTACCGCCTGACGCTGATGGGGGTGATCCTGGCCGAGGCCGAGATCTACCCCGACCGCGAACTGGCGATCAACCCGGGGCAGGTGTTCGGCAACCTCAACGGCATCGCCGCCAGGGACCCGGCCTTCGGCCTGGAGGCAGTGTGGATCGATGTGGCCCAGCGCAGCCAGGCGCAATCGCTGGGCTACACCGTGGTGGACGCGAGCACCGTGGTCGCCACCCACCTCAACCAGATCCTCTACAAGCATTGCCACGAGCTGATCGGTCACGAAGAGGTACAGCAACTGCTGCAGGTCCTGGCCAAGGGCTCGCCCAAGCTGGCCGAGGAACTGGTGCCGGGGGTGCTGCCGCTGTCCGGTCTGCTCAAGGTGCTGCAGGCGTTGCTGGCCGAGCAGGTGCCGGTGCGCGACATCCGCACCATTGCCGAAGCCATCGCCAACAATGCCGCCAAGAGTCAAGATACCGCCGCGCTGGTGGCTTCGGTGCGCGTAGGATTGAGCCGCGCAATCGTGCAAAGCATTGTAGGAACTGAGTCCGAGCTGCCTGTGATCACGCTTGAGCCAAGGTTGGAACAGATTTTGCTCAATAGTTTGCAAAGGGCCGGGCAGGGTCAGGAAGATGGTGTTCTTCTTGAGCCGAGCATGGCCGAAAAGCTTCAGCGTTCGTTGATCGAGGCCGCCCAGCGTCAGGAGATGCAAGGGCAACCTGCAATCCTGCTGGTCGCAGGACCCGTTCGACAGATGCTGTCGCGTTTTGGCCGCCTGGCTGTACCGAATTTGCATGTTTTGGCGTATCAGGAAATACCTGACAACAAGCAAGTTACCATCGTTGCCACAGTAGGCCCCAACGGCTGAGGTAGTGGGATATGCAAGTTAAGCGTTTTTTCGCCGCTGATATGCGTCAGGCCATGAAGCTGGTTCGTGATGAGCTGGGGGCAGAGGCCGCCATCATCGGCAACCGACGGATTGCTGGCGGTGTCGAGCTGACGGCGGCGCTGGACTACAAGCTGTCCGCGCTTGCGCCGCGGGTGCCGAACGTCGAGCTCGAGGACGAACTGCGCAAGACCCAGTCGCGCATCGTCACCGCGCAGGCCGAGCTCAGCAGCCGGGGCGAAGGCGAGGAGGGCAACCGCCAGTTGTTCGCCGGCCTGCCGCTGACCGCCTCCGAGCCGCTGGTAGAGCCGCAGGTCGAGGCCCCCGTGCGGCCTCAGGCAGCAGCCCCGGCGCCGGTCGATCAGCGTCTGTTCGATTCCATGCGTTCGGAGCTCTCGGGCCTGCGCGAGCTGCTCGAAGTGCAGCTCGGCTCGCTGGCCTGGACCCAGCTGCAGGGCAGCAAGCCGCACCAGGCCAACCTCTGGCGCCGCCTGCAGCGCATCGGCATCGCCGGGCCGCTGGCCCGCGAGGTGCTGGACATCACTGCCGACATCGAAGAGCCCCGCCAGGCCTGGCGCATGCTGCTGGCGCACCTGGCCCGCATGATCCAGGTGCCGGAAATCGAGCCGATCGAAGAGGGCGGCGTGATCGCCATGGTCGGCCCGGCCGGCATGGGCAAGACCACCACCCTGGCCAAGCTGGCGGCGCGCTATGTGCTCAAGTACGGCGCGCAGAACATCGCGCTGGTGAGCATGGACAGCTTTCGCATCGGCGCCCAGGAACAACTCAAGACCCTGGGGCGCATCCTGAATGTGTCGGTGACCCACGTCGACCCCGGCCAGTCGCTGGCCCAGGCCCTGGACCCTCTGCTGCGCAAGCGCGTGGTGCTGATCGATACCGCCGGCCTGCAGGCCAGCGACCCGGCACTGCGCATGCAGCTCGAAACCCTGGCCGGGCGCGGCATCCAGGCCAAGAATTACCTGGTGCTGGCCACCACCAGCCAGAAGCAGGTGCTGACCGCTGCCTACCACAGCTACAAGCGCTGCGGGCTGGCCGGTTGCATCCTGACCAAGCTCGACGAAACGGCGTGCCTGGGCGAGGTGCTGAGCCTGGCCATCACGCATGAGTTGCCGGTGGCCTATCTGACCGATGGGCCGCGCATTCCGGACGATCTGCACTTGCCGCGCCGGCACCATCTGGTCAGTCGCGCGGTCAGTGTACAAATGCAGGACGATCCCAGCGAAGAGGCCATGGCCGACATGTTCGCCGATCTGTACCACAGCGACGGCAAGCGTGTCGGCTGAGGTAAATGTGTATACGTTGCAAAGTACCTACATCAATGGTCTGCCAGGCATTTTTCAGGTGTTGAAAGCGCAGCCAGTCATGTGGCCTCGGTCTAAGTAAGACAAGGTAAAGAACAAACATGGGCAGCATGCATCCCGTACAGGTGATCGCCGTGACAGGCGGCAAAGGTGGCGTCGGCAAGACCAACGTGTCAGTGAACTTGTCATTGGCGCTGGCTGAGCTTGGCCGTCGGGTCATGCTGCTGGACGCCGACCTGGGCCTGGCCAACGTCGACGTCTTGCTCGGCCTGACCCCCAAACGCACACTGGCCGATGTCATCGAGGGCCGCTGCGAGCTGCGCGACGTGCTGCTGCCGGGGCCTGGCGGGGTACGCATCGTGCCTGCGGCCTCCGGCACCCAGAGCATGGTGCACCTGGCGCCGGCCCAGCATGCCGGGCTGATCCAGGCGTTCAGCGAGATCGGCGACAACCTCGACGTGCTGGTCATCGACACCGCGGCCGGCATCGGCGATTCGGTCGTCAGCTTCGTGCGCGCGGCCCAGGAAGTGCTGCTGGTGGTGTGCGACGAGCCCACGTCCATCACTGACGCCTATGCCCTGATCAAGCTGCTGAACCGCGATTACGGCATGAACCGTTTCCGGGTGCTGGCCAACATGGCACAAAGCCCTCAGGAAGGTCGCAATCTGTTCGCCAAATTGACCAAGGTCACGGATCGCTTCCTGGATGTCGCCTTACAATACGTCGGTGCTGTGCCCTACGACGAATGTGTCCGCAAGGCAGTGCAGAAGCAGCGAGCAGTCTACGAAGCCTTTCCGCGTTCCAAGTGCGCGCTGGCCTTCAAGGCCATTGCTCAGAAGGTCGATAGCTGGCCGTTGCCTGCCAACCCGCGTGGTCATCTGGAGTTCTTCGTCGAACGGCTGGTGCAACCGACCAGTGCGGGACCAGTGCTATGAGTGCAAGCGGCTATCGGATGTACAGCAAGGCTTCGCGTGATGCCCAGTACGAGCTGATCGAGCGGTACGCACCCTTGGTCAAGCGCATTGCCTATCACCTGCTGGCGCGTCTGCCAGCCAGTGTGCAGGTGGAAGACCTGATCCAGGCCGGCATGATCGGCCTGCTCGAGGTCTCCAACAAGTACGACTCCAGCAAGGGTGCTAGTTTCGAGACCTATGCCGGTATCCGCATCCGTGGGGCCATGCTCGACGAGGTGCGCAAGGGGGATTGGGCGCCGCGTTCGGTACACCGCAATACCCGCATGGTGAGTGACGCGATTCGTGCAATTGAAGCAAAAACCGGTCGTGATGCTAAAGATCACGAGGTTGCTGCCGAACTTCAATTGAGTCTCGATGATTATTACGGGATTTTGAACGATACCTTGGGCAGTCGCCTGTTCAGTTTCGACGACCTGTTGCAGGACGGCGAACATGAAGGCCTGCACGAGGACGGCGCCAGTGCCCAGCTCGAGCCATCGCGCGATCTGGAAGACGAGCGCTTTCAGGCAGCCCTGGCGGATGCAATCGCCAACCTGCCCGAGCGCGAGCGCCTGGTGCTGGCGCTGTACTACGACGAAGAGCTGAACCTCAAGGAAATCGGCGAGGTGCTGGGGGTCAGCGAGTCGCGTGTCAGCCAGTTGCACAGCCAGTGCGCCGCACGCTTGCGCGGTCGCCTGGGGGAATGGCGGGCGCGTTGAGCAGCCGTTCCATACAGTCGTGAAATGTAGTGCCCGAATTGATTGAATGCGCGTTCAGCGCTGAGCGCGTTAAAGACTGCTTGGAGGTCTAATTGAACAAAGACATGAAAATCCTCATCGTCGACGATTTTTCGACGATGCGGCGGATCATCAAGAACCTGTTGCGTGACCTGGGCTTTACCAATACCCAGGAAGCCGACGACGGCAACACCGCGTTGCCGATGCTCGAAAGCGGTCACTTCGATTTCCTGGTGACCGACTGGAACATGCCCGGCATGTCCGGTATCGACCTGCTGCGCAAGGTACGTCTGGATGAGCGCCTCAAGCACCTGCCGGTGCTGATGGTGACGGCCGAAGCCAAACGCGAACAGATCATCGAAGCCGCCCAGGCGGGCGTCAACGGCTATGTGGTCAAACCGTTCACCGCCCAGGTGCTGAAAGAAAAGATCGAAAAGATCTTCGAGCGCGTCAATAGCTGAGGTACGCCACGGGGGCGCTTATGGAGCAAAAAAGATCATCTTTGGACGACTTCGAGTCGACTCTGAAGAAACATGCCCAGGAGCTGGTCAGCAGCCTTGAAAAAGGCAGGTTCGGCGACGCGGTGCAACTGATCCATCAGCTGAACCAGACCCGTGACCTTGGCCTGTACCAGGAAGTCGGCAAGCTTACCCGCGAGCTGCACAGTGCGATCGTCAGTTTCCAGATCGATCCGCACATGCCGCAGGCCGAGGAAGTCTCGCAGATTACCGACGCCACCGAACGCCTGTCGTATGTGGTCAAGCTGACCGAGGGCGCTGCCAACCGCACCATGGACCTGGTGGAGGCAAGCACGCCGGTACTCAACGACCTCAGTGCCGAGGCGGCCAGCCTGAGTGGCGACTGGCAGCGCTTCATGCGCCGCGAAGTCGAGGCTCCGGAGTTTCGCGAGCTGGTCAAGCGCGTCGACAGTTTCCTGACGCACAGCGCCGAGGGCAACCGCAAGGTCGCCGGCCATCTCAACGACATTCTTCTGGCTCAGGACTACCAAGACCTGACCGGCCAGGTGATCAAGCGCGTCACGGCACTGGTCACCGAAGTAGAAAGCAATCTTCTGAAGCTCGTGTTGATGGCGAGTCAGGTCGACCGGTTCGCCGGCATCGAGCATGACCACGACCAGCTGCGTGCCGAAAAAGATCAAGAAAAACATCCGACTCGGGGTGAAGGACCACAGATTCATGCCGATAAACGTGAAGACGTTGTGTCCGGTCAGGACGATGTCGACGATCTGCTGTCCAGCCTGGGTTTTTAGGGAGCACGTTTAATGAGCTTCGGCGCCGATGAAGAAATCCTCCAGGATTTTCTGGTAGAAGCCGGCGAAATTCTTGAGCAACTGTCCGAGCAACTGGTCGAGCTGGAAAGCCGCCCGGATGATGCCGACCTGCTCAATGCAATTTTTCGCGGTTTTCACACTGTAAAAGGGGGCGCCGGCTTCCTCCAGCTCAATGAGCTGGTGGAGTGCTGCCACATCGCCGAAAACGTCTTCGACATCCTGCGCAAGGGTGAACGACGTGTGGACGCCGAACTGATGGACGTGGTCCTGGAAGCCCTGGACACCGTCAACAGCATGTTCGGCCAGGTGCGCGAGCGCACCGACATCACCGCAGCCACTCCGGAACTGCTGGCCGCCCTGGCGCGCCTGGCCGAACCTGCCGGTGCCGAAGCGGCGGCGCCTGCGCCGGTGGCGGCGGTTGCCGAGCCGGAGCCTGAGGCCGAGGCGAGCGGGGGTGATATCACCGACAGCGAGTTCGAGCAGTTGCTCGACTCGCTCAATGCCGCCAAGGCCCAGGCCGAGGCGCCCGAGCCGGTGGCCGTGGACGCTGCCAGCGATGAAATCACCGACGCCGAGTTCGAGTCGTTGCTGGACCAGTTGCATGGCAAGGGCCAGTTCGCCCCCGACAGTGTGGCGGCGGCATCTGCTGCTGCACCTGGCGCGGACGCGGCGCCCAGCGGTGACATCACCGACGATGAATTCGAAGCATTGCTGGACCAGTTGCACGGCAAGGGCACCTTTGCCGCCGATGCACTGCCCGGCGCTGTAGCGGCCGCCGCACCGGCCGCTGCCGCACCCGCAGCGGCGGGTGACCATATTTCCGAACACGAATTCGAGGCCCTGCTCGACGAGTTGCACGGCAAGGGCAAGTTTGCGCCCGACGCCGTCAGCGGCGCTGGCGCTGCCAGCGCGCCTGCTGCTGCGGCGACGGTTGCGGCCAAGCCGGCGGCCAAGCCCGCAGCGGCAGCCGCTGCATCGGCACCGGCACCGGCCAAGGCCCCCGCCCCCGCGCCGGCCCGTCAGGCGGCTCCCGCTGCCGACAAGCATCCGGCCAGCGAGGCCGAGACCACCGTGCGGGTCGACACCGCGCGCCTGGACGAGATCATGAACATGGTCGGCGAACTGGTGCTGGTGCGTAACCGCCTGGTGCGCCTGGGCCTGAACAGCGGCGATGAAGCCATGTCCAAGGCCGTCTCGAACCTGGACGTGGTGACCGCCGACCTGCAGACCGCGGTGATGAAGACCCGCATGCAGCCGATCAAGAAGGTCTTCGGGCGCTTCCCGCGTCTGGTTCGCGACCTGGCCCGCCAGCTCAAGAAAGAGATCAACCTGGAGCTGGTCGGCGAAGAGACCGACCTGGACAAGAACCTCGTCGAGGCCCTGGCCGACCCGCTGGTGCACTTGGTGCGCAACGCCGTCGACCATGGCGTGGAAACCCCGGAAGAGCGCGAAGCCGCCGGCAAGTCGCGCAATGGCAAGGTGATCCTCGCTGCCGAACAGGAAGGCGACCACATCCTGCTGTCGATCTCCGATGACGGCAAGGGCATGGATGCCAATGTCCTGCGCGCCATTGCGGTCAAGCGCGGGGTGATGGACAAGGACGCCGCCGATCGCCTCAGCGAAAGCGACTGCTACAACCTGATCTTCGCCCCGGGCTTCTCGACCAAGACCGAGATCTCCGACGTGTCCGGTCGCGGTGTGGGCATGGACGTGGTCAAGACCAAGATTTCCCAGCTCAACGGCTCGATCAACATCTACTCGACCAAGGGCCAGGGCTCGAAGATCGTCATCAAGGTGCCGCTGACCCTGGCGATCATGCCGACCCTGATGGTGATGCTCGGCAACCAGGCCTTCGCCTTCCCGCTGGTGAACGTCAACGAGATTTTCCACCTGGACCTGTCGCGCACCAACGTGGTCGACGGCCAGGAAGTGGTGATCGTGCGTGACAAGGCCTTGCCGCTGTTCTACCTCAAGCGCTGGCTGGTCAGCTCGGCAGCCCACGAGGAGCAGCGTGAAGGCCACGTGGTGATCCTGTCGGTGGGTACCCAGCGCATCGGCTTCGTGGTCGACCAGCTGGTGGGCCAGGAAGAGGTGGTCATCAAGCCGTTGGGCAAGATGCTGCAGGGCACCCCGGGCATGTCGGGCGCCACCATTACCGGTGACGGGCGCATTGCGCTGATCCTCGACGTGCCGAGCATGCTCAAGCGTTACGCCGCTCGGCGTATCTGATCCCGGTGGCGTGGCCAGGTGGCCGCGCCCCGTAATGGAGTGTTTATGGTAGTCAAGGTCCTGGTGGTGGATGATTCCGGTTTTTTCCGCCGCCGTGTCTCGGAAATTCTTTCAGCGGACCCGACTATCCAGGTGGTCGGTACCGCGACCAACGGCAAGGAAGCGATCGATCAGGCGCTGTCGCTCAAGCCCGATGTCATCACCATGGACTATGAAATGCCCATGATGGATGGCATCACCGCCGTGCGTCATATCATGCAGCGCTGCCCCACGCCTGTACTGATGTTCTCCTCGCTCACCCACGAAGGCGCCCGCGTCACCCTCGATGCACTGGACGCCGGTGCGGTGGACTACCTGCCGAAAAATTTCGAGGACATCTCGCGCAACCCCGAGAAGGTCAAGCAGATGCTGTGCGAAAAGGTGCATACCATTTCGCGCAGCAACCGTCGTTTCAGCAGCTATGCCAGCCCGGCACCGGCCGCAGCGCCTGCACCGTCGCACAGCGCCGGCAGCAGCGTCCCGGCAGCGTCCATGCGCGCCGCCCCGGTTGCCCCGCAAGCCCCTGCGCGGGCCGCTGCACCCAGCTCGCCGGCGCCCAAGCGCAAGGCCTACAAGCTGCTGGCCATCGGTACCTCCACCGGTGGCCCGGTGGCGCTGCAGCGCGTGCTGACCCAGCTGCCGGCCAACTTCCCGGCGCCGATCGTGCTGATCCAGCACATGCCGGCGGCCTTCACCAAGGCCTTCGCCGAGCGCCTGGACAAGCTGTGCCGCATCAGCGTCAAGGAAGCCGAGGACGGCGACGTGCTGCGCCCCGGCCTGGCCCTGCTGGCACCGGGCGGCAAGCAGATGATGGTCGACGGGCGCGGCACGGTGAAGATCCTGCCAGGTGACGAACGCCTCAACTACAAGCCCTGCGTGGACATCACCTTCGGTTCGGCGGCCAAGTCGTATGGCGACAAGGTGCTGGCCGTGGTGCTGACCGGCATGGGCGCCGATGGCCGCGAAGGCGCGCGCCTGCTCAAGCAGGGCGGCAGCCAGGTGTGGGCCCAGGACGAAGCCAGCTGCGTGATCTATGGCATGCCCATGGCCATTGCCAAGGCCAACCTGGCCGATGCGGTGTACGGCCTGGACGAGATCGGCCGGCACCTGGTAGAGGCGTGCATCTGATGGACGTGTTGAGCCTTATCGGGATCATCCTGGCGTTCGTCGCCATCGTTGGCGGCAACTACCTCGAAGGCGGCCATCTGTCGGCGCTGATCAACGGCCCGGCGGCGCTGATCGTGATCGGCGGGACGCTGGCGGCCTCGCTGCTGCAGGCCCCCATGAGCGCGTTCAAGCGCGCCCTGCAGATCGTGCGCTGGATCCTCTTCCCGCCGCGGGTCGACCTGGCCGGCGGTATCGACCGGGTGGTCAACTGGAGCCTCACCGCACGCAAGGAAGGCCTGCTGGGCCTTGAGGGCGTGGCCGATGCCGAGCCCGACCCGTATGCCCGCAAGGGCCTGCAGCTGCTGGTCGACGGCGCCGAGCCCGAAGCCATCCGCAGCATTCTAGAGGTGGATTTCTACACCCAGGAAAGCCGCGACATCCAGGCCGCCAAGGTGTTCGAGAGCATGGGCGGCTATGCGCCGACCATCGGCATCATCGGCGCGGTGATGGGCCTGATCCACGTGATGGGCAACCTGGCCGACCCGACCCAGCTGGGCAGCGGTATCGCCGTGGCGTTCGTGGCCACCATCTACGGCGTGGCCAGTGCCAACCTGATCCTGTTGCCGATCGCCAACAAGCTCAAGGCCCTGGCCATGCGCCAGTCGCGCTATCGCGAAATGCTCCTGGAAGGCTTGCTGTCGATTGCCGAAGGCGAGAACCCACGTTCAATCGAACTGAAGCTTCAGGGCTTCATGGAGTAAGCCATGGCCCGTCGTCGTCAACCCGAGGAACATGAAAACCACGAACGCTGGCTGGTGTCGTATGCCGACTTCATCACCTTGCTGTTCGCCTTCTTCGTGGTCATGTATTCGATTTCCTCGATCAACGAGGGCAAGTACAAGGTCATCTCGCAGGCGCTGATCGGCGTGTTCAACGACCCCGAGCGCAGCATGAAGCCGATTCCGATAGGCGACGAGCGCCCCCTCAGCGTCAAGCCGGCCGAACCGCTGATCAAGGACAGCGAGCAGGTCGATGCGGGCCTGGGGCAAAGCTCCAGCGACCCGCTGCAGACCATTGCCGACGATGTGCGCGATGCCTTTGGCGACCTGATCAAGTCCGACCAGATGACCGTGCGCGGCAACGAACTGTGGATCGAGATCGAGCTCAATTCCTCCCTGTTGTTCGGCAGTGGCGATGCCATGCCCAGCGACAAGGCGTTCGACATCATCGACAAGGTGGCGCACATCATCAAGCCGTTCGCCAACCCGGTGCACGTCGAAGGCTTCACCGATGACCAGCCGATCCGCACGGCGCAGTACCCGACCAACTGGGAGCTGTCGTCGGCGCGTGCGGCGAGCATCGTGCGCCTGCTGGCGATGGAAGGGGTCAATCCGGCACGCATGGCCTCGGTGGGCTACGGCGAGTTCCAGCCCATCGCCAGCAATGCCAGCCCTGAAGGGCGCGCGCAGAACCGCAGGGTGGTGCTGGTGATCTCGCGCAATCTGGAGGTGCGCCGCAGCCTGACCGGTACCGGCAGCGCCAATGCCACACCCGATGCGGCGCTCAAGCGTGCTGGCACACAAACTGCACCGCCAGCCGTAGCACCGACGGCCGGGCGCAATCCCGTCAATTCCCCGTCGTCGACCCTTTAATCGATCCCGGCAGGGTCCGACCCGACCGGGAGGAAGCAGCGCAATGAGAGTCTGGGCAGTAGCCAATCAAAAAGGTGGTGTCGGCAAGACCACCACATCCATCGCCCTGGCCGGCCTGCTGGCCGAGGCGGGCAAGCGCGTGGTCGTGGTCGACCTCGACCCGCACGGGTCCATGACCAGCTACTTCGGTCACAACCCGGACACCCTCGAGCACAGCAGCTACGACCTGTTCCTGCACAAGGGCACGGTGCCCGAAGGGCTGCCGGGCCAGCTGTTGCTGCCCACCAGCGACGAGCGCATCTCGCTGCTGCCTTCCAGCACCGCCCTGGCGGTGCTCGAGCGTCAGTCACCGGGCCAGAGTGGCCTGGGCCTGGTGATCGCCAAGAGTCTGGCGCAGCTGTGGCAGGATTTCGACTACGCGATCATCGACAGCCCGCCGTTGCTGGGCGTTCTGATGGTCAATGCGCTGGCTGCCAGCCAGCAACTGGTGATCCCGGTGCAGACCGAATACCTGGCGGTGAAAGGCCTCGAACGCATGGTCAGCACGCTGAGCATGGTCAATCGCTCACGCAAGCAGGCCTTGCCGTACCACATCGTGCCGACCCTGTTCGACCGCCGTACCCAGGCCTCGATGGGCACCCTGCGGGTGCTGCGCGACGCTTATCCCGAGACCATCTGGCAGGGCTACATTCCGGTCGATACGCGCCTGCGCGACGCCAGCCGTGCCGGGCTCACGCCGTCGCAGTTCGATGGCAGGAGCCGTGGCGTGATTGCCTACCGGGCATTGCTCAAGCATCTGCTGGCGCAGAATGCCGTTGCACAGGTGGCCTGATGAACAGCCCGCAGCAGGTCACCATAAAGCCTCAACTGGCCTTGCAGTCGTACCTGGACGGCCTGTTGCAGGAGGCCACCGAAGAGCTGCAGCCATTGCCCCTGGCGGTGGCCGAACGCGTCGCAGTGGCCCCGGCCCCGGTGGTCGTCACGACGCCTGAAGCGATCGACGAGTTCCAGGCCGCAGTGCTCGAAGAACAGGCCCGTGACGCCCAGCTCAAGACCGCAGCGCCGGCATTCGCCGAGCCGACGCGGCTGGTCATGCCGGTGATGGCGCCACCGGTGGTGGCCAAGGTGGTGGAGGCGGCCCCGGTGGTCGCCCCGGTCATCGCCGACGTGCCGACCCCGGTCGAGCCGCTGGTGCAGGTGCACCTGCCCGCAGCACCGGACCAGCCGGTGCCGCCGTTGACGGGCGACGGTCGCCCGGCCTGGGCCGCCGAGCCGTTCGAATGCCTGCTGTTCGACGTGGCCGGGCTGACCCTGGCGGTGCCGCTGGTGTGCCTGGGCTCGATCTACTCGCTGGCCGGCCAGGAGCTCACGCCGCTGTTCGGCCAGCCCGAGTGGTTCCTGGGCATCCTGCCGAGTCAGGCGGGCAACCTGAAGGTGCTCGATACGGCGCGCTGGGTCATGCCCGACCGCTACCGCGACGACTTCCGCCAGGGGCTGCAATACGTTATTTCGGTACAGGGCTACGAGTGGGGGCTGGCGGTGCATCAGGTCAGCCGCTCGCTGCGCCTGGACCCGAGCGAGATCAAGTGGCGCAGCCAGCGTGGGCAGCGCCCGTGGCTTGCCGGTACGGTCATCGAACACATGTGCGCGCTGCTGGATGTCGCCGAGCTGGCCGAGCTGATCGCCAGCGGCGCCGTAAAGCAGATGCACGGTACGCATAAATAATCGGTCGCAACTGCCGCGACCGCACTGAGTACACCGCCGAGAACGGCTTTTGAGGGTTAGGGGAATGAAAAACATGACTGCGCAGGGTTCCGACGATCCGATTCTGCAGTGGGTAACGTTCAAGCTGGACAACGAGTCCTACGGCATCAACGTGATGCAGGTCCAGGAAGTGCTGCGCTACACCGAAATCGCTCCGGTGCCGGGCGCGCCGAGCTATGTGCTGGGCATCATCAACCTGCGCGGCAATGTGGTGACCGTGATCGATACGCGCCAGCGCTTCGGCCTGATGTCTGCCGAAATCTCCGACAACAGCCGTATCGTGATCATCGAGGCGGACAAGCAGGTGGTCGGCATCCTGGTCGATAGCGTGGCCGAGGTCGTGTACCTGCGTCAGTCGGAGATCGAGACCGCGCCGAATGTCGGCAACGAGGAATCGGCCAAATTCATCCAGGGCGTGTGCAACAAGAACAACGAACTGCTGATCCTGGTCGAGCTGGACAAGATGATGACCGAGGAAGAGTGGTCCGAGCTGGAGAATATCTGAGTTGATTCTCGAGGGTGCTGTCATATTTCTGGCGCTGGTCTGGATCCTCAGCCTGTGGCTGTTCTACGGCTACAGCAAGCGCCAGCGCGAGCTGGCCTCGCAGCAGGCTCAGGGCGATGCGCTGCGTGACCAGCGCATCAAGGACCTGGCCAAGCGTGTGGACGATTACCAGAACGGTACGGTGCGCATGGGCGACGCGTTGCACGAGCTGCGCGCCGTGGTGGCGCCGTTGCCGGACAAGCTGATGCAACTGGAACAGCGCGACCCCAACAGCCTGTCGTTCGCCCAGGCGGCGCGGCTGGTGGGCATGGGCGCCAGCGTCGATGAGCTGACCCAGTCATGCGGCCTGACCCAGGCCGAAGCCGAGCTGATGAGCAAGCTGCACCGCAGCTGATGCAAGGCACCCGGCCTGCGCGGCGTCAGTCCGGCGCAGGCAGGCTGTACAGGTTCGGGGTAATGTCGCGCTCCTGCGGGGCGTTGTCCACGAACCCCTCCGGCACCTGGCCCTTGAGCTGCCAGGCGAAGGCGATGATTTCGGCGATGGTCAGGTACAGCGCTTCCGGGATCTGATCGCCCAGCTCCATGCGCGCCAGCAGGCGTACCAGCTCGGCATTCTCGTAGATCGGCACTTCGTGTTCGCGGGCAATGGCCAGGATCGCCTCGGCCAGCTCGTCGTCGCCCTTGGCGCTCAAGGTCGGGGCCTGCTGGCCGTCGTAGGTCAGGGCAATGGCCTGACGTGGAGGGGTCTGGCTCATGCGTTTTCATCCACCCAGCGTTGTTCCAGATGCGTACGCGGCCCCTGTGGCGGCGTACCGTGATGGCACAGCAGTTCACCGACGTTGAGCCCGCGCTCCACCAACCGCGCGCGCAGCTTGCCGAGCTGGCTGTCGATCAGTTGCGCGGTGCTCGGCAGCTCCGCCCACAGCTGGCTGGACAGGTTGCCCTGGCTGATCTGCGCCTGCACCTGCAAGGGCCCCAGCGGGCTGAGGTCGAATGCCAGCTCCACGCGCCAGAGCATCTCCAGCGGGTCGCGCTGTTCGCGTTCCGGATCGGCCTGCTGCTCGGGGGTTTCCTCGCGCTGCAGCTTCACTTGCAGCGGCATGAACTCCTGACCATTGCGCACCGGTATCTCCAGTTGCCAGGTGGTCTGCAGGTTGCCGTCGGCGGTGGTGCGGGTTTGCTCCAGGCCAGCGAGCTGGTGGCTCTGCAGGCGTGAAATGGCTGCCGCTGCCAGGCGCAGCAGGTGTTCCAGGTCGCCTTCTTCGTCGCCACTTTGCAGCAACCGCGAGGGCAGCGGAAAGCTTCCCGGGGCCGGGCGCGGGCTTACCTGGCCGAGCATGCCCAGGGCGTTGCGCACCATGCCCGGCAGCACCTGGGCCAGGGTGCTGGCGGCCACGGCCGGGTTGAACTGGGTGCTGCCGGGGAGGCCGGGCAGCAACTGCGCCACCAGCCGGATCACCTGGGCCTTGAGGTCGGGGGCGAGGGCGGCGGGGGCGCCAGCCAGCAGCTTGGCTTCCAGAAACGCGCCGCTGTTGTTCAGGGCCTGGGCCAGGCCCTTGGCCGTGCCGAGCTGTTCCATGTCCGGCAGGCTGGCCAGCAGGGTGCTCACGCTGGCCCGCACATCGGCCGGCAGGCGCTGCTCGGCGCTCATCTGTTGCAGGCTGGCGAGCAGGCCCGGCAGCGAGGCCTGGCGGCTCAGCTGCGCGCTCAGGTGCTGGGTGATCGCCAGTTGTTCCTGGCGCCCGCTCAAGGGCACGAAGCTGATCGACTGTTCACTCTGTACCCGTGCGCTGAGCAGGCTGCCCAGCGCCAGTGGCCGAGGGCTGTCGATGTTCAGGGTGGCGCCGGTCTGGGCAGTGTTGAGCAGGGTCACCAACGAGCGGAACAAGGCCGGCTGCCCGGCGGCCTGGGGTAGCGCCTGGGTGGTCAGTACCTTGCCCTGCAGCAGGGTGCCCGGCGGCAACTGGCGGGTGTCGAGCTGGGTGAGGGTGGCCACGCTGCGCGCGATGGCCTGCTGCACGGTGATGCTCAGGTTGCCGGCATTGGGCTGGCTGACCGTCAGCTCGCTGCCCTGGGGCAGGGGCTGGCTGGCGCTGGTCTGCACGGTGGTCTGGCGCCCGTTGGTCTGGGTCAGTTGCAGCAGCAGCTGGAAGTCCTGACCGACCTGGCGCAACGACAGTACCTGCGCCTGCGCGGTCTCGCCCGGGGCGAGCAGTGCAGGCTGGGGTTGCAGCAGCTTGAGCAGTTCGCCGGTCATCGCCGCGCTGCGCGCCTGGGGGTTGGCCAGGGCCTGCGGGCCAAGGCTGTTGATTTCGCCTGTCATCACGTTGCAACCTGTGGAAATAGCCCTCTTTGCAGTAGGACATGCCATGTATAATGCCGCCCGTTCCTGGCGGGTGCGCACGTCCTGTGGCGTGCCCGATGCGACCGGCCATGCCGTACAGCTGTTGCTCAGTATAACGGCCAGGCCCGGACCGACTTGAGACCGAACCATAAGGCGAACCTGTGACCCCTCGACTCGAAGCTGTGGGCCTGGCCTGCGAGCGCGACTGGCGAATGCTTTTCGAACACCTCGAACTGCACCTGGCGGCCGGTGACATGCTGCAGATCAGCGGCCCCAATGGCAGCGGCAAGACCAGCCTGCTGCGCCTGCTCAGCGGGTTGATGCGGCCCACCAGCGGTGAAATCCGCCTGGACGGCAAGCCCTTGGCCGAGCAGGGCAGCGAACTGGCCAGGATGCTGCTGTGGATCGGTCATGCGGCCGGCATCAAGGACCTGCTCACCGCCGAGGAAAACCTGGCCTGGCTGTGCGCCCTGCATCAGCCTGCCAGCCGCGAGGCGATCTGGCAGGCACTGGCGGCCGTGGGCCTGCGCGGCTTCGAAGATGTTGCCTGCCATACCCTGTCGGCCGGCCAGCAGCGCCGCGTGGCGCTGGCGCGGCTGTACCTGGACAGCCCGCCGCTGTGGATTCTCGACGAACCCTTCACCGCCCTCGACAAGCAGGGCGTGGCCCAGCTCGAAGCGCACCTGGCGGCGCATTGCGAGCGCGGCGGCATGGTCGTGCTGACCACCCACCACACGCTGGCGCAGACGCCGTCCGGCTACCGAGAACTGAACCTGGGGCAGTACGCGGCATGAGTGTGTTCGTTCATTTGCTGCGCCGAGAAGCGCAGGTGCTGTGCCGCCGGCCGGCCGAGCTTGCCAACCCATTGGTGTTCTTCGCGATCGTGATCGCGTTGTTCCCGTTGGCGGTCGGGCCGGAGACGCAATTGTTGCAAAACTTGTCCCCTGGGTTAGTCTGGGTGGCCGCCCTTTTATCCGTTCTGCTCTCGCTGGACGGGCTGTTTCGCAGTGATTTCGAGGACGGATCCCTCGAGCAGTGGGTCCTTTCGCCGCACCCCCTGGCGCTTCTGGTATTGGCAAAGGTGCTGGCACACTGGGCCTTTTCCGGCCTGGCACTGGTATTGTTGTCGCCGCTGCTGGCCCTGATGCTCGGTTTGCCGGTGCAATGCCTGCCGGTACTGCTGGCCTCGCTGCTGCTCGGTACCCCTGTACTGAGCCTGCTGGGTGCAGTGGGCGCAGCCTTGACCGTGGGTTTGAAGCGCGGTGGCCTGCTGCTGGCACTGCTTATTTTGCCGTTATATATCCCGGTGTTGATCCTGGGCAGTGGCGCCTTGCAGGCGGCACTGCAAGCTATGCCGGCGACCGGTTACCTGCTCTGGCTTGGCAGCCTGACCGCCCTTGCAGTAACCCTGGCACCCTTTGCAATAGCGGCTGGCCTGAAGATCAGCGTCGGCGAATAATGAGGTCTGGGCCCCGCCCAGCAAAGACCCTGGATGTACCGTGATGAAAAGCAGCGCAATAAGCTGGACGTGGTTTCACAAGCTGGGTTCACCCAAATGGTTCTATGCCATCAGCGGCCGCATGCTGCCGTGGCTGAGCATCGCCGCCATCCTGCTGATCGCCGTGGGCGTGGTCTGGGGCCTGGCCTTCGCCCCGCAGGACTACCAGCAGGGCAACAGTTTCCGAATCATCTACATCCACGTGCCGGCGGCCATGCTGGCGCAGTCGTGCTACGTGATGCTGGCGGTGGCCGGCGTGGTCGGCTTGGTCTGGAAGATGAAGATCGCCGACGTGGCACTGCAATGCGCCGCGCCCATCGGCGCCTGGATGACCGTGGTGGCCCTGAGCACCGGTGCCATCTGGGGCAAGCCGACCTGGGGCAGCTGGTGGGTTTGGGATGCACGACTAACGTCGATGCTGATCCTGCTGTTTCTGTACTTCGGTCTGATTGCCCTGGGCCAGGCGATCAGCAATCGTGAGAGCGCGGCCAAGGCCTGCGCGGTACTGGCGATTGTCGGTGTGATCAATATCCCGATCATCAAGTACTCGGTGGAGTGGTGGAACACCCTGCACCAGGGCGCCACCTTCACCCTCACCGAAAAGCCGGCGATGCCTGCCGAGATGTGGCTGCCGCTGCTGCTGACCGTGCTGGGGTTCTATTGCTTCTTCGGGGCGGTGCTGCTGTTGCGCATGCGCCTTGAAGTGCTGCGGCGCGAGGCACGCGCCAGTTGGGTCAAGGATGAAGTGTTGGGCCACCTGGGGCGGGAGACCGCACGATGAGTTTTGCCAGCTTCAATGATTTCCTCGCCATGGGCCATCACGGCCTCTATGTCTGGTCGGCCTATGGCATCTGCCTGCTGGTGCTGGCCATCAATGTTGCCGCGCCCGTACTGAGCAAGCGCCGGTATCTGCAAGAAGAAGCGCGCCGCCTGCGCCGGGAGAAGTCCAAGTGAATCCGCAACGCAAGAAGCGTCTGTTCATCATCCTCGGCCTGCTGGTGGGTGTCGGCGTCGCCGTCGGCTTGGCCCTGAGCGCGCTGCAGCAGAACATCAACCTGTTCTATACCCCTACCCAGATCGCCAACGGCGAAGCCCCGCTCGATACCCGCATCCGGGCCGGCGGCATGGTCGAGGCCGGTTCCCTGCAACGCTCCGGCGACTCGCTGGACGTGCGTTTCGTGGTCACCGACTTCAACAAGTCGGTGCCCATCACCTACCGCGGCATCCTGCCCGACCTGTTCCGTGAAGGGCAGGGCATCGTCGCCCTGGGCAAGCTCAACGCCGAGGGCGTGGTGGTGGCTGACGAGGTGCTGGCCAAGCACGACGAAAAATACATGCCGCCAGAGGTCACCAAGGCCCTGAAGGAAAGCGGCCAGGTGTCCACCGACGGCGGAGCCAAGCCATGAATGCTGCACTGATGATTCCCGAGCTGGGCCAGTTGGCGATGATCCTGGCCATCTGTTTTGCCGGCGTTCAGGCCAGCGTGCCGCTGCTCGGCGCCTGGCGGGGCGACAGCCTGTGGATGAGCCTGGCACGCCCGGCGGCGTGGGGCCAGTTCGCCTTCCTGGCGTTTGCCTTCGCCTGCCTGACCCATGCCTTCATGACCGACAACTTCTCGGTGGCGTATGTGGCCAGCAACTCCAACAGCGCCTTGCCCTGGTACTACAAGTTCAGCGCCGTGTGGGGCGCCCACGAAGGCTCGCTGCTGCTGTGGGCGCTGATCCTGGGCGGCTGGACCTTCGCCGTGTCGATCTTCTCGCGCCAGTTGCCGCAGGTGATGCTGGCCCGGGTGCTGGCGGTGATGGGCATGATCAGCGTGGGCTTCCTGTCGTTTCTGATCGTTACCTCCAACCCGTTCCAGCGCCTGCTGCCGCAGGTGCCTGCCGATGGTCGCGACCTCAACCCGCTGCTGCAGGACATCGGCCTGATCGTGCACCCGCCGATGCTCTACATGGGCTACGTGGGCTTCTCGGTGGCCTTCGCCTTCGCCATCGCCGCCTTGCTCGGCGGGCGCCTGGACGCGGCCTGGGCACGCTGGTCGCGGCCCTGGACCATCGTGGCCTGGGCGTTCCTGGGCATCGGCATCACCCTGGGCTCGTGGTGGGCCTACTACGAACTCGGCTGGGGTGGCTGGTGGTTCTGGGACCCGGTCGAAAACGCCTCGTTCATGCCGTGGCTGGTGGGCACCGCACTGATCCACTCGCTGGCCGTCACCGAGAAGCGCGGCGTGTTCAAGAGCTGGACCGTGCTGCTGGCGATCGCTGCGTTTTCGCTGAGCCTGCTGGGCACCTTCCTGGTACGTTCCGGCGTGCTGACCTCGGTGCACGCCTTTGCCGCCGACCCCGAGCGCGGCGTGTTCATCCTGATCTTCCTGCTGTTCGTGGTCGGCGGTTCGCTGACCCTGTTCGCCTTGCGCGCCCCGGTGGTCAAGAGCCAGGTCGGGTTCGCCCTGTGGTCGCGGGAAACCCTGCTGCTGGCCAACAACCTGGTGCTGGTGGTGGCGGCCTCGATGATCCTGCTGGGCACCCTGTACCCGCTGGTGCTCGATGCACTGACCGGGGCCAAGCTGTCGGTGGGGCCGCCTTACTTCGATGCGCTGTTCATCCCGCTGATGGCCCTGCTGATGGTGGTGATGGCGGTCGGCGTGATCGTGCGCTGGAAGGACACCCCGACGAAATGGCTGGTGAGCATGCTCACCCCGGTGGCGATCGGCAGCGTGGTGCTGGCACCCATCGGCGGGCTGCTGGTGGACGACTTCGACTGGCAGGTACTGACCACCTTCGCCCTGGCGGCGTGGATCCTGCTGGCCGGCGTGCGCGACCTGCTCGACAAGACCCGTCACAAGGGCCTGCTCAAGGGCATGCGCGGCCTGAGCCGCAGTTACTGGGGCATGCACGTGGCGCACCTGGGCATCGCGGTATGCGCCCTGGGCGTGGTGCTGTCGAGCAACAACAGCGCCGAACGCGACCTGCGCCTGGCGCCGGGCGAGTCGATGGAACTGGGCGGCTACCAGTTCGTGTTCGAAGGCGCCAAGCATTTCGAAGGGCCGAACTTCACCTCCGACAAGGGCACCGTGCGCGTGCTGCGGGACGGTCGTGAAATCAGCGTGCTGCACCCGGAAAAACGCCTGTACACCGTGCAGCAGTCGGTGATGACCGAGGCTGGCATCGATGCCGGTTTCACCCGCGACCTGTACGTGGCGCTGGGCGAGTCGCTGGACAACGGCGCCTGGGCCGTGCGCGTGCACGTCAAGCCGTTCGTGCGCTGGATCTGGCTGGGCGGCCTGCTGACCGGCCTGGGCGGCCTGATGGCGGCGATGGACAAGCGGTATCGGGTCAAGGTGAAAAGCCGGGTACGTGAAGTACTGGGTATGTCGGGAGCAACTGCATGAAGCGTTGGATCATGGTGCTGCCGCTGGCGGTGTTTCTGCTGGTGGCGGTGTTTCTGTACCGGGGCCTGTACCTGGACCCGTCCGAGCTGCCCTCGGCGATGATCGGCAAACCCTTCCCGGCGTTCTCGCTGCCGACCGTGGAAGGCGACCGGACCCTGACCCGCGACGACCTGCTGGGCAAGCCGGCGCTGGTCAACGTGTGGGCCACCTGGTGCCCCTCGTGCAAGGTCGAGCACCCGGTGCTGAACAAGCTGGCCGAGCAGGGCGTGGTGATCTACGGGGTCAACTACAAGGACGAGAACGCGGCTGCGATCAAGTGGCTGACCGAGTTCCACAACCCCTACCAGATCGGCATCCGTGACGAGCACGGCACCCTCGGCCTGGACCTGGGTGTGTACGGCGCGCCGGAGACCTTCATCATCGACGCCAAGGGCATCATCCGGCACAAGTTCGTCGGCGTGGTCGACCAGACCGTGTGGCGCGAGCAACTGGCGCCGCTGTACCAGGGCCTGCTCGACGAGGCCGGCCAATGAGGCGCTGGCTGGCAGGCGTGCTGCTGGGCCTGAGCATCGCCGGCGTGGCCCACGCGGCCATCGACACCTATCAGTTCGCCGACGACGCCGAGCGCGAGCGTTACCACGTGCTGACCAAGGAACTGCGCTGCCCCAAGTGCCAGAACCAGGACATCGCCGACTCCAACGCACCGATTGCCGCCGACCTGCGCCGCGAGATCTTCCGCATGCTCGGCGAAGGCAAGGACAACCAGCAGATCATCGACTTCATGGTCGACCGCTATGGCGACTTCGTGCGCTACAAGCCGGCCCTGACGGCGCGTACCTGGCTGCTGTGGTTCGGCCCGGGCATCCTGCTGCTGGGCGGCTTCGGCATGCTGGCGCTGATCGTGCGCAAGCGCCGTACCCAGGCGGCGGGCGGCACCGTCGACCTTTCCCCCGAGGAGCGTGAGCGCCTCGCCAAACTGCTGGACAAAGAACGCACCCATGACTGAATTCTGGCTTCCCGCAGGCCTGCTGTTACTGGTAGCCCTGAGCTTTCTCCTGATCCCGGTGTTGCGCGTGCGTCGTGCGCAACAGGAAGAAGACCGTACCGCGTTGAACGTGGCCCTGTACCAGGAGCGCGTGGCCGAACTGCAGGCCCAGGGCGAGGCCGGTGTGCTCACCGCCGAGCAACTGGACCGTGGCCGCGACGAGGCCGCCCGCGAATTGCTGGCCGACACCGACAACGCCGAACCCGACCGCAGTGCGCGCCTGGGCAAGACCTTGCCGCTGCTGGCCGCGGTGCTGGTGCCGGTGATGGGCCTCGGGCTGTACCTGCACTTTGGCGCCAGCGACAAGGTCGAGCTGACCCGCGAGTTCGCCCAGGCGCCGCAGTCGGTGCAGGAGATGACCTCGCGCCTGGAGCGTGCGGTGCAGGCCCAGCCAGACTCGGCCGAAGGCCTGTACCTGCTGGGCCGTGCCTACATGGCCCAGGAACGCGCCGCCGATGCTGCCAAGGCCTTCGAGCGCGCTGCTGCCCTGGCCGGGCGTCAGCCTGAGCTGCTTGGGCAATGGGCGCAGGCGCTGTACTTCGGTAACGGCAAGCAGTGGACAGCGCAGATGCAGGCGTTGACCGACGAAGCGCTCAAGGCCGATCCGGCGGAAGTCACCAGCCTGGGGCTGCTGGGTATCGCCGCGTTCGAGGACGGGCGCTACCAGCAGGCCATCGACTACTGGAACCGTCTGATTGCCCAACTGCCCGAGGGCGATGCCTCGCGTGCCGCGCTGCAGGGCGGCATCGAGCGTGCTGGCGAACGGCTCAAGGCCGCGGGCCAGGCGCCGGCCACCAGCGCACGCCTGACGGTGCGGGTCGAGCTGGCGCCGGCGCTCAAGGACAAGGTGCGTCCCGATGACAGCGTGTTCATATTTGCCCGCGCCAGTTCCGGGCCGCCGATGCCGCTGGCGGCCAAGCGCGTGACCGTGGCCGACCTGCCGATCGAGGTTCAGCTCAGCGACAGTGATGCGATGATGCCGAACATGAAACTGTCGAGCTTCCCCGAAGTCCAACTGGTTGCGCGCGTCTCCCGTGCCGGCCAGCCGACCAAGGGCGAGTGGATCGGCCGTGGCAGCCCGCTGGCCAGCAGCACCGAGGCGCCGCAGCACCTGACCATCGACAGCCCGGACCCGTAGAGAGCTCACTATGAACAGCATCGCACGCCTCACCCTGATCGCCCTGGCCGTGGGCTTGAGTGCGTGTACGGTGCATCGGCCCAGCGAGCCCACTGTGCCGCCGATCGAAACCCTGCCGCCGACCGGGCCGGTGATCAAGCCGGTGCCGGGGCCCAAGCCAGGTACCCCGGCCACGCTGCCGACGCCCAAGCCGATGCCACGCACCTCTGCAAGCTTCGCGCCGCCGCCGGGTGGCGCCAGCCACTGGGACCCGAAACTCGGGGTGTACGTGCTCGAAGGCAAGACCAACACCTTCTACCGCCAACGCACCTACTACCGCTTCAGCAATGGCTGGAGCTGGGCCACCAGCCCTGACGGCCCCTGGCAGGACACCGACAGCAGCGGCGTGCCGGGCGGCCTGGGACGGGCTTTCGCCCAGTAAGCCCAAGCCGGCATAATGCCCCTTTTTTGCGAATGGCCAGGGGGCAGGGCATGACACACAAGGTACTGGTGCTGGTAGAAACGGTGGATGACTACCTGCCCTTGCTCGAACAGGCCGGCTTCGAGCTGATTCGTGCACAGACCCCGGCCCTGCGTGCCGAGGCCATCGCCCGCCACGGCGGCGCAATCGATGCGGTACTGACCCGCGGGCCGCTGGGCTTGCGGGCCGACGAAATCGCCGCCTTGCCCCATCTGAAAATCATCTGCGTCATCGGCGCCGGCTACGAGGAAGTGGACCTGGCAGCGGCTGCTGCGCGTGGCATCACCGTGACCAATGGCGCCGGTGCCAACGCCACGGCGGTGGCCGACCATGCCCTGGCGCTGCTGTTCGCCATCGTGCGCGATATTCCCCGTGCCGATGCCACCACCCGCCAGGGGCAGTGGAACCGTGTGATCAGCCCGTCGCTGAGCGGCAAGCGCCTCGGGGTACTGGGCCTTGGCGCGACGGGGTTGGCGATTGCCCGGCGTGCGGCGCTGGGCTTCGACATGCAGGTCAGCTACCACAACCGCCGGCCACGCACCGACGTGCCCTACACCTGGTGCGAAAGCCCGCTGGCGCTGGCGGGGGAGGTGGACTTTCTGATCGTTGCCACCCCGGGCGGGGCCGGTACGCGCCACCTGGTCGACGCGGCGGTGCTGGACGCACTGGGGCCGCAGGGTTTTCTGGTGAACATTGCGCGGGCCAGCGTGGTGGACACCGATGCGATGGTGGCTGCGTTGCGCGAAGGGCGTATTGCCGGGGCCGGGCTGGATGTGTTCGATGCCGAGCCTGAAGTCCCGCAGGCACTCAAGGTGCTGGACAACGTGGTGCTGACCCCGCATGTGGCCGGACAGTCGCCGGAAGCGGCGCGCGATACGGTGGCGCTGGTGCTGCGCAACCTGCAGGCGTTCTTTGCCGGGGAACCGGTGTTGACCCCGGTGACGGCGTAATCCGCTGTAGGAGCCGGCCTTGCCGGCGAAAGGGCCGGGGCCGACTGCTGCTAGACTTCAGCCCTACCGCTCACCGCAAGGACCCTGCACCATGTCCCAACCCCAGGAAAAACACGGCAGCTGCCTGTGCGGCGCCATTCACCTCAGCGTCAGCCTCGACAACGCCAGTGTCAGCGCCTGCCATTGCAGCATGTGCCGCAAATGGTCCGGTGGCCCGTTGATGGTGGTGCACAGCACCCAGACCCTCAGGCTCAGCGGCGACACCCCGCGCATCTACGATTCCTCCGAGTGGGCCCAGCGCGGCTTCTGCGGCACCTGCGGCACCCACCTGTTCTATCGCCTCAAGGCCGGCGGCTTCGACGCCGTGCCGGTGGGCGTGCTCGATGGCGAGAGTGACTGGGCGCTGGAACTGCAGATCTACATCGATCAGAAGCCGGGCTACTACTGCTTCGCCAACCAGACCCAGACCCTCACCGGCGCCGAGGTGCAAGCGCAGTTCAGTTGAGCGCAAGCAACCAGTCCCTGAACACCTGGGCCGCCGGCGAGCACACGCGCTGCCTGTCGTGCACCAGGTAGTCGGCCTGGCCGGTGTGCACGACGAACTCCGACACCGGCCGCACCTGCCCGCTGGCGATGCGCTCGCGGGCCATGAACTCCCAGCCCAACCCCACCCCCATACCCTGCATCACCGCGTCGAACACCAGGGTGATCTGATTGAATGTCACCGCATCGGCCGGCGCCTTGTAGCGCACCCCCAGGTGCGCGAACCAGTCGGGCCAATCCAGACAGTTCCAGGCCGAGGCATCCAGCTGGATCAGCGGCAGGGCCTGCAGCGCCGCCAGCGAATCGGCTGGCGGCAGGGCCCGCTGGGTGCTGACGATGGGGTAGATGCATTCATCGAACAGCTTGTCGGCCTGCAGTGAACTCCAGCGGCCATGGCCGTACAGCACGCCGAAGTCATAGTTGCCCACCACGCGTTCATCCATCTCGTTGCTGGCATGGATGTTCACTGTCAGCTCGGGGTGCTGTGCGTTGAAGCGCAGCAGCCGCGGGAACAACCAGTACTGTGCCACCGCATGGGTGCAGATCACGCTGACATTGCGGCTGCCGTGCCCGCTCTTGAGGCGCAATACGTTGGCAAGCAGGCTGTCGAGCATCGGCTCGACGATGGCATTGAAGCCACTGCCGGCGGCGGTCAGGGTGATGCCGCGGGCGCGGCGTTCGAACAGCGGCGCACCCAGGTGTTCTTCAAGCAGCTTGATCTGTTTGCTCACCGCGCTCTGGGTCAGCGACAGCTCGGCGGCGGCGCGGGTGAAACTGCCGGTGCGTACCACCGCCTCGAAAGCGATCAGGGTATCCAGCGGGGGCAGGTGACGGCTGAAGCGGCTCATTGCGGGGTCTTCGGTTCAGGGAATGGCTGGATGGTAAACCCGGTGCTTTGCGCTTTAAAGGTATTCCCCATGGGAATGCCTGCATGCCGAATGATCTTTTGCCTGGACGCCTGCATTTGGCTAGCCTGCGTGCTCTGAAAAACGAGGAGCAGGCAAGTGAAACGGGGTGTGGCGTATGCCGGCGTGGCCGGTGCGATGTGGGGCATGGTGCTGATGGTGCCGCAACTGCTGCCGGAGTTCAGCCCGGTGCTGCTGGCCTGTGCGCGGTTCGTCCTGCTAGGGGCGGTATCGCTCGCGCTGCTGCTGCCAATGCGCAAGGCGCTGCGTCAGCTCGAACGGGCAGACGTGTGGATGCTGGCGCGCCTGGCGCTGATCGGCAACCTGCTGTACTTCATGTGCCTGGTGGCGGCGATCCAGCGCCTGGGCGTGGCGCCGGCATCGCTGATCGTTGGTGTGCTGCCGCTGACCATCACCCTGTACGGGCGCAATGACAGCGGCGCGGTGGCCCTGTCGCGCCTGGCCGGGCCATTGGCGCTGATCCTGGCGGGCATGCTGTGCATCAACCTGCAGACCTTCGCGGTGGAGCCGGGGGCGGTGCAGGACAAGCTCGCCGGGCTGCTCTATGCGCTGGCCGCGCTAGCGTGCTGGACCTGGTACGCCACCTACAACAGCCGCTATCTCAAGCAGTGCCGGCACCTGGACAGCCATCAGTGGTCGGTGCTCACCGGGGTGGTGACCGGCGTGTTCAGCCTGGTGCTGGTGGCGCTGCTGTGGGTGTGGCAGCCGCAGCAGTTGCAGGTGCAGGCCACTGCTGAGCGCTGGCAGCTGTTCTGGGCGATCAGCCTGGGTTGCGCGCTGTTTGGCTCGTGGCTGGCGGGGGTGTTGTGGAATGCGGCAGCCAAGCGCATGCCGCTGACCCTGAGCGGGCAGTTGATCGTGTTCGAGACCCTGTTTGCCTTGCTATATGCGTTCATCTGGCGCCAGAGCGGGCCGAACCTGCTGGAGGGCGCGGCGATCGTGCTGGTGGTGGGCGGGGTGTGCTGGTCGATGCGCCAGCACGAGCCGGTGACAGCCGGCGCCACCTCATGATCCGCGTTCGCTCCCCACAGCCTTGCAAAACACGGCCATTGCTGCGAAAACGCATCGGCAGAAAACGTCCCATAGCCGTCAGAGATCACCCATGAGCAACGAACTTCAAATCATCGACCTCCAGTTGGGCGACGGCAAGGCGGCCGTCAAGGGGGCGCTGATCACCACCCAGTACACCGGCTGGCTGGACGATGGCAGCGTATTCGATTCCTCCCACCAACGCGGCAAGCCGTTCCAGTGCGTGATCGGCACCGGCCGCGTGATCAAGGGCTGGGACCAGGGCCTGATGGGCATGCAGGTGGGCGGCAAGCGCAAGCTGATCGTGCCGGCGCACCTGGGTTACGACGCGCGCAGCGTAGGCAGCATCCCGCCGAATTCGACCCTCACCTTCGAGATCGAGTTGCTCGAGGTCCTCACCCGCGACGATTGACCCCCAGAGCCCCTCGCGCCAGGCCGCCAACCGGCTGGGCATCCACGCCGAAGACCCGCTGCCATCTTCGAGCACCTGAGCAGTTCGGTTGAAGAAGCGATCCGGCGCAAGCTGATCTGAGCGTCATCATCGCGAAACATCCCTGCGCCAGACTGGCGCGGGCTCAAGGCTGAGCCGGCACGGATGAACCAAACGGGTTTGCGACACTCTCAAGCACGCCCGTTTCCACGGATGGAACGACAGACAGGGATCACCCCGCAGCCTCGGCTGCGGGGTGGCACAGGCGGGTCAGCCTCAACCCTATTTGTCGCAAAGAGCCCGTGCCATGAAGTTGCCCTCCTTTTTTCGGCGTTATCGCCCTGCGCTGTTTTCCGTTCCGCTGGTCGTCGGCGGCGTCCTGCTGACTTTCGAAGCGCTCGAAAGCCGAGCCCAGCCGGTGGACGGCACCCAGACCCTGGTCTTCCTGCGCCACGCAGAAAAGCCCGGCGAAGGCCTCGGGCAACTGAACTGCCAGGGCCTCAACCGCGCCCTGGACCTGGCCACTCTGCTCCCGGAAAAATTCGGCCCCGCCGACTACGTGTTTGCCGCCAACCCCAGCCGCGAAGTGGAGGAGGGCAGCAACGACAATGCCTACAGCTATATCCGTCCGCTGATGACCATCAGCCCGAGCGCGATCAAGCTCGGCCTGCCGGTGAACATCGACTTCGGCGCCAACGACACCGGCGACCTGGCCGACGAGCTGCTGCAGGACAAGTACCGCAACGCCACGGTCTACACCGCGTGGTCACACGGCTACCTGCCCGAGCTGATCAACACCGTGGCCGGCAAGGCGCTGGGCGAAAAACGCACCATCACCGACGACTGGGACGGCGAGGATTTCGACTCGCTGTATGTGCTGACCCTGACCTGGCACGACGGCAAGGCCAGCCTGCTCAGCCGCAACTACAAGCAGGGGCTGGACAACGGCGACCTCGCCTGCCCGAGCTGAGGGCTAGTTCACCACCTCGAAGCGTGCGCTGGCCTCGCGCCACTCGAACGTCTTGCCCAGGCAATACGGGCTGGAAGGGATGAGCACCTGGGTGGCGCCACCCTGCAGGCGTACCTGGACGGTGTCGATACCCTTGCTGCGACAGCCCGGCACCTTCACCTCCAGCGTCTGCTGCAGCTTGCCGGTGGCCTTGTCCATCACCTGGATGGTTTCGAGGGCGGCATAGTCCATGTCCATCGGCAACTGGAAGTAGAAGCGTTCGGTGGATGCGGCCTGGGGCAGTACCGCGCCCGGCGAGGGTGTCTGCAGGCCGATGTCGGCCACCAGCTTGAGCGTGAAGGGCAGCTGCTTGCCGCTGGCGTAGGCGGTCCAGGTGCCTTGCAGCGGCTGGGCACGGCTGCTGAAATCGGCTTTCTGGAAATGCAGGCGCGCGGTGGGCAGGCCGCCGCTGTCCAGTTCGTCCATGGCGAAGTTGTAGGTGTCGGTGTTGCGCGTGGGCTTGAGCCGGATCGGCGTGTGGTAGCGCTCGTAGTAGTAGATACCGGTCACGTAGTCGTTGGTGCGCTCGATCACCAGCGTCACCGGCAACCCGCCGAGTTTGCCCTGGTACACGGAATGGTAGGCCAGGGCATTGGCGCTCAGGCACAGCAGCAGGCAGGCGAACAGGGTACGAAACGGCATCAGAAAGGCTCCACGCTGTGGCGCTGCCACACCAGTTGCTTGGGGTCGACGAAGTGGTAGTACTGCCAGTCGCTGGTCCCGGTGTCGTAGTTGCTGCCCTGGCGCTGGGCTACCCAGCCGGGGGCGGGGAACTTGAGCGCGCCCTTGTCGCCCAGCGCTTCGAGTTCGGTGTGGCGTTGGTAGGTATTGCTGGTGGGCTGGTACAGGTAGAACTGGTCCGGCTCCTGGTTGGCGCCGCCGGTGGCGCGCTGGCCGATGGGCGAGGCCCTGAAGTCGATGATGCCGTCACCGTTGTAGTCGGCGAAGGTCAGGGTCCGGGTGCCGTTGAACGCCAGCGCCAGGTTGTCCAGCACCTGCAGTGTGCTGCCGCTGGCGAGGTCGATGATGGTGATGCGATCGACCTTGCCGGTGTATTCGCCCTCGGCCTTGCTGGCGTGCACATAGAAGCTCTTGCCGCGGTTCTGCGGCTGTTGCAGCAGCTCGCCTTGCCAGCTGGAGCGCTGCTCGTCGCTGAAGCGAGTCTGGCGCGTGAGGCTGAAGGGCACACGTTCGCGGGTGCGCAGGTCGATCCATTCGCCACTGAAGTCGCGATCGTGCGTGAACACGAAGGGGCGCACCCGCAGTGCTGCGGCGGGCATGCGCGGGTTGTCCATGATGTTGATCAGCAGTGGCACGTCCTTGCTGTAGGGCGTCACTTCCAGTGGCTGGCTGGTGTGGTGCTCGGTGTCCAGCAGGTAGCCTTGCACGTACTCGTACTGCGAGGTGTATTGCAGGGCGACCTCGACCTTGCGCTCGCCGAGGGTGCCCTGGTACAGGTTGATCGGGTCGGTGGCGTGGGCGCTGGTGAAGGCCAGCGCCAGGCCCAGCATGCAGAGGGGCCTTGGGAAAGCGAACATGGTGACGGTGCGTCCTTGCGGGAGAGGGGCGCAAGGCTAGCATATGTGTGGAACGTGCCGTTGCTCTGCGAATCCCGCGCTGCCCGCCAGTATGGCGCTTATGCCATCGGCGGCAGCCGTCGCTTCACCGGGCTTTTCTTGACGATGGCGGTGTTGGTTTCGGCGTGGCTGTTGAGCTTGTCGAGCAAGGTGTCGAGCTGCTCCATCGAGCGTACATGCAGGCGCGCGATGAAGCAGTCGTCACCCGTGACCTTGTCGCACTCGGTGAACTCGGGGATGGCGATGATTTGGCGCTCCACCTCCTGCAACTGCCCCGGCAACGGACGAATGCGCACGATGGCCTGCAACTGGTACCCGAAGCTGCGCGGGTCGATGTCGACCGTGTAGCCCTTGAGCACGCCGCGTTCTTCCAGGCGACGCAGGCGCTCGCTGACGCTGGGCGCCGACAGGCCGCTCAGGTGCGCCAGCGCCTTGAGCGAACGCCGCGAGTCTTCCATCAGCGCCTTGATCAACAGCTGGTCGATATCATCAGTCATGCAATCCTCGTCAGGCAGATCAATGAAATTGCCTTGATAAAAAAGGCAAGGCTTGAGTCTAGCCTTGTTTTTGCTATGGAGTGCCCTGGCTTCTCGCTCGCATAATCTGTCCATCGTCTGGGAGGTGAGAGATGGACAATTCAATACGCCGTGGGTCGTTGGAAATGGTCGCCGCGATGCTGATATCCGGCACCATCGGCTGGTTCGTGCTGGTGTCGGGGCAACCGGTGCTGGACGTGGTGTTCTGGCGCTGCGTGTTCGGCGCCGGCACGCTGTTGCTGGTGTGCGCCGTGCTGGGCTTTTTGCGGCCGGGCATCCTCACACGTGCCAGCTTTGCCCTGGCGGTACTCAGCGGGGTGGCCATCGTGGGCAACTGGGTGCTGCTGTTCGGCTCCTATTCACGGGCCTCGATTGCCATCGGTACGGCGGTGTACAACGTGCAGCCGTTCATGCTGGTGGGGCTGGCGGCGGTGTTTCTGGGTGAAAAGCTCAGTGTGCCCAAGCTGTTCTGGCTGGGGGTGTCGTTTGCCGGGATGCTGGCCATTGTGAGTGCCCACGGCAGCGGGCAGGGCAGTGGCGAGGATTACCTGCTGGGCATCGCGCTGGCGCTGGGCGCGGCGTTTCTGTACGCGGTGGCCGCGCTGATCATCAAGCGCCTGAGTGGCACGCCGCCGCACCTGATCGCGCTGATCCAGGTGAGCACCGGCATCCTGTTGCTGGCGCCCTTTGCCAATACCGGCGGCCTGCCGGGCACTGCGGGGGCGCTGGCCAGCCTGGTGACGCTGGGTATCGTGCACACCGGCCTGATGTACGTGCTGCTGTATGGCGCCATCCAGAAACTGCCGACCGCGTTGACCGGGGCGCTGTCGTTCATCTACCCGATTGCGGCGATCTTCGTCGACTGGTTCGCCTTTGGCCATCGCTTGAGCGCGCTGCAATGGCTGGGGGTGGCGGCGATTCTGCTGGCGGCTGCCGGCATGCAGCAGGGCTGGTGGTGGAGGGCGAGCGGCAAGCTGCACGCCACAAGCGACAAGTAAACAGGCGCCCGGCGCAAACTTGTCGCTTGCTGCGTGAAGCTTGCCGCTAAAATAGCCCTTTTTGTCCCAGTGAATCCTGCCATGCCGATTGCCACCCTTCACGCCCACCTGCTCGGTGCCCTGAACCCTGCGCCTGCCGAAACCCGGCGCCTGTTCCATGGGCGCGGGCGCTGCTGGCCGGGGCTCGAACAGATCACCGTGGACTGGCTGCAGGGCGTGCTGCTGGTCTCGCTGTTTCGCGAACCGCCCGAAGGGCAGCTGGCCACGCTGGAGCAGATGCTGCGCACCCTGGCCGCCAGCCCTGGCTGGCCCGGGCAGGCGATTCTGATTCAGCACCGCTACCTGCCCGATAGCCCCGGCCAGTGGTTGCTGGGCGAGCCGAGCGAGCACCGCGTGATCGACGAGGATGGCCTGCGCTATCAGCTGGACCTGGGCCTGAAGCAGAACACCGGGCTGTTCCTGGACATGCGCTATGGCCGGCGCTGGGTGCGCGAGCAGGCGGCGGGCAAGCGGGTGCTCAACCTGTTCGCCTACACCTGTGGGTTTTCGGTGGCAGCGATTGCCGGGGGGGCCGAGCAGGTGATCAACCTCGATATGGCGCGCTCGGCCCTGAGCCGTGGGCGCGACAACCATCGGCTCAACGGGCATGACCTGGGGCGGGTGGGGTTTCTGGGGCATGAGCTGTTCAAGTCATGGGGCAAGGTGCGCAAGAGCGGGCCGTATGACCTGATCATCATCGACCCGCCGACGTTCCAGAAGGGCAGCTTTGTGCTGACCCAGGACTACAGCAAGATCCTGCGCCGCCTGCCGGAGCTGTTGAATGAAGGCGGCACGGTGCTGGCGTGCGTGAACGACCCGGCCATCGGGCCTGACTTTCTGATCGAGGGGATGGCAGCCGAGGCGCCGGGGCTGGTGTTCGTGGAGCGTCTGGCCAACCCACCGGAGTTTGCGGACAGTGATCCGGTGGGCGGGCTGAAGGCGCTGGTGTTTCGCCAGGGGTGAATCTGTTGTGCCAGTGCTGGCCTATCGCGGGTCAAGCCCGCTCCCACAAGGATTGGCACTAACCCTGTGGGAGCGGGCTTGACCCGCGATGCGATCCGAAGGCTAGCGGCGCAAACGCCGCCACCCCATCACCACACCACTCACGCTCAGCACCAGCCCACCCAGGCTGAGCACGATCATCCACCCATCCCACAACGGCCGCCGCGTCAGCAGCGGTAGCCAGTCCCAGCTGTGCAGCAACGCGAACAGCCAGCGTGACACGCGCCGTGGCTGGTCCAGCTGCCCCAGTACTTCACCGGTGTACAGGTCCAGATGCAGCCAGGTCTGCGCCGGGTCGTCGAAGCGCACCCGCAGCACCGGCAGACGCTTTTCAAGATGCCCGAGCATGCTCTGCTCGGCCCGCGCGTAGTAGTAGAAGTCGTAGGCCTCCAACTGCTGCACCTGCATCGCCGGCCCGATCGCCCGCGCCGCCTGCTCCAGCACCGCCCGTGGCAGACGCTGCAGCACCTGGCCGTCGTGCATCGACAGTACCCGCGTGCGTCCCGCGCCGTCCTGGCCCACCACATACCCCGCGCCCCCGATCAGCCGCCACTCCAGCTCGCGGGCGGTGAAGCCCTTGTCGGCAAAGCGCGCCAGTGCCTGGGGCACCGACAGCGGGAACGCCGCCGCATTCAGCGGCCCGCCCTGATACGCCGAGGTATCCAGCGGCTGCGCACTGCTGAACAGCCGCCACGGGTTCATCGACATCAGCCCACTGAAAATCCAGGTGATGGCCAGGGCACCGAACAGCAACCCGCCCACATGGTGCCAGCGTGCCCAGCCCTTGTACGGCGAACGCGAACCGCTGCGGTAGGGCCGGCTGAAACGCCAGCGCATCACCCCCACCACCGCGCCCAGCAGCGCCATCACGCTGGCCGCCAGCGACAGGTAGATCACCAGGTTGCTCCACAACCCGTCCACGCCGATGCCGCGCAACGGATACAGCCAGTGCAGCCAGGCGCCGATCAGGTTCCAGCCGCGCTCGCTGGCGCTGGCATCGCGCACCACTTCGCCGGTCTGGCCGCTGATGTACAGCAAGGTGCCGTCCGTATCGCTCAACTGCACGCGATGCAGCGGCCGGTGCGCATCCAGTGCGCGCGAATGGCTCCACAGGTCTTCCTGCACCGCGTCGCGATAGGTCAGCGGCGCATGCGGGTCGTATTGCCCGGCACTGGCCAGCGCCCGTTCGCGGGTGGTGGGGGCGATGCGCTGGCCGCTAGTTGCGTCCACCGCCACGGCCTTGCCGCTGGCATAGTCGAACAGGTAAAGCGCATGCCCCGCCACGCTGCTCAGGCGTATGCGTGCAGGTTGCGGATCGGCCACCGCCAGCGCCTCGCCCAGCGAGACGCAACAGCCCTGCGCCGACAGCGCCGGCAGGTGCGCCAGGTGCTCGCGCGGGGTCAGCTTGGGGTAGCCCACGTACAGCATCACCATGCCCGAGACGAACCACAGCGCCATGAACACGCAGGTCACGATCCCCAGCCAGCGATGCCACAGATACAGATAACGCTTCATTGCAACGCTCCATCAGGGCCGGGGCGCGAACGCCCCGGCCCGGCCCAGTCAGAAGCGGGTCTGCACCGCCAGTTCGAAGGTGCGCGGTGCACCCAGGTAGAGCATGCTCGACGAGGTCCAGCGTGCGTACACCTCGTCGGTCAGGTTGCGCACCCGCGCGGTGATGCGCGTGTCGGCATCCACCTTGTAGCCGACGAAGGCCCCGAACAGGGTGTACGACGGCGCGTAGCGGGTGTTGGCCGCATCGGCATACACCGACGACACATAGCGGCTGTCGCCGCCCACCTGCCACTGTGGGTCCAGGTCGTAGGTCAGCCACAGGTTGGCCACCCGGTCCGGGGTATTGGTGGGGGTGTTGCCCTTGCGCGAGAACGACTGGCCGCCGACGTTTTCGTTGAACGCGTCGTACTGCGCATCGACATAGGCGAAGTTGCCTTCGGCCAGCAGTTGCGGGGTGACGCGCAGCGCCGCCGCCACCTCGATACCGCGTGACGACTGCTTGCCCACCGGCTGGGTGAAGCCGGGGTTGGCCGGGTCGGCGGTGGCCAGGTTGTCGCGCTCGATGCGGTAGGCGGCCACGGTGGCCGAACCGCGTCCGTCCAGAAAGTCGAACTTGCTACCCACCTCCAGCTGCTTGCCGGTGCTCAGGTCGAAGTCGCGCACCTGGCCGAAGCTGGCGGTGGTGAGCATGCCGGCGGGCGGGTCGGCGGCGGTGCTGTACTGCACATACACGTTGGCCGACGGGGTCAGCTCGAACACCAGGCCCACACGCCCGGTGGTGGGCTGGTAGCGGCGTTTGAACTGCGCCGGGTTGGCCTCGTTGACGGCGCGGTAGTTGCGTACCTGCAGGTCGATGCTGTCGTGGCGCAGGCCCGTCAGCAGGGTCAGGCGATCGGTCAGGGTCAGGCGGTTCTCCAGAAAGCCGGCCCAGGTGTCGACCGTGTTCTGACGGTTCTTCTCGTAGCCGGGGAACATGCCCGGCAGGTCGTAGAAGTGTCCCGGGTCGAAGTGGTCGGGGTCGACGCTGCCGGCAGCGGTGCCCGAGCGCGGGTAGGTCATCTGCACGTTGTGGCTGTAGTCCAGGCCCGTCGACCACTGGCTGCGCAGGCCGAACAGCTGGCCGTCATGCAGCAGTTCCACGCGGTTGCCGTTGAGCTCCTGGTCGTGCCGTTGCAGCAGGCTGCCGGCGCGTTGCACGCGGCTGTTGTCGGCGTTGTAGGTGTAGGTCTCGAGATTGCGGAAATTGCGCTCGGCGTTGTAGTGGTAAAGCGTATTGCGCAGCGAGGTGGCGTCGTCGAAACGGTACTCGGTGATCGAGCGCAGCCAGCGCACGCGCTGCTCGTAGCGCCCGTCCTCGACGTTGTAGTTCTCGAAGCGCCGGCTCTTGTCGACCTTCATCTGGCCGCCCAGCGGGTTGAGCACCGGGCTGCCCCAGTAGGGGCTGTCGACGCTCTCGTTCTGGTATTCGAGTGCCAGGGTGTGGGACAGCTGGTCGTTGATGTCGGTCAGCAGCGAGAACGCCACGCTCCAGGCATCGCGCTCCTCGCGGTCGACGTAGCCATTGCTGCGGGTATGGCTGAAATCCAGGCGCGCATGGTTGGTGTCGTTGAGTGCGTGGTTGAAGCCGAACGAGGTCTCGCTGCTGTCGTAGCTGCCATAGCTGACGCGGCCTTCATTGAAGTCTTCGTCGCGGTTGGCCAGCTTGGTGATGTAGTTGATCGAGCCGCCTACGGCGCCGGCGCCGAACAGGAAGCTGGACGGGCCGCCGACCGCTTCGACGCGGTCATAGATCCAGCTGTCGACCGGGCGTGCGGCGATCGAGTCGTACTGCACGCTGATGCCATTGAACAGCTGGGTGATCTGCGCCCCGGAAAAGCCCCGGTACGACACCGAGCCGGCCGAGCCGGGCGGGGAGGCGGCGTTCAGGCCGGGTACGCCGGCGAGCATGTCCTGGGTGGTCCTGGCGCCGCGCTGTTCGATCTGGTGGCGGTTGACGATGCTGATCGAGGCCGGGGTTTCGCGGGGCGTGAGGCCCAGGCGCGAACCGGTTTGCGAGGGGGTGTCGAGCAAAACGCCGTCCACCGGAATCGGCCGGTCGCTGACCAGTACATCGGGCAGCACGAGTGCCTCGTCGGCAACGGCGTTGAGCGACAGGGCGCAGAGCAGGGCAGTGCAGCCCTGCAAACGTGGGAAAGGGGTCATTGAGCGAACTCTGCAGGTGAGCCAACGGCACCCCCGCGCAGTGGCGCAGGCGTGTGCCGGTACGGGCAGCGGCAAGGCTGCCGGGTTGGATCAGGCCAGCAGGGGGGAGGCGCGCGGGTTGGCCGAGGGCCAGCAGTAGCGAGGTGGTGCCTTGCTGCGCAGTTCGCGGTGGTAGCGGCGCGTGCGGGTGAACGCCAGCAGCCAGCCGATCACCAGGCTCAGGGCCAGGCACACCACGGCCGCGGCACACACCGGGCAGGTTTGCAGGCTGTCCCAGCCGGCGATGGAGGCGTCGCTGTAATCGGTCTTGAGGGTCGGGCCCGGGGTGCCCATGGCCGAGCAGAAGGCTCCGCCGATGCCGTTGAGCTGCAGGCCCATCATCTGCCCGTGGCCGATACCGCAGGCGAACAGATTGAACAGGACGCTGAAGTACAGCGTCCAGGCAATCAGCGAGCGGTCGGCACGGGTAAATTTCATGGCGGCGACTTTAGCACCACCTTCCCATGCCGGGAAGGTTGAACGCCGCAGTGTCTACACCGTTTCGTCGCGTACGTGGGCCGGCTGCGGGTAATACTGCGCGAAGCTCACGTCGTCGGTCTGGTCCACGCGCTTTTTCAGGCGTTCGTTGAACGCCCGGTTCACCGCGTACTGCCCGCCCGAGGTGGTGCGGAACTGGGCGGTGAGGGTGATGCCGTTGAGGTTCATGGCGTCCACCCCGAACACCTGCAGCGGCCCTTGCAGGCTGTGGCGCAGCACCGGGTCCTCGCTGATCGACTGGCCCACCTCGCGGATCAGGTGCAGGGCGCTGTCGACATCGGTCTGGTAGCTGAACTGCACCGAGAAGAACGCATAGGCGAACTGGCGCGACTGGTTGGTGACGGCCTTGATCTGGCCGAACGGTACCGAGTGCACGAAGCCCTTGCCGTCGCGCAGGCGCAGGGTGCGAATGGTCAGGCTCTCGACGGTGCCGGCGTGGCCGGAGTCGAGCACCACCCAGTCGCCGATGGCGATGGTGTCCTCGATCAGGATGAACAGGCCGGTGATCACGTCCTGTACCAGCTGCTGCGAACCGAAACCGATGGCCAGGCCGACCACCCCGGCACCGGCCAGCAGCGGCGCCACGTTGATGCCCAGGTTGGCCATGGTGGTGATGGTGCAGATCACCACCAGCACGATCTTCACCGCGTTGCGCAGCATCGGCAGGATGGTGCGCACCCGTGTGCTGGGCTGGCGCGAAGCGCGCCGGCCGGCGCTGGGCTTGAGGGCTTCCTGGATGGCGGTGTCGATCACCACCCACAGCAGCCAGGTGACCAGCAAGATCAACCCGATGCTGCTCAGCGAATCGCTGATTGCCCGGCCCAGGCTGTTGCGCACGGCGAATTCGAGCACCGAAAAGCCCCAGATGCGCCCCAGCAGCTCGATGAAGGCGATGGCCATGCCGATGCGCAGCAGCGCGTGGGCGAGGTTGCGCACCAGTTCCTTGTAGGGGCGAAGGCGCTGGCCGGGGTCGACCTCGCGGGACTTGAACAGGTGCTGCAGCACCGTGCTCAGGAACACCGTGCCCACCAGCAGCACCGTGGTCAGCAGGGCCTTTTGCAGGGCCTTCTGGCTTTCTTCGCCGGCGCCGATCAGGTTGATCGCCGATACCAGGATCATCATCAGGATCGGCAGGTACCACAGCCACGAGAAGATCCGCAGGGTTTCCTGCAGGGCGCGGTGCTGCAGGCGGTCGTGCAGGTCGCGGTTGCGGATCAGGTGGGCCACCGGGCGGCGCAGGCGAATCACCAGCGCGGCGAAGGCGAAGGTGGCCAGCAGGCCGGTGATCACCGCGATGCTGCTGGTGAGGTTGCCACCGATCTGGCGGGTGATCTGCGGGCTGGTCAGGGCGTCGGCCCAGGCGGCGAGAAAGCCGATCATGAACAACGGGCGTGGCGCGATCTTGCGAATGATGCGCACGGCGGTGCGCTTGTGGCCGGTGTCGAACACGGTGATCAGGCACAGGATGATCGACGTCGAGAACAGGCCGCTGCTGGTGGCGTAGGCCAGGCTCAGGCCCAGCGCGCGGCCGATCGAGGGGTCGAGCAGGCGCGTGCTGGCGTAGAGGGTGGCGGGCAGGCTGGCCAGGGCCGGCAGGGTGTAGGGCAGCAGGTAGCCGAGCAGTTTCTGCAACCGCGGACGTTCGCGCAGCGGGCGCCTGCGATTGATGTGGTGGGACAGCACGCGGCCCAGGCTGGTGAGCACGCCGAACACCACCAGCCAGGTGAGGCTGAGCAGGGCAAAGTCCACCAGCAGGTCGAAGGAGTCTTCGGCGTGGCGGTCGACCAGCTGGTTGGCCTCCTTGCTGGCGCGATTGGCGCGCAGGCGCCAGGCGTCGACCAGGTGACCGTCGACGTCGATTTCCTGGGTGACGCTGTCGAGGCTGTTGGCCAGGGCGCCGAGCAGGCCGCCCTGAACCACGGGTTCCGGTGCTTTTTCGGCGGTTTCGGCGCTGTCGGTGCCGGGGATGAGGCTGGCGGCGAGCAGTTGCGTGCTGAGCAGGCAACCGAGCAACAGGGTGAGCAATCGGGTCACTGGGCACTCCTTGAGCCGTGAATGACGGAAAGGGTAGTCCAAGGAACTGATCGGTATTTGCCGGGCAAGTTCGAAACCGAGGTGAATTCATCGCGGGTCAAGCCCGCTCACACAGGTGCGACATCGCCCTTGAAATCGGCACATCACCTTGTGGCAGCGGGCTTGACCCGCGACAGGCCCGAACGCCGGCCACAAAAAATCCGGGGCCCGTCACAGGCCCCGGATTCGTCACCCGGCCTTACTGCCCGGTGTAGATCTGGTCGAAGATCCCGCCGTCGTTGAAGTGGGTCTTCTGCACGGTGCGCCAGTCACCGAAGGTCTTTTCCACCGACAGGAAGTCGACTTTGGGGAAGCGGTCGGTGTACTTGGCCAGCACGGTCGCGTCGCGTGGGCGCAGGTAGTTGTTGGCGGCAATTTCCTGGGCTTCAGGCGACCACAGGTACTTCAGGTACTCCTCGGCGGTGGCACGGCTTTTCTTCTTGTCCACCACCTTGTCGACCACGCTCACCGGCGGCTCTGCTTCGGCCGACACGCTCGGGTAGATCACCTCGAACTGGTCGCGACCGAATTCGCGCGCGATCATCTCGGCTTCGTTCTCGAAGGTCACCAGCACGTCGCCGATCTGGTTGGTCATGAAGGTGGTGGTCGCGGCACGGCCACCGGTATCGAGCACCGGTGCCTGCTTGAACAGCTTGCCGACGAAGTCCTTGGCCTTGTTCTCGTCACCGCCGTTCTTGAGCACATAGCCCCATGCCGACAGGTAGGTGTAGCGGCCGTTGCCCGAGGTCTTGGGGTTGGGCACGATCACCTGTACGCCGTCCTTGAGCAGGTCGGGCCAGTCCTTCAGGGCCTTGGGGTTGCCCTTGCGCACGATGAACACGGTGGCGGAGGTGAAGGGCGCGCTGTTGTTGGGCAGGCGGGTGACCCAGTTGTCCGGCACCAGTTTGCCGTTGTCGGCCAGGGCATTGATGTCGGTGGCCATGTTCATGGTGATGACGTCGGCCGGCAGGCCGTCGATCACCGAGCGCGCCTGCTTGCTCGAACCGCCGAAGGACATCTGCACGTTGATCTTCTCTTTGTGCTCGGCTTCCCAGTGCTTCTGGAACGCGGCGTTGTAGTCCTTGTAGAAGTCGCGCATCACGTCGTAGGAGACGTTGAGCAGGGTGGTCGGGGCGGCCTGGGCGAGGTTGCCCAGGGCCAGGCCTGCGGCCAGAAGCGAGGCACCAAAGAGTTTTTTCACTGCGCATTCCTTGTTCGAGTTGGGAGAAAGGCATTATGCCAGCGACTATAGCGGCTCGGCCTTAGTCGCTTAAAGATTAAAAAGTGCTTTGGTTATTCCATTTTCTTGAACAGCGCATTGCCGCAGCGTGAACAGAACGCGGCGCTCTGCTCGTGGCTGCCCTTGTGGCAGGTGGGGCAGGCGTGCTGCAGCTGTTCGCCGCGCATGGCGTTGGCCAGCTCGGCAGTGAAGATGCCGGTGGGCACGGCAATGATCGAGTAGCCGGTGATCATCACCAGCGAGGAAATCACCTGGCCCAGCGGGGTCTTGGGCACGATGTCGCCAAAGCCCACGGTGGTCAGGGTCACGATGGCCCAGTAGATGCCCTTGGGGATGCTGGTGAAGCCGTGCTCCGGGCCTTCGACCACGTACATCAGGGTGCCGAACACCGTGACCAGGGTCGACACGCTGACCAGGAACACGATGATCTTCTGCTTGCTGCCGCGCAGCGCCGACATCAGGTAGTTGGCCTGCTTGAGGTACGGGCCGAGCTTGAGCACGCGGAAGATGCGCAGCATGCGGATCACGCGGATGATCAGCAGGTACTGCGCGTCACTGTAGTAGATGGCGATGATGCCCGGCACGATCGCCAGCAGGTCCACCAGCCCGTAGAAGCTGAAGGCGTAGCGCAGCGGCTTGGGCGAGCAGTACAGGCGGGTGAGGTATTCGGCCAGGAAGATGGCGGTAAAGCCCCACTCGATCCAGGCCAGCAGCCCGGCGTAGCCCTGGTGGACCTCGTCGATGCTGTCGAGGATGACGGTGATCAGGCTGGCCAGGATGATCAGCAGCAGAATGCTGTCGAAGCGCCGGCCGGCCACGGTGTCGGCTTGAAAGACGATGACGTAGAGGCGCTCGCGCCAGCTCGAAGGGGTGCTCATGGGCGCTTTCCATTACAAGATGGAGCAGAGCCTAGGGGCTGGCCCGCAGCTGTGCAAGCGGGCGACGTCGGGCAGCGGTACCCAGTTGCAGCAGCCAGCAGGCGAGGATGAACGGCGCGGTCAGGCCCGGCACCGGCAACAGGCCCAGCAGCGGTTGCAGCACGATGGCCAGAACGATGGCCAGCAACGGCCGCCAGGGTTGTGCGCGGGTCTGGCTGAAGGCCAGCGCGGCCAGCGCCGCATTGAAGCCGTACAGGCCGTAGTAGCCGGCGCCGGCCTCGCCACCGAGCAGCGCCACGCTGCCGCCCAGGGCGGCGCCCAGTAGCGCCCAGGCGGCGGCGTAGCGGTTGGCGATCAGCAGGCCCAGGGCAATCAGCAGGCCAGCCAGCGGCTGGTCGAGCAGGAAGATCTGGCCCAGGCCGCGGCCCAGGGCGAACAGCGGGTTGGCCGCGACCGGGGCGTAGCCGGCGCTGGAAGGCTCGGCCAGCGCCAGTACCGCCCAGCCGATCAGCACGAAGGGCGCGGTGTAGGCGGGCAGCAGGCGGCGGCTTTTGCGCTTGAGCCACTGGTGCACCAGCATGCTGCTCAGGCCCGCAGCGGCGATGATCAGCGGGGGCAGCAGGGCCGACCAGGGCAGTGCGTGGCTGAGCAGCAGGCCCAGCAGCACGCCGTTGTAGCTGTACAGGCCGGCCTGGCGGTCGGCGCGGTTGTAGCCGCGGCGCTGCGCGGTGAGCAGCCCGGCAAGGGCGCCCAGCAGCGCACCGCCGATGAGTTCGGGGGCGGTGATCAGGATGGCCAGCAGGCACAGCAGGCCGCACAGCGGGTTGCGCTGCAGCAGCACCTGACTGAAACCGTTGAGCAAGGCGGTGGCCCAGTCGGGGCACGGGTTGACGAAGTTCTTGGTGTACATGGCAGTGGGTCAGGGTGGGTGGAGTGGGGCGCCTCTTCGGGCTTTGTTGTCCCACGGTGTGGTGTGTCAATGCGCCCATCGCGGGTCAAGCCCGCTTCCACAAGGGCCGATGTGATCCTTGTGGGAGCGGGCTTGACCCGCGATGGGCGGCGCAGCCGCCCCAATCAAATCAGAGCAGGGTTTCGATCCGCAGCGTATTGGTCGACCCCGGCTTGCCAAAAGGCACACCGGCAGTGATCAACAGGATGTCGCCACGGCTGGCCATGCCCTGGGCCTGGGCAATCTCCAGTGCCGTGGACACCACTTCGTCCACCTGGCGCAACCGATCGTTGACCACCGAATGCACGCCCCAGGCCACACTCAGGCGCCGTGCGGTGTTGAGGTTGGGGGTCAGGTTGAGGATCGGTGCACGCGGCCGTTCACGCGCTGCGCGCAGGGTCGAGTTGCCCGACTCGCTGTAGTTCACCAGCACCGCCACCGGCAGGATGCCGCTGATGCGACGGATCGCGCAGCTGATCGCATCCGACACCGTGGCCTCGGCCTGTGGCCGGCCCACGTCCAGCTGGGCTTGGTAGTCCGGGCCGCTTTCGACCTGGCGGATGATCTTGCTCATCATCTGCACCGCTTCGAGCGGGTAGTCGCCCGAGGCGGTCTCGGCCGACAGCATCACCGCATCGGCGCCCTCGGCCACGGCGTTGGCCACGTCGGTGACCTCGGCGCGGGTCGGGGCCGGGCTGAAGCGCATCGACTCGAGCATCTGCGTGGCCACCACCACCGGGCGGCCCAGCTGGCGGCAGGTGGTGATGATGCGCTGCTGGATCTGCGGCACGCTTTCGGCCGGCACTTCCACGCCCAGGTCGCCACGGGCGACCATGATCGCGTCGCTCAACTGGGCAATCTCGCGCAGTTGCGTGACCGCCGAGGGCTTCTCGATCTTGGCCATCAGGTAGGCCCGGTCGCCGATCAGCTGGCGCGCCTCGATGATGTCTTCAGGGCGCTGCACGAACGACAGGGCCACCCAGTCCACGCCCAGTTCCAGGCCGAAGGTCAGGTCGCGACGGTCCTTTTCGGTCAGCGGGCTGAGCTCGAGCAGCGCCTGGGGCACGTTCACGCCCTTGCGGTCGGACAGTTCGCCGCCGTTGAGCACCTCGGTGTCGATGGCGTCGGCGTGCTTGGCGGTCACGCGCAGGCGCAGTTTGCCGTCATCGAGCAGCAGGTCCATGCCCGGCTCCAGCGCGGCGATGATCTCCGGGTGGGGCAGGTTGACCCGCTGTGCATCGCCCGGTGTGGCATCCAGGTCCAGGCGCAGGGCCTGGCCGCGTTGCAGCTGCACCTTGCCTTCGGCAAAACGCCCGACACGCAGCTTGGGGCCTTGCAGGTCCATGAGGATGCCCAGCGGGTAGTTGAGCTGGCGCTCCACTTCGCGGATCCATTCGAAACGCATGGCGTGGTCGGCGTGCTCGCCGTGGCTGAAGTTCAGGCGAAAGATGTTCACCCCGGCTTCGACCAGCTGACGGATGTCGTCGATGCCTTTGGTCGCGGGGCCGAGGGTGGCGAGGATTTTGACTTTCTTGTCAGGCGTCATGTTGTGCGGTCTCGAGGATCAGGATGGCGCGAAAATCGTTGACGTTGGTGCGCGTGGGCTCGGTAACGATCAAGGCGTCGAGCGCGGCGAAGTAACCGTAGCCATTGTTGTTGTCCAGCTCGTCCGCCGCCGACAGGCCCAGGGCCTGGGCACGCGCATAGCTGTCGGGGGTCATGAAGGCCCCGGCGTTGTCTTCGGAGCCGTCGATGCCGTCGGTGTCACCGGCCAGTGCGTACACGCCGGGCAACCCCTTCAGGCTTTCGGTGAGGCTGAGCAGGAACTCGGCGTTGCGCCCGCCGCGGCCATTGCCGCGCACGGTGACGGTGGTTTCGCCGCCCGACAGGATCACGCAGGGCGCCGCCAGTGGCTGGCCGTGCTGCACGATCTGGCGCGCGATGCCGGCATGCACCTTGGCCACTTCACGCGACTCACCCTCCAGGTCACCCAGGATCAGCGGGCTGAAGCCGGCCTGGCGCGCCTTTACCGCAGCGGCCTCCAGCGACTGCTGGGGGCGGGCGATCAGCTGGAAATGGCTGCGGGCCAGGGCCGGGTCATCGGCCTTGACGGTTTCGGAGGCCGGGTTGTTCAGCCACGCGGTGACGGCGGCCGGGGCCTGGATGTTGTAGCGCTTGAGGATCGCCAGCGCTTCGGCCGAGGTGCTCGGGTCGGCCACGGTGGGGCCGGAGGCGATCACGGTGGCGAGGTCGCCGGGTACGTCGGAAATCGCGTAGGTGTACACCGTGGCCGGCCAGCAGGCCTTGGCCAGGCGGCCGCCCTTGATCGCCGAGAGGTGCTTGCGCACGCAGTTCATCTCGCCGATGGTGGCGCCGGATTTGAGCAGGGCCTTGTTGACCTGCTGCTTGTCGGCCAGGGTCAGGCCTTCGGCGGGCAGGGCCAGCAGGGCGGAACCTCCACCGGAGAGCAGGAAGATCACCCTATCGTCGGCGCTGAGGTCGCTGACCATCGCCAGCACACGCTTGGCCACGGCCAGGCCGGCGGCGTCCGGTACCGGGTGGGCGGCTTCGACCACTTCGATCTTGCTGCAGCTGGCGCCGTGACCGTAGCGGGTCACGACCAGGCCCGAGACCTCGCCCTGCCAGCTGCGCTCGACCACTTCGGCCATGGCGGCGGCGGCCTTGCCGGCGCCGATGACGATGACGCGGCCGCTGCGGTCGCTGGGCAGGTGGGCTTCGAGCACCTGGCGTGGATGCGCGGCATCGATGGCCGTGGCGAACAGCTCGCGCAGAAAGTGTTGCGGATCGACCGACATGGCAGGCTCCCAAATCTTATTGTTTTGCAGAATCGAAAACGCCCCTGGGCCTGCCTCCGTGCAGACGGGCCCAAGGGCGGGTGGTGCTCTTTAGCGCGGCAAGCTTCAGGCTACAAGCTGCAAGAGACAGCGGACCGATGCGCGGTCTGCCGGTCTTGCCGCGTGAAACCTGCCGCTTGACGCTTACTTGTCGCCGCGGATCGAGAAGTTGGCCATGTGCTCAAGGCCCTTGACCAGCGCCGAGTGGTCCCAGTTGGCGCCACCGATGGCCGCGCAGGTGCTGAACACCTGTTGGGCATTGGCGGTGTTGGGCAGGTTGATGTTCAGCTCCTTGGCACCCTGCAGGGCCAGGTTCAGGTCCTTCTGGTGCAGGCTGATGCGAAAGCCCGGGTCGAAGGTGCCCTTGATCATGCGCTCGCCGTGCACTTCGAGGATTTTCGAGGAGGCAAAGCCGCCCATCAGTGCTTCGCGCACCTTGGCCGGGTCGGCGCCGTTCTTGGCGGCGAACAGCAGGGCTTCGGCAACGGCCTGGATGTTCAGGGCCACGATGATCTGGTTGGCGACCTTGGCGGTCTGGCCGTCACCACTGCCACCCACGTGGGTGATGTTCTTGCCCATGGCCTGGAACAGCGGCTGGGCACGTTCGAAGGCTTTGGGGCAACCGCCGACCATGATGCTCAGGGTCGCGGCCTTGGCGCCGACTTCACCACCGGACACCGGGGCGTCGAGGTAGGTGGCGCCGGTGGCCTTGATCTTCTCGGCGAAGGCTTTGGTGGCGGTAGGGGAGATCGAGCTCATGTCGATCACCACCTTGTTCGGGCCAATGCCCTGGGCCACGCCGTTTTCACCGAACAGCACGGCTTCGACCTGGGGAGTGTCCGGCACCATGACGATGATGAATTCGGCTTCCTGGGCCACTTCCTTGGGGTTGGCCAGGGCCACGCCGCCGGCGGCGATCAGGTCGCTCGGCGCGGCGCCGTGGTGCGAGGAAAGGAACAGGCTGTGACCTGCCTTCTGCAGGTTCTGAGCCATTGGAAGGCCCATGATGCCGGTGCCGATGAATCCGATTTTAGCCATGAGAGTTGCCTCTTGTATTTGTTGTGGGGACCCTGTGGGAGCGGGCTTGACCCGCGATAGCGGCGGTGAACGCGCTATCGCATCGCGGGTCAAGCCCGCTCCCACAGGAAATGCGTCCCGGCAGAAAGATGATTAGATCGCGTTGTGGGTCTTGAGCCAGCCAAGGCCCGCTTCGGTGGTGGTCAGCGGCTTGTATTCGCAGCCTACCCAGCCCTGGTAGCCGATACGGTCCAGGTGCTCGAACAGGAAGCGGTAGTTGATCTCGCCGGTGCCCGGCTCGTTGCGGCCAGGGTTGTCGGCCAGCTGGATGTGGTTGATCTTGGCCAGGTTGCCTTCCATCGTGCGGGCCAGGTCACCTTCCATGATCTGCATGTGGTAGATGTCGTACTGCAGGAACAGGTTGGTGCTGCCCACTTCGGCCTGGATCTCCAGCGCCTGCTTGGTGGTGTTCAGGTAGAAGCCCGGGATGTCGCGGGTGTTGATCATCTCCATCACCAGCTTGATGCCTGCTGCCTGCAGCTTGTCGGCGGCGAACTTCAGGTTGTCGACGAAGGTCTTGCGCACCGTGGCGCAGTCCGGGCCTTGTGGGCGAATACCGGCCAGGCAGTTGACCTGGGTGTTGCCCAGTACCTGGGCGTAGGCAATGGCCAGGTCAACGCCGGCACGGAATTCCTCGACACGGGACGGGTCGCAGGCGATGCCGCGATCACCCTTGGCCCAGTCGCCGGCCGGCAGGTTGAACAGCACCTGGGTCAGGCCGTTGCTGTCCAGGTGCTGCTTGATTTCAGCCGAGCTGAAATCGTACGGGAAGAGGTACTCGACCCCGCTGAAGCCGGCGTCGGCAGCAGCCTTGAAACGGGCGAGAAAGTCCTGCTCGGTGAACAGCATGGACAGGTTGGCGGCGAAACGAGGCATGGTTGTCTCCTTGCAAAAGTGGGCCCTGTGCGCTGGGCAGCAGGGCCGCTACAACAGTCAGTCGAGCAGCGAGATCGCGGTTGGCGCGTCGTTGCCGACCAGCGCCAGGTCTTCGAATTCGTTGACCGCGTTGATTTCGGTACCCATGGAAATATTGGTCACGCGCTCGAGGATCACCTCGACCACGACCGGCACCTTGAACTCTTCGGCCATCTGCAGGGCCTTGCGCAGGGCCGGCTGGATTTCTTCCGGCTTGAACACGCGCAGTGCCTTGCAACCCAGACCTTCTACAACCGCGACGTGGTCCACGCCGTAGCCGTTCAGTTCCGGGGCGTTGAGGTTCTCGAACGCCAGCTGTACACAGTAATCCATCTCGAAGCCGCGTTGGGCCTGGCGGATCAGCCCCAGGTAGGAGTTGTTCACCACTACATGGATGTACGGCAGGTTGAACTGCGCGCCCACCGCCAGCTCTTCGATCATGAACTGGAAGTCATAGTCGCCCGACAGTGCCACGACCTTGCGCGACGGGTCGGCCTTGACCACGCCCAGTGCCGCAGGAATGGTCCAGCCCAGCGGGCCGGCCTGGCCGCAGTTGATCCAGTGACGCGGCTTGTACACGTGCAGGAACTGCGCACCGGCGATCTGCGACAGGCCGATGGTGCTGACGTAGCAGGTGTCCTTGCCGAACACCTGGTTCATTTCCTGGTACACGCGCTGCGGCTTGACCGGCACGTTGTCGAAGTGGGTCTTGCGGTGCAGGCTGGCCTTGCGCTGCTGGCAGTCCTTGAGCCACTCGCCACGGTCCTTGAGCTTGCCGGCGGCTTTCCACTCGCGGGCCACTTCCAGGAACACGTCCAGTGCGGCGCCGGCGTCGGACACGATACCCAGGTCCGGGGTGAACACGCGGCCAATCTGGGTCGGTTCGATGTCGACGTGAATGAAGCGACGGCCTTCGGTGTACACATCCACCGAGCCGGTATGGCGGTTGGCCCAGCGGTTGCCGATGCCCAGCACCACGTCCGACTTGAGCATGGTCGCGTTGCCGTAGCGGTGCGAGGTCTGCAGGCCGACCATGCCCACCATCAGCGGGTGGTCGTCAGGGATGGTGCCCCAGCCCATCAGGGTCGGGATGACCGGGATACCGGTGAGTTCGGCGAATTCCACCAGCTTGTCGCTGGCATCGGCGTTGATGATGCCGCCACCGGCCACCAGCAGCGGACGCTCGGCGGAGTCGAGCATGGCCAGGGCCTTCTCGACTTGCACGCGGTTGGCCGACGGCTTGCTCACCGGCAGCGGCTGGTAGGCGTCGATGTCGAATTCGATCTCGGCCATCTGCACGTCGAACGGCAGGTCGATCAGTACCGGGCCAGGACGGCCGGTGCGCATTTCATAGAAGGCTTTCTGGAACGCATACGGCACCTGGCCAGGTTCGAGCACGGTGGTGGCCCACTTGGTGACCGGCTTGACGATGCTGGTGATGTCGACGGCCTGGAAGTCTTCCTTGTGCAGGCGCGAGCGGGGCGCCTGGCCGGTGATGCACAGAATCGGGATGGAGTCGGCCGAGGCGCTGTACAGGCCGGTGACCATGTCGGTGCCGGCAGGGCCGGAGGTGCCGATGCACACGCCGATGTTGCCGGCCTTGGTACGGGTGTAGCCCTCGGCCATGTGCGAGGCACCTTCCACGTGACGAGCAAGGACGTGATCGATGCCGCCGACTTTCTTCAGGGCCGAATACAGCGGGTTGATCGCGGCGCCCGGGATGCCGAATGCGGTGTCGACGCCTTCACGGCGCATGACCAGCACGGCTGCATCGATTGCTCTCATTTTGCTCATGGTTTTGTGCCTCTTAGATTTTGTAATTGTATACAAATTGCTTTTCGACAGAGTGTATTCACGGCAGGCGACTCTGGTCAATCCATTTTCATCCGCCACCGGGTGCTTTCGTCGTTACCCCGTAAAAAAGGGGTTGTGACGGGTTTTGGTCGGATGGAGTGAATTATTGTATACAAAAATATTCTTCATTGTGTTCTATTTGTTGTATTGGTTTTTCACTTGCCCACGTGGGCTTCTAACAACAAGAGGACCTTTGGATGAACGTTCTGAGCTTGAAAGTAGCGGTGAGCCTGGTGAATGGCGCGCTGGCGGCCGGCCGCAGGATTTCGGCGGCGCCGCTGACCGTGGTGGTGCTCGATGCCGGTGGGCACCTGCTGACCCTGCAGCGCGAGGACGGCGCCAGCCTGCTGCGTCCGCAGGTGGCGATGGGCAAGGCATGGGGCGCGATTGCGCTGGGCAAGGGCTCGCGCCTGCTGGCGCTGGACGCGCAGCAGCGTCCGGCGTTCTTCGCCGCGCTCAACGGGTTGGGCCAGAGCCCGGTGGTGCCGGCGCCGGGTGGGGTGCTGATTCGGGATCAGAGCGGGGCAGTGCTGGGCGCGATCGGTATCAGCGGTGATACGTCGGATATCGACGAGCAGTGCGCGATCAGTGCGATCGAAGAGGCGGGGTTGACGGCGGATGCGGGGGTAGCGGCTTAAGGCCCTATCGCGGGTCAAGCCCGCTCCCACAAAGATCACTGGTGTTTTTGTGGGAGCGGGCTTGACCCGCGATGCAGTCGCCGCTATCTGTCAGGCGTCCGGCGCACAGCCCTTGAGCACCAGCCGGATGATGGTCTGCGCCGCCGCCTCGTAGTCGCTGTCCTCGAGCTTGGCCTTGCCGGTGACCACCGAGATCTGCCAGTCGAAATCGGCATAGGTCTGGGTTGCAGCCCAGATGCTGAACATCAGGTGGTGCGGGTCGACCGGCGCGATCAGGCCGCGCTCGATCCAGCCCTGGATGCATTCGATGTTGTGCCGTGCCTGCACGTTGAGCTGCTCGACCTGGCTGGCGCTCAGGTGCGGCGCGCCGTGCATGATCTCGCTGGCGAACACCTTGGACGCGAAGGGCAGGTCGCGGGAGATGCGCACCTTGGAGCGGATGTAGGCACTGAGCACCTCTTGCGGCTCACCGTCGGCATTGAACGGGGTGGAGGCCTGCATGATCGGCTCGATGATGCTTTCGAGCACCTCGCGGTAGAGGTTTTCCTTGGATTTGAAGTAGTAGTAGACGTTGGGCTTGGGCAGGCCGGCCTTGGCCGCGATGTCGCTGGTCTTGGTGGCGGCGAAGCCCTTGTCGGCGAACTCCTCGCTGGCGGCCCGCAGGATCAGTTCTTTGTTGCGCTCGCGAATGGTGCTCATGGTGGCGCTGTTCCTTGTATCTGGCCGCGTGCGGCAACAGGCCTGGGCAGGCGGTTGCGCATGGTAGCACCGCGTTCGCGAAGCGCTCAAGGTCGCCCCTTTTGCCCATCGACAGGCTAAGCTTGGCGCCATCTCACCTCAATGGAACATGAATCATGGCTGCAAGCAGTTTGCTGGTACTGATCGACGATATCGCCACGGTACTCGACGATGTCTCGGTCATGACCAAGGTCGCGGCCAAGAAGACCGCCGGCGTACTGGGTGATGATCTGGCCCTCAATGCCCAGCAGGTCACGGGTGTGCGCGCCGAGCGGGAACTGCCGGTGGTGTGGGCGGTGGCCAAGGGCTCGTTCCTGAACAAGCTGATCCTGGTGCCGGCTGCGTTGCTGATCAGCGCATTCATCCCGTGGGCGGTAACCCCGCTGCTGATGCTCGGCGGCGCCTACCTGTGCTTCGAGGGGTTCGAAAAGCTCGCGCACAGGTTTCTGCACAGCGCCGAGGAGGCCAAGGCCGGGCATGCTGCATTGACCGAAGCAGTGGCCAACCCGGCGGTCGACCTGGTGACGTTCGAGAAAGACAAGATCAAGGGCGCGGTGCGTACCGACTTCATTCTCTCGGCCGAGATCATCGCCATCACGCTGGGCACCGTGGCCGATGCGCCACTGCCCCAGCAGATCATCGTGCTGTCGGGCATCGCGATCGTGATGACGATCGGCGTGTACGGGCTGGTGGCGGGGATCGTCAAGCTGGATGACCTGGGCCTGTGGCTGACGCAAAAGGCCTCGCGTGCAGCCAAGGCCATCGGCAACGGCATTTTGAGTGCGGCGCCCTACATGATGAAAAGCCTGTCGGTGATCGGCACCGCAGCGATGTTCCTGGTAGGTGGCGGGATTCTGGTGCATGGCATCGCGCCGCTGCATCATGCCATCGAGGCCTTCGGCGAAGGGCGTGGCGGGGCGCTGACGACGGCCTTGCTCAATGCCGGCGTGGGCGTAGTGGCGGGGGCTGCGGTGCTGGCGGTGGTTGCGGTGGTGGGCAAGCTCTGGAAGGCCATCCGGGGCTGATGGCCTCTTCGCCGGCAAGGCCGGCTCCTACAGGAGTGAGCCGTCTGTAGGAGCCGGCCTTGCCGGCGAAGAACGCAACCCGGTCAGAAGTGCACTTTCACCAGCAGGCTCGCGGTGTTCTGGTCGGTATCGAAGGCGTCGCTGTCCTTGATGCCGTACTTGTCTTTCCAGTAGTCGTATTCGAAACCGACGTACAGCTGTTTTTCGCCCAGGTTCAGGGCCTTGCCCAGGTCATACTTGATCTGCGGGTTGAAGTGCAGGTTGGAATGATAGGTGCCGCGACGCCGGGTCTCGTCGTTGTCCACCACCCAGTCCATGTAGCCGTCGATCAGGATGTCCGACTTGCCCACGGGAATGGTGTACGACCACACCGGGGTGATCTGCCATACGTTGTCACCGGCGCGGCTGCCCTCGGTGTGGCGCTGGTAGAAGTTGAGCTGGAAGTAGTCGAAGCCGGGGATGGCCAGGTCGAAGCCTGGGCCGATCAGGTACGACTCGTTGTCTCCCTCGCCAAACTCGTAGGTCATGGCCAGCAGCACATCCTTGACCGGGCCGAACTCCAGTTTCTGGTCGAAGATCTTGCCGAACGACAGGCGCGGGGTGAACTCGCCGTAGTAGGTGTTCGGGCCGACGTTGCCGTCCTTCTTGCCGTTGTAGAAGATCTTGTCGATGAACAGGAAGTTGTCGCCGTACTTCCAGGCATCGGCGTGCTCGAAAGTGAAGGTCTGCTGGATCTGCGGGTTGACCGTAAAGTCCTTGCCGTAGAGGTAGGTCAGGCTGTTGTTCTGCCACTGCAGCAGGTCACCGGCGGTGGCGGTACTTGCCGCCAGCAGGCCGCCTGCAAGCATCAGGCTGTTGGTAATGCGCATTGCGTGCTCCCTTGATTGATTCGGCACTCTGTGTCGGCGCCGTTCTGGTTCAACGTGTTGTCTTTTTGGTCAGCTTTTTTCGATCGGCCACAGCGCGTTCGCAAGAGCTGAGCCAACCTTGGCGGGTTGGCGCAACGGGCCTGCTCGACGTCTTTCTGAACAGTTGAACAAGGGGCGTGAGGCTGGCAATACGCTTACCAACCGCCCGAATTCATTGACTGAGCGGTCAGTAAACGCAGGTAGGAGGGGTCCTACCCTGAGCGAGGGGGCGCGCAGATTACTGGCTTGCGCGCCGTCCCTCAAGTGCTCCGTTATGGAGCGTGTGCGACAAAAACTGTGCGTTCGATCAGGTTTTAGAAGTGAACCTTGATCAGCGCACTGGTCACGCTCTGGTTGGTCTTGAGGCGATCGCTGTCCTCGATGCCGTATTTGTCCTTCCAGTAGCTGTATTCGATACCCACGTACAGCTGCTTGGCGCCGATGTTCAGCGCCTTGCCAAGGTCGTACTTGACCTGCGGGTTGAAGTGCAGGTTGGCGTGGTAGGTGCCGCGACGGCTTTCGTCGTTGTCCACCACCCAGTCCATGTAGCCATCGATCAGCAGGTCGGACCTGCCCATGGGGATGGTGTAGGAGAACGCCGGGGTGATCTGCCACACGCGATCACCCGGGCGGCTGCCTTCGGTGTTGCGCTGGTAGAAGTTGAGGGTGAAGTAGTTGAAGCCGGGGATGGCCAGGTCGAAGCCCGGGCCGATCAGGTAGGCCTCTGTGTCGCCTTCACCGGTTTCGTAGGTCATGGCCAGCAGCACGTCCTTGATCGGGCCGAACTCCAGCTTCTGGTCGAAGATCTTGCCGAACGACAGGCGCGGGCTGATCTCGCTGTAGTAGGTGTTCTTGCCCTTGTTACGGTCTTGGCCGCCGTTGTAGAAGATCTTGTCGACGAACAGGAAGTTGTCGCCGTACTTCCATTTGTTGGCGTGCTCGAAAGTCACCGTCTGCTGGATCCGCGGGTTGACCTGAAAGTCCTTGCCGTACAGATACGTCAGGCTGTTGGTGTGCCAGAGCAGCAGGTCCTCCGCTACCGCAGGAAGCGTGGCCAGCAAGCTGCTGCCCAGCAAGAGGGAAGAGGTGATGCGTTTCATGTGGTTATTCCCGGCTATTGTTATTGTTGGATTGCGGTTTTTTCGGCGCAAACGCGCCCCGAGCGGCCCACTCCCAGGGGCCGACGGTACTGCGTGGTGCTCGGGTTGAGCGGGGCGGCAGGCGCCGCCCCGTGTATCAGTGCTGGTGCACGGCGTCGTTGTGCGCGGCGCGTTCGGCGCCGCCCAATACGTTGAACAGCAGGTTCAGTACCAGGGCACTGACGGTGGCCATGGCGATGCCGCTGTGGGTGATCGGCTCCATCCATTGCGGCATCTGCGCGAAGAACTCCGGACGTACCACCGGGATCAGGCCCATGCCGACGCTGACGGCCACCAGCAACTGGTTGCGTCGGTCGCCGATGTCGGCCTCCTGCAGGATCTTGATGCCGGTGGCCGCGACCATGCCGAACATGGCGATGGAGGCGCCGCCCAGTACCGCCGGCGGGATCGAGGCAATCAGGAATGCCGCCTTGGGCAGCAGGCTGAGCACGATCAGGAACAGCCCGGCCACCACGGTCACGTAGCGGCAGCGCACGCCGGTCATCTGGACCAGGCCGATGTTCTGTGCGAACGAGGAGTGGGTGAAGGTGTTGAAAAAGCCTGCCACGAACGAGGCGCCGGCGTCCCAGAACAGGCCGCGACGCAGCATGCCCGGGGTCACTTCACGCTCGGTGACCTTGCCCAGCGCCAGGAACATGCCGGTGGACTCGACAAAGATGATCACCACCACCAGGCACATCGACAGGATCGGCGCCAGGCTGAAGGTGGGCATGCCGAAGTGCAGCGGGGTGACCACCTGTACCCAGGGGGCCTGGGCCAGGCCGCTGAGGTCGACCATGCCGATGGCGCCGGCAATGATGTAGCCCAGGCCCATGCCGATCAGTACCGACACGTTCACCCAGAAGCCACGCATGAAGCGATTGATCAGCAGGATGGTGGTCAGCACCAGGCCGGCCACGGCCAGGTAGATCGGCGAGCCGAACGGCGCGGCCGCCGCGCCGCCGCCGGCCCAGTTGACGGCGACCGGGAACAGCGACAGGCCGATGGAGGTAATCACCGTGCCGGTGACCAGTGGCGGGAAAAACCTCACCACCTTGGACATGAACGGGGCGATCAGCATGCCGAAGAAGCCGGCGGCGATGGTCGCGCCGAAAATCCCCTGCAGGCCCACGCCGGGCATGCCGGCCATGGCCACCATGCTGCCGACGGCGGCGAAGCTGGCGCCCATCATCACCGGCATGCGGATGCCCAGTGCGCCAATGCCGAGCGACTGGACCACGGTGGCGACACCGGCGACCAGCAGATCGGCATTGATCAGGAATGCGATTTCTTCACGAGAGAGCCCGGCGGCCTGCCCGATGATCAGCGGCACCGCAATGGCACCTCCGTACATCAGCAGAACATGTTGCAAACCCACCAGGATCAGTTGCAGCAGGGGCAGTGGCTGTCGTGGCGGCGCAACGGGGATGTACGCCTTGCGTGACTCGGACATGCAGCACCTCAGGTTTTGTTTTTATTCTGGGTAGCTGCAGGCTCAGGCGCCCTGCTTGCGAAGAAGCAGGAGGCCGCGCCTGGCTTGCAGCTTGTAGCTTGCCGCTTGAAGCTTGTATCAGTTGGTTGGAGCACCCTTGGCGATCCATGCACCAATCAGTTCACGTTCCTGCTGGGTCATCTGGGTGATGTTGCCCAGGGGCATGATCTGGCTGGCGACGGCCTGTGCCTGGATGCGTGGGGCCAGTTGCTGGATCTGTTGCGGGGTATCGAGCATCACGCCGGCCGGGGCGGCACTGAACAGCGGGCTGGTCGGCTTGGCCGAATGGCACACGGTGCAGCGTTCCTGGATGACGCTGTGGATCTTGTCGAAGTTGCCGCTGTCCGCCGCAGCGGTGGCAGTGGCGGGTGCTTCGGCCGGGGTGGCGGCAGGTGCCGGGTTGGCAGCCTGTTCGGCGGCTTTCTCGGCAGCGGTCTTGCCACCCAGTGCGGTTTCCGGCAGCGGCTGGTACTGGACCTTGGCAGCGGCCTGCTCAGGGGCGGTCGGCATCGGCTTGGGGCCGGTGACGTAGGCCAGGCAGATCATCGCCAGGGCGCCGACGGGCAGGGTCCAGGCGTACTTGGCGCTGTCGTGGCGGGTGTTGAAGTAGTGACGCACCAGCACCGCTGCAATCGCGATCCCGGCCAGGATCAGCCAGTTGTACTGGCTGCCGTAGGTGCTCGGGAAGTGGTTGCTGATCATGATGAACAGCACCGGCAGGGTGAAGTAGTTGTTGTGGCGCGAACGCAGCAGGCCCTTGGCCGGCAGGGTCGGGTCGGGGGTTTCGTTCTTCTCGATGGCGGCGACCAGTGCACGCTGGGCCGGCATGATGATGCGGAACACGTTGCCGACCATGATGGTGCCGATGATCGCGCCGGTGTGCAGGTACGCACCACGGCCGCTGAACACCTGGCTGAAGCCGTAGCAGGCCGCAATGATCAGCACGAACAGCACCAGGCCGAGCAGGCCGGGGCGCTTGCCCAGGGGCGAGTCGCACAGCACGTCGTAGATGAACCAGCCGGCGATCAGCGAACCGACGCCGATGGCGATGCCTTCACCACCGCTCAGGGTGCTGCCGGGGGCCAGCAGGTAGACGCTGGGGTTCCAGTAGAACACCAGGCACAGCAGGGCAATACCCGACATCCAGGTGAAGTAGGCTTCCCATTTGAACCAGTGCAGGTTCTCCGGCATTTTCGGCGGGGCCAGCTTGTACTTTTCCAGGTGGTAGATACCGCCACCGTGAATCGCCCAGAGGTCGCCCGACAGACCGTCGCGCGGGTTGGCCCGGTTGAGGTTGTTCTCCAGCCATACGAAGTAGAACGACGCGCCGATCCAGGCCACGCCAGTGATCATGTGAACCCAGCGCACGCTCAGGTTCAGCCATTCCAACAGATGTGCTTCCACAGTCTTTACCTCTTGCCGGTCACCGCAGGCCAGTGACCGACCTTCTCTTATTGGTGGGGTGCGAGGATCAGTTGCTCATCCTCATTGAAGAAATGTTCGTCGCAGTTGTTGCCGGAACCGCTGCGATCAACCACCAGGAAGTCATCCCGCTTTTCGATCGTCAGCACCGGGTGGTGCCAGACGCCGCGATGGTAATTGATGCCCTGCCTGCCATTACTGACAAAGGCGCGGACAAGACCCGATACAGGTACATCGCCAACGGGCGCGACCACGATCAGAAAGGGATTGCCGAGCAGCGGGATGAAGGCCTGGCTGCCCAGCGGATGGCGCTCCAGCATGCGCACGGTCAGCGGCATGTCCTGCGCGTCGGCGCGGAAGATGCTGATGATGGCGGAGTCCTCGGGCTGGGCGGTTTCTACCGTGGCCAGCTTGTGGAAGCGCATGGTCGAACCGTTGTTGATCATGAAGTGGTCGCTGCCGTCGGTTTCGATCACGTCACCGAAAGGGGCGAAGGCTTCTTTGGTCAGGGGCTCAATCACTAAAGTGCGCATGCGGGTGTTCTCTAATTATGTGTTGTCGGGGCTTTGGCGAATGCCGGCAGGCCAGTGCCTGCCAAGGCGCGCCGGTTACAGCTGCTGCAGGCGGAACAGGGCGATCAGGTTGATCTGCGCCAGGGCTTCCTTGAACTCGGCCTCGACCGAGTTGTGGATGCGTTTCTCGAACGAGGCGAGGATCTGGTGCCGGTTGCTGCCTTTTACCGCCATGATGAACGGGAACTGGAACCTGGCCTTGTAGGCGTCGTTGAGTTCGGTGAAACGGGCGAACTCTTCGGCGGTGCACTGGTGGATGCCGGCGCCAGCCTGTTCGTTGGTGCTCGATTCGGTCAGTTCGCCCTGGACGGCGGCTTTGCCGGCCAGGTCCGGGTGAGCATTGATCAGGGCCAGCTGGCTGGCGTGATCGGCGCTGAGCAGGATGTCGCTCATGCGCTGGTGCAGGGCTTCGATCTGGTCCAGCTCGTGCAGTTGGCCCAGGTCGTAGGCTTTTTCGGCGACCCACGGCGAGTGCTCGTAGATGTCGGCGAAGGCGGCGACGAACGCGGCACGGTCCAGGGTCGAAGGCTTGAGGGTCTTGAAGTCGGTCATTTGGCGCTCTCGGCTTGGAAAGGGTGGGTGGCATGCCAGTGGCGGGCGATGTCCACGCGCCGGGCGAACCACACCTGCTCATGGCTCTTGGCGTACTCCACGAAGCGCTTGAGCGCGGCGATGCGTGCCGGGCGGCCGATCAGGCGGCAGTGCAGGCCGATCGAGAGCATCTTCGGCGCCTCGGCACCTTCGGCGTAGAGCACGTCGAAGGCGTCCTTGAGGTACTGGAAGAACTGCTCGCCACAATTGAAGCCCTGCACCTGGGTGAAGCGCATGTCGTTGGTGTCCAGGGTGTAGGGGATCACCAGGTGCGGCTTGCCGGTGGGGTTGTTGGGCTCCCAGTAGGGCAGGTCGTCGTCGTAGGTGTCGCTGTCGTAGAGGAAGCCGCCTTCCTCCATCACCAGGCGGCGGGTGTTGGGCCCGGTACGGCCGGTGTACCAGCCCAGCGGGCGCTCGCCGGTGAGGTCGGTGAGAATGCGGATGGCCTCGAGCATGTGCTCGCGCTCCTGGTTCTCGTCCATGTACTGGTAGTCGATCCAGCGGTAGCCGTGGCTGCAGATCTCATGGCCGGCGGCGACCATGGCGCGGATCACGTCGGGGTGGCGCTGGGCGGCCATGGCCACGGCAAACACGGTGAGCGGCACGCCGGTGTCTTCGAACAGCTTGAGCAGGCGCCACACACCGGCGCGGCTGCCATACTCGTAAAGCGATTCCATGCTCATGTTGCGGGCGCCCTGCAGGGGCTGCGCCGAGACCATCTCGGAAAGGAAGGCTTCGGATTCCTTGTCCCCGTGAAGAATGTTGCGTTCGCCACCTTCTTCATAGTTGAGCACGAAAGACAAAGCGATGCGGGCATTCCCCGGCCAGCGCGGATGGGGTGGGTTGTTGCCGTAACCGATCAGGTCGCGAGGATAATCAGCGCTCACTGCAGCCTTCCTTCTTGTACGTGAAAACGGGGGTGTGGTGTCTGAGTCAGGTCATCGGCCACAACGATGGAGTGATTGTATACAACTTTATTGACGATTTGTAAGCCTGTTTTTTCGCATTTCTTCCGCCATTTGACCTTGAAAAAGGTTGCAAGAAACCTGCCTGATTGGTCAGTAAATGACGATAGCGTCCGCCAGGCGCGCGGCTTTGCGACTGATGGCGTATTTACAGGGCACGCTCGGCAGGCTAACAAAATCGTCGAATTTATTGTGTACAATTTTATCTGAAAATGTCTTAATAATCCGACAGCCGCACGCTGCTCTGCTTCATCCCGGTGCCGTGCGGGTATTTTTTGCCCATAGATTGAAACGAGGCGCACGCAATGGGACGTTTGACCACGCATGTACTGGATGCCGCACATGGCTGCCCTGGCAGCTCGATCAAGGTCGAGCTGTACCGGGTCGAAGGCCAGCAGCTTGAGCTGGTGAACACGGCGCTGACCAACAGCGATGGCCGTTGCGATGCGCCACTGCTGCAGGGTGAGGATTACCGCAGCGGTGTGTACCAGCTGCAGTTCAGTGCCGGTGACTATTATCGTGCCCGTGGTGTGCAGTTGCCGGAGCCGGCGTTCCTGGATGTGGTGGTGCTGCGTTTCGGCATCAGCGCCGAGCAGGATCACTACCACGTGCCGTTGCTGATCTCGCCGTACAGTTACTCGACCTATCGCGGAAGCTAGTTGGTCGCTAGATGAATCTTCGTAGGTCCTTGCCCGCTCTCACTGGCGGGCTTTTTTTTGCCTCGGTTTCGAGGGCGCGCCTGCAGGGCTGTTCGCTGGCAGAGCGGCACAGGCAACAAAAAGCCCCGCCCGAAGGCGAGGCTCCTTGAACCGACGCAGTGCTTACAGGAACACGAACTTGGCCACAAAGATCGCACACAGCACCCACAGGCTCGCCGAGATCTCCCTGTAGCGCCCGGTGCCGGCCTTGAGCACCACATAGGTGATGAAGCCCAGCGCAATGCCGTCCGCCACCGAGAATGTCAGCGGCATCATGATCGCCGTGACGATCGCCGGAATGCTGTCGGTGGCTTCATCCCAGTTGATGTGCGCCATGCTGCCCATCATCAGCATCGCCACATAGATCAGTGCGCCGGCGGTGGCATACGCCGGGATCATGCCCGCCAGCGGCGCAAAGAACATCGCCGCGACGAACAGCAGGCCGACCACCACGGCCGTGAGCCCCGTGCGCCCGCCGGCCGCCACACCTGCAGCACTTTCCACGTAGCTGGTTACCGGCGGCACACCCACCACGGCACCGAACACGCTCGATGCACTGTCGGCCTTGAGCGCCCGCGACAGGTTTTCGATGCGCCCCTCGGCGTTCACCAGGTTGGCGCGCTGGGCCACGCCCATCAGCGTGCCGGCGGTGTCGAACATGTGCACGAACAGAAACGCCAGTACCACGCTGATCATGCTGACGTTGAACACGCCCGCCACGTCCATGGCCATCCAGGTGGGCGCCAGGCTCGGCGGCAGGGAGAACACGCCGCCATATTCCACCAGGCCCAGGGCCCAGCCGGCCAGTGTCACGGCGATAATGCTGATCAGGATCGCGCCGAACACCCGGCGATAGCTGAGCACGGCAATCATCAGGAAGCACGCCGCCGCCAGCAGCGGGCCAGGCTCGTGCAGCGAGCCGAGCTTGATCAGGGTGGCTGGGCTGGCGACGATGATGCCGGCCGTCTTCAGCCCGATCACCCCGAGAAACAGCCCCACACCCGCGCCCATGGCGTGGCGCAGGCTCAGCGGGATGCTGTTGAGCAGCCATTCGCGCACCCGCGACAGCGTCAGCAGCATGAACAGCACACCCGATACGAACACCGCACCCAGCGCGGCCTCCCAGGTGTAGCCCATGGTGCCGACCACGGTGTAGGTGAAAAAGGCGTTCAGCCCCATGCCGGGTGCCAGGCCCACCGGCCAGTTGGCATACAGGCCCATCAGCAGGCAGCCGAGTGCCGCCGCGATGCAGGTGGCCACGAACGCGGCACCGTGGTCGATGCCGGCGTCGGCCATGATGTTGGGGTTGACGAAAATGATGTAGGCCATGGTGATGAAGGTGGTTACACCCGCGATCAGTTCGGTCCTGACAGTGGTGCCGTGCAGCTTGAGTTTGAAAATCCGCTCCAGCCAGCTCGTTTCGAGCGGTGGGGCAAGATCCAGCGTAGGGGCTTGGGGTTTGCGGCTTTCCACAGCGTGTACTCCTCACGTCTTTTCTTGTTGTTCAGAGCTTGTCCTGCGCGTTGACTGGGGGCTCTGCGAGGGGGAGGGCATGGCGACCGGACCTGTTGTTGACCTGCGGGTCAGGAAGTTGCACGGCTGGATTATGCGTTTGTATACAAATAATGCAAATAATGTTTTTGTCGGTGTGTGCAGGTAAATTGTCGCCACGGCTATAACGTGATGGCACTCTGCAGAAATCGCCAAGCCTGTGTACAATGCGTCAATACCATGAACGTCTAATTTTCTATCCAGGACTTGCCATCGCCCTACTGGCTGGTATTACAGTCAGGATCCGATAGGTGGATCTCCGTGCTCGAGCGCCCATGAACGAACAGCTGCAACCCCTCAAGAAACCCACGCGCACCGGCAAGGCCGGTCGTAGCGGCACCCAGGACGATATCGTTTACGCGCACATATTCGAGGCAATCCTCGAACAACGCCTGGCGCCGGGTACCAAGTTGAGTGAGGAAGCCCTGGGCGAGATCTTCGGCGTCAGCCGCACCATCATCCGGCGTGCGCTGTCGCGCCTGGCCCACGAAAGCGTGGTGCTGCTGCGCCCCAATCGCGGTGCGGTAGTGGCCAGCCCGACCGTCGAAGAGGCGCGTCAGGTGTTCTTTTCGCGGCGCATGGTCGAGCGTGCCATCACCGAACTTGCAGTGGAGCACGCCACCGCCGAGCAGTTGAACGAACTGCGCCAGATGGTGCGCGAGGAGCGCGACAGCTTCTCGCGCGGCGACCGGGGTGCCGGCATTCGCCTGTCTGGCGAGTTTCACCTCAAGCTGGCGGAAGCGGCGGGCAATGCACCGCTGATCAGCTTCCAGCGCAGCCTGGTATCGCAGACCTCGCTGATCATTGCCCAGTACGAAAGCGGCAACCGCTCGCACTGCTCGTATGACGAGCACATGCAACTGATCGACGCCATCGAGGCGCGTGATGCGGCCCAGGCGGTGAGCCTGATGATGCACCACATGGACCACATCGACAGCAAGCTCAACCTCGACGAGGAGAGTGCGTCGGATGACCTGCACGCGGTGTTCTCGCACCTGCTGCAAACCAAGAAGCGCGGCAGCTCGGTGCCGGCAAAGGGCTGATACTGCGTCGCCTGCAATCGGGGGTCGAGCCCGCTCCCACAGGATTGTCTCGGTCCTTGTGGGAGCGGGCTTGACCCGCGATGCTTTCAGGGCTGCTGGCACTTGAGCCAACCTCTGCTAGATTTCTATCTGTTGCACTCCCGCAAACCTTCATCAAGCAGTTGGGCTTGCGCTTCAGGCGTACCACTTCTTGAGGACTGACTGATGTCGATGCCCATGAGCAAACGCATGGGAGCTGAATTGATAGGGACGTTCTGGTTGGTGTTGGGGGGTTGTGGCAGCGCGGTACTGGCTGCGTCTTTTCCGATCGGCATTGGCCTGGTCGGTGTCTCCATGGCCTTCGGGCTGACTGTGCTGACCATGGCATTCGCCATCGGTCATATCTCCGGTTGTCACCTCAACCCTGCGGTATCGCTGGGCCTGGTCGTGGGCGGGCGTTTTCCGCTCAAGGACCTGGTGCCGTACGTGATCGCCCAGGTGGTGGGCGCCATCCTGGCTGCCGGCGTGATCTACCTCATCGCCAGCGGCAAGGCCGGCTTCGAGCTGTCGAACGGGCTTGCCTCGAACGGCTATGGCGAGCATTCGCCGGGGCAGTACTCGCTTGGGGCAGGTTTTGTCAGCGAGGTGGTGATGACCGCGATGTTCATTCTGATCATCATGGGCGCCACCGATTCGCGGGCGCCGGCCGGCTTTGCGCCGATCGCCATCGGGCTGGCGCTGACGCTGATCCACCTGGTGTCGATACCGGTTACCAACACATCGGTGAACCCGGCACGCAGCACCGGGCCGGCGCTGTTCGTCGGTGGCTGGGCGCTGCATCAGCTGTGGCTGTTCTGGGTGGCGCCGCTGATCGGGGCGGTGATCGGCGGCGCGTTGTACCGCGGCCTGTTTCGAACGCCTTAGCGCTGGTGCACGCTGCGCCCGGCGGCAAAGGTTTCGCGAATGGTACGGTCGTCGCCCAGGGTGGTCAGCACGAACAGGGTCTCCTCGATGCTGCCGGACTGCTGGAGACGGTAGTCCAGCAGCGGGGTGGCCTTGTAGTCGAGCACGATGAAGTCGGCGTCGCTGCCCGGTTGCAGGGTGCCGATGCGCTCCTCCAGGTTCAATGCCCGCGCACCGCCCAGGGTGGCCAGGTACAGCGACTTGAACGGGCTCAGGCGCGCGCCCTGCAACTGCATGACCTTGTAGGCTTCGTTCAGGGTGTACAGCAGCGAGAAGCTGGTGCCGGCGCCCACGTCGGTGCCCAGGCCGACCTTGACCTTGTGCTGCTCGGCCTGGGGCAGGTTGAACAGGCCGCTGCCCAGGAACAGGTTGGAGGTCGGGCAGAACGCCACGGCCGAACCGGTCTCGGCCAGGCGCTGGCATTCGGCATCGCACAGGTGAACGGCGTGGGCGAACACCGAGCGCTCGCCCAGCAGTTCGAAATGGTCGTACACATCCAGGTAGCCGCTGCGCTCGGGGAACAGCGCCTTGACCCACTCGATCTCCTTGAGGTTTTCGCTCAGGTGGGTGTGCAGGTACAGGTCCGGGAACTCCTTGAGTAACTGGCCGGCCAGGGCCAGCTGTTGCGGGGTGCTGGTGGGCGCAAAGCGCGGGGTCACCGCATAGTGCAGGCGGCCCTTGCCGTGCCAGCGCTGGATCAGCGCCTTGCTGTCGGCGTAGCCCGACTCGGCGGTGTCGGTCAGGTAGTCGGGGGCGTTGCGGTCCATCATCACCTTGCCGACGATCAGGCGCAGGTCCAGGCGCTCGGCTTCCTCGAACAGGGCGTTGACCGAGGCAGGGTGCACGCTGCCGAACACCAGCGCCGAGGTGGTGCCGTTGCGCAGCAGCTCCTTGAGAAACAGCTTGGCCACCTTGTCGGCGTGAGCCTTGTCTTCGAACTGGCGCTCGCACGGGAAGGTGTAGGTGTTCAGCCAGTCCAGCAACTGCTCGCCGTAGGAGCCGATCATGCCGGTCTGCGGGAAGTGGATATGGGTATCGATGAACCCCGGGGTGATCAAGGCGTCCTGGTAGTGCACCACTTCGATGTCGGCGTCCAGGCCTGGCAGCAGTTCGCTGGCGTGGCCGATGGCGCTGATCTTGCCCTGGTCGATGACCAGCAGGCCGTCTTCGAAATATTCATACGATGCTTCGACGCCCACCTCGGCAGGGTCGGCGAGGCTGTGCAGCAGGGCGGCACGGTAGGCTTTGCGGGTTGCGCTCATGTGGCTCTCGTCAAATGGCTTGGCTGCGCCGTGACGGCGGCAGCAGTTTGGCAATGGGTTGGGTGGTGGCCGAGCCGGTATGCTGGCCGAAGTTCGCGTTGTAGGTGGCGATGATTTCGGCGGCGATGGACACGGCGATCTCGATCGGCAGCTTGCCCTTGACCTCGGCCAGGCCCATCGGGCAGCGCATGCGTGCCAGGCTGTCGGCGGCAAAGCCGCGCTCGCGCAGGCGGTGCTCGAACTTCACGCGCTTGGTCCTGGAGCCGATCAGGCCGAACCAGGTGAAATCGTTGCGCTTGAGGATCGCGGCGGTCAGTTCCAGGTCCAGTTGATGATTGTGGGTCATGACGATGCAATAGCTGCCGGCGGGCAGTTCATCGACCTCGTCGACTGGTTCCTCGCTGACGACCTTGCTCACCCCCGTGGGGATGGTGTCGGGGAATTCCTGCTCGCGCGAATCGATCCAGCGTACCCGGCAGGGCAGCGCGGCGAGCAAGGGTACCAGAGCGCGGCCGACATGGCCTGCGCCGAATACCGCGATCTGCGCCTGCACGCCGCCCATGGGCTCGAACAGCAGCACGGTAGCGCCGCCGCAGCACTGGCCAAGGCTGGCGCCGAGGCTGAAGCGCTCCAGGTGGGTGGTTTCGCGGCCTTCGGCAAGCATCTGCCGGGCGATGTGCATGGCCTTGTATTCCAGGTGCCCGCCGCCGATGGTGTCGAACAGCTGGGTCGCGCTGACGACCATCTTCGAGCCGGCATTGCGTGGGGTGGAGCCCAGCTCTTCGATGATGGTCACCAGCACGCAGGGTTCGCCGCGGGTGTGCAGGTCGGACAGGGCGTTGATCCAGGTGTGCATAGTCGGTTGCCTCTTCAGTGCCTGATCGGGCCTCTTCGCCGGCAAGGCCGGCTCCTACAGCAATCGCGCCCTGTAGGAGCCGGCCTTGCCGGCGAAAGGCGCACTACGGTGTAACGGTTTCCACCTCGGTAGCCGCCTGCCGGCCCGCCACCACCTTGCGCATCTGCTCGCAGCCCCACAGCACCCGCTCGGGGGTGGCCGGGGCATCGATCTGCGGTTGCTCGCGATAATCCGCCAGGCTGGCCACTGCATCCTTGATCGCGCACCACGGCGCGATCCCCAGCATGAACGGCGGCTCGCCCACCGCCTTGGAATGGAACACCGTGTCCTCGGGGTTCTTGCGGTTCTCCACCAGCTTCACCCGCAGGTCCACCGGCATGTCCGCCACCGCCGGGATCTTGTAGCTGGCCGGGCCGCTGGTCATCAGCTTGCCCTTGGCGTTCCACACCAGTTCCTCGGTGGTCAGCCACCCCATGCCCTGGATGAACCCGCCCTCCACCTGGCCAATGTCGATGGCCGGGTTCAGCGAGGCGCCCACGTCATGCAGGATGTCGGTGCGCAGCATCTTGTACTCGCCGGTCAGGGTGTCGACGATCACCTCGGCGCACGCCGCGCCGAAGGCGAAGTAGTAGAACGGGCGCCCGCGCGCCTGGCTGCGGTCGTAGTAGATCTTCGGGGTCTTGTAGAAGCCGGTGCTCGACAGCGACACCTGGGCAAAGTAGGCCTGCTGCACCAGGCTCTCGAAGGTGAGGATTTCATCGCGCACGCGCACGTGCCCGTTGCGAAACTCGACGTCTTCTTCACTGACCTTGTACTGGCGCGCGGCAAACTCCACCAGGCGCTGCTTGAGGATTTCGGCCGCGTTCTGCGCCGCCTTGCCGTTCAGGTCGGCGCCGCTGGAGGCCGCCGTGGGCGAGGTGTTGGGCACCTTGTCGGTGTTGGTGGCGGTGATCTGTATGCGGCTGAAGTCCACCTGGAACACTTCGGCCACCACCTGGGCCACCTTGGTGTTCAGGCCCTGGCCCATCTCGGTGCCGCCATGGTTGAGGTGGATGCTGCCATCGGTGTAGATGTGCACCAGCGCACCGGCCTGGTTGAGAAAGCTGGCGGTGAACGAGATGCCGAACTTCACCGGGGTCAGCGCCAGGCCCTTTTTCAGCACCGGGCTGTTGGCGTTGAAGCGGCGGATCGACTCGCGGCGCTGCTGGTAGTCGCTGCTGGCTTCGAGCTCGGCGGTGATCTCCTCGAGCATGTTGTGCTCGACCGTCTGGTAGTAGTGGGTGACGTTGCGCTCGGTCTTGCCGTAGTAGTTGGCCTTGCGTACTGCCAGCGGGTCCAGTGCCAGGTGGCGGGCGATGCGGTCCATCACCTCTTCGATGGCAACCATGCCCTGCGGGCCGCCAAAGCCGCGGTAGGCGGTATTGGACGCGGTGTTGGTCTTGCAGCGGTGGCCGTTGATGGTGGCGTCGCCCAGGTAGTAGGCGTTGTCGGAGTGGAACATCGCACGGTCGACGATCGAGGCCGACAGGTCCGGCGAGCAGCCGCAGTTGCCGGCCAGTTCCAGGTTGATGCCATGCAGGCGGCCGCTGTCATCGAACCCCACGTCGTATTCGATATAGAAGGGGTGACGCTTGCCGGTCATCAGCATGTCCTCGACCCGTGGCAGGCGCATCTTGGTCGGCTGACCGGTCAGGCGCGCGATCACCGCGCACAGGCAGGCGGGGCTGGCGGCCTGGGTTTCCTTGCCGCCGAAGCCGCCGCCCATGCGGCGCATGTCCACCACGACCTTGTTCATCGGCACGTCCAGCACTTCGGCCACCAGCTTCTGCACCTCGGTGGGGTTCTGCGTGGAGCAGTACACGATCATGCCGCCATCCTCGGTGGGCATCACCGAAGAGATCTGGGTTTCGAGGTAGAAGTGCTCCTGGCCGCCGATATGCAGGGTGCCCTGCACCCGATGCGGGGCGCTGGCCAGCGCGGTGGCCGAATCGCCGCGCTGGTGGGTGTGGCTGTCGAGCACGAAATGCTTCTTGCGCAGGGCCTGAACCACATCCAGCACCGGCTCCAGGTCTTCGTATTCGATGATCGCGGCCATCGCTGCGCGGCGGGCGGTGTCCAGGTCGCAGGCGGCCACGGCCAGCACCGGCTGGCCGACGAACTCGACGGTGTCGATGGCCAGCAGCGGGTCGCCCGGCAGCAGCGGGCCGATGTCCTTCAGGCCCGGGATGTCTTCGTGGGTGATGGCGATACGCACGCCCTTGATGGCGTAGCACGGGCGGGTGTCGATGCTCAGCACCCGTGCATGGGCGCGGTCCGACAAGCGAGCGTACACATGCAACTGGTTGGGGAATTCGAGGCGGTCATCGATATACACCGCCTCGCCGGACACATGCTTGTCGGCGCTGTCGTGCTTGATGCTGCGCCCGACGCCACTGGTCAGGCCCTGGGCGAACAGCTCGGCCAGTTCGGCCTGGCTCCTGGCCACGTGAGGATGGTTAGACATAGGCGGTCACCCGGGTTTCGATGTGCGGCGTGTGCAGTTCGATGAAGTACTTGCGCAGCAGGTTCTGCGCGCCGAGCAGGCGGTATTCCTTGCTGGCCCTGAAGTCCGACAGCGGGGTGAAGTCTTCGCCCAGCGCCTGGCAGGCGCGCTCGATACCGGCCTGGTTGAACGGCTTGCCGAGCAGGGCGGCTTCACAGGCGCGGGCGCGCTTGGGGATGGCGGCCATGCCGCCGAAGGCGATACGGGCCTCGGCCACCACGCCGTTGTCGATGCGCAGGTTGAAGGCGGCGCACACCGCCGAAATGTCGTCGTCCAGTCGCTTGGACACCTTGTAGGCCCGGAACGCCCAGGCCAGGTTGGCCCGCGGCACGATGATCTTCTCGATGAACTCGCTTTCCTGGCGTGCGGTGATGCGGTAGTCGATGAAATAGTCTTCCAGCGCCAGGGTGCGTGTGTCCTGACCCCGGCGCAGCACGATCTGCGCACCCAGGGCGATCAGCAGGGGCGGCGAATCGCCGATCGGCGAGGCGTTGCCGATGTTGCCGCCCAGGGTGCCCTGATTGCGGATCTGCAGCGAGGCGAAGCGGTGCAGCAGTTCGCCGAAGTCGGGGTATTCACGGCTCAGCGCGTCATAGCAGTCGGTGAGCGGTGTGGCGGCGCCGATTTCCAGGCGATCGTCAAAGGCCTCGACCCGCTTCATCTCGGCGACGTTGCCCACGTAGATCATCACCGGCAGGGTCTTGTGGAACTGCGTGACCTCCAGCGCCAGGTCGGTGCCGCCGGCCAGCAGGCGGGCTTCGGGGTGCGAGCCGTACAGCTCGGCCAGGTCGGCCACGGTCAGCGGCACCAGGCAGCGCTTGTCGCCGCTGTTGAGTTCGCCGGTTTCCTTGGGCGCAATCGCCTGGAGCCGGGCGATGGTCTGTGCCTGGGCGCTGTCGAACTGGTCGGGGGCGGCCTGGCAGCAGGCCTGCTCGGCGGCTGCCAGGATCGGCCGGTAGCCGGTGCAGCGGCACAGGTTGCCGGCCAGGGCCTCCTGGGCGCGGTGCAGGTCGGGGGCGTCGCTGTTCTTCTGCAGGGCAAACAGCGACATCACGAAGCCCGGGGTACAGAAGCCGCATTGCGAGCCATGGCAGTCGACCATGGCCTGCTGCACGCTGTGCAGCTTGCCCTGGTGCTTGAGCCCTTCGACGCTGATCAGCTGCTTGCCATGCAGGGACGAGACGAACGTCAGGCACGAATTGAGGCTGCGATAACGCAGGTGCTGCCGGCCGTGTTCATCTGCAGCCAGTTCACCGACCACGACGGTGCAGGCGCCGCAATCGCCGCTCGCGCAGCCTTCCTTGGTACCGGGTTTGCCCAGGTGCTCGCGCAGGTACTCGAGCACCGTCAGGTTGGGGTCCAGGGCATGCTCACTGCGCAGCTCCTGGTTGAGTAGAAACTGGATCACGGAAGGCCTCACAAGCGAATTATTGTTGTTGAGTGGACGGGGTCGACTGTAGGCAGACTTGACTTGCCGGTCAACTGCTTTCTGACTTCAAGGTCAGCTTTTTGTGCGTGCTGATCCTGTCATCCTCGATAGCCTCTGTATTCAGCATAGAACCGGGGCCGGGTTGACGATTGTTTTGCTTCAATCGTGCCAACTGCGTGCCTGTGCCGCTGCGCGAGGTGCAGGCAAGTGCGCTACAATCGGCGCTTGTGCACAGTTCAATGATTTTGAAGGAAAACCATGACGTTCAAGGCGCCGGACAGCCTCTCCGAGCAAATTGCCCATTACCTGGCCGAGCGGATCATCCGCGGTGAGCTCAAACCTGCCGAGCGCATCCAGGAACAGAAGGTCACCCAGGCGCTCAATGTCAGCCGTGGCTCGGTGCGCGAGGCACTGCTGATACTCGAGCGCAGGCACCTGGTGACCATCCTGCCGCGCCGTGGCGCGCAGGTTACGGCGCTCAACGAGCACAACGTGCGCAGCCTCTGCACCCTGATGAGCGAGCTGTACATCCTGCTGGGCAATGCCGTGGCCAGCGCGCCGCGCAGCGAAGCCGAACTTGCACCGTTTCTGGTCATCCAGCAGCGTCTGCACGCCGCCAGTGCGCGCCAGGACATCAAGGCCTTCGTCGAAGAGAGCTTCGCGGTGATGCGCGCCGCGTACCCGTTCGCCAACAACCCCTACCTGCAGGAAACCGTCGAGAACCTGCAGCCGGCCATGAGCCGCACCTATTACCTGGCGCTGGACCAGCGCAAGGCCAACATGAACGACTTCCTGGTGCTGTTCGCCCAACTGCTCGAAGCGGTGGTGGGTGGCGACCTGCCGCGTATCCGCGAGGTGCTGACGCAGTACTGCGAGCGCAGCTGCACGCTGGTGCTGTCCTCGCTGGTTGCTGGCTGAGCATGCGCCTCAAGTGCATTCGCCTGGCGGGGTTCAAGTCGTTCGTCGACCCGACTACCGTCAACTTCCCCAGCAACATGGCGGCCGTGGTCGGCCCCAATGGCTGCGGCAAGTCCAACATCATCGATGCGGTGCGCTGGGTGATGGGCGAAAGCTCGGCGAAAAACCTGCGTGGCGAGTCGATGACCGACGTCATCTTCAACGGCTCCACCAGCCGCAAGCCGGTCAGCCAGGCCAGTATCGAACTGGTGTTCGACAACAGTGACAACACCCTGGTGGGCGAGTATGCCGCCTATGCCGAGATCTCGATCCGGCGCAAGGTGACCCGCGACGCGCAGAACACCTATTACCTCAACGGCACCAAGTGCCGTCGGCGCGACATCACCGATATCTTCCTGGGTACCGGGCTGGGCCCGCGCAGCTACTCGATCATCGAGCAGGGCATGATCTCCAAGCTGATCGAGGCCAAGCCCGAAGAGTTGCGCAACTTCATCGAAGAGGCCGCCGGCATCTCCAAGTACAAGGAGCGCCGCCGCGAAACCGAAAACCGCATCCGCCGCACCCACGAGAACCTGGAACGCCTGACCGACCTGCGCGAAGAGCTGGAACGTCAGCTCGAACGCCTGCACCGCCAGGCCCAGGCAGCGGAGAAATACAAGGAATACAAGGCCGAGGAGCGTCAGCTCAAGGCCCAGCTGGCGGCCCTGCGTTGGCGTGCGCTGAACGATCAGGTGGGCCAGCGCGAGGCGATCATCGGCGACCAGGAAGTGGCCTTCGAGGCCCTGGTGGCCGAGCAGCGCAATGCCGATGCGAGCATCGAGCGCCTGCGCGACGGTCACCACGACCTGTCGGAGCGTTTCAACCTGGTCCAGGGGCGCTTCTATTCGGTAGGCGGCGACATCGCCCGGGTCGAGCAGAACATCCAGCACGGCCAGCAGCGCTTGCGCCAGTTGCAGGATGACTTCAAGGAAGCTGAACGCGCGCGTCTGGAAACCGAATCGCACCTGGGCCACGACCGTACCTTGCTGGCGACCCTGGGCGAAGAGCTGGAGATGATCGAGCCCGAGCAGGAACTGTCGCTGGCGGCAGCCGAGGAGGCCGCCGCGACCCTTGAGGAAGCCGAGACCACCATGCATGGCTGGCAGGAGCAGTGGGACAGCTTCAACACCCGCTCCGCCGAGCCGCGCCGCCAGGCCGAGGTGCAGCAGTCGCGCATCCAGCAGCTGGAGCAGAGCCTGGAGCGCGTCTCGGAGCGCCAGCGCAAGCTGGGCGAAGAACGCGACCAGTTGAGCGCCGACCCTGAAGATGCGGCCATCCTGGAACTGAACGAACAACTGGCCAGCAGCGAATTGCTGCTCGAAGACCTGCACCTGGAAGAACAGCAGGTGATCGAGCGCCTCGACGCGCTGCGCGAGCAATTGCAGCAGGCCGCCCAGGCGCAGCAGCAGGCCCAGGGTGAACTGCAGCGCCTGGGTGGCCGGCTGGCATCGCTCGAAGCCTTGCAGCAGGCCGCGCTGGACCCAGGCAGCGGTACCCTCGACTGGTTGCGCGCGCAGGGCCTGGAGCAACGCCCACGCCTGGCTGAAGGCCTGCGCGTGGAGCCGGGTTGGGAGCTGGCGGTGGAAACCGTGCTGGGCGCCGACCTGCACGCGGTACTGGTGGACGACCTGGCCGGGCTCGACCTGACGGGCTTCGAGCAGGGCGAGTTGCGTCTGCTGGAGGCCGCCGGCACCGGCAAGCGCCTTGCCGGCAGCCTGCTGGACAAAGTACAGGGCGGCGTTGACCTGGCCCCCTGGCTGGGCCAGGTCAAGCCGGTCGAGAGCCTCGAGCAGGCATTGAGCCTGCGCGGCCAGCTGGCCGACGGCCAAAGCCTGATCAGCCGCGACGGCTACTGGGTGGGGCGCCACTTTCTGCGGGTCAGCCGAGGCAACGATGCCCAGGGCGGCGTGCTGGCCCGCGGGCAGGAGCTTGAGCTGCTGGGCCTGGAGCGTCTGGAGCAGGAAGCTGCCCTGGAGCAGCTCGAAGCGCAGTTGCTGGCCCTGCGTGAACAGCAGCGCGTGCAGGAAGACAGCCGTGAACAACTGCGTCGTCGCACCCAGGAAGAAGCCCGCCAGCAAGGTGAGCTCAAGGCCCGTCTGTCGGCCGGCAAGGCCCGCGCCGAGCAGCTGACATTGCGCCGCCGGCGCCTTGAAGAAGAGCTGGCCGAGCTGCTGGAACAGCGCGCCATCGAACACGAAAGCCTGGGCGAGTCGCGCCTGCACCTGCAGGAAGCCCTCGACCTGATGGCCCACGACACCGAACAGCGCGAGGCCTTGCTGGCCCAGCGCGACAACCTGCGCGAACGCCTCGACCGCGTGCGCCAGGAAGCCCGCCAGCACAAGGACCACGCCCATCAGTTGGCGGTGCGCCTGGGCTCGCTGCGTGCCCAGCACGACTCCACGCGCCAGGCCCTCGAGCGCCTGGAGCTGCAGTCGGAGCGCCTGAACGAAAAACGTGAACAACTGAGCCTGAACCTGGAGGAGGGCGAGGCGCCCCTCGAAGAGCTGCGCATGATGCTCGAGGCGCTGCTGGAAAAGCGCATGAGTGTCGACGAGGAAATGCGTCAGGCGCGCCTGCACATGGACGAGGCCGACCGCGAACTGCGCGAGGCCGAAAAGCGTCGTACCCAGGCCGAACAGCAATCCCAGCTGCTGCGCGGTCAGCTCGAACAGCACCGCATGGAATGGCAGGGGCTGAGTGTGCGGCGCAAGGCCCTGCAGGAACAGTTGCAGGCTGACGGCTATGATCTGGAAGGCGTGTTGGCGACCTTGCTGGCCGAGGCCAGCGAGCAGGAGGCTGAACTTGAGCTGGAGCGCATCGATGCGCGCATCCAGCGCCTGGGCGCGATCAACCTGGCGGCCATCGACGAGTACCAGCAGCAGTCCGAGCGCAAGCGCTACCTCGACGCCCAGGATGCCGACCTGGTCGAGGCCCTCGATACCCTGGAAAACGTGATTCGCAAGATCGACAAGGAAACACGCAACCGCTTCAAGGATACCTTTGATCAGATAAATGCCGGATTACAGGCACTTTTCCCAAAAGTTTTCGGTGGTGGCAGCGCTTATCTGGAACTGACGGGCGAAGATCTACTCGATACAGGGGTAACGATCATGGCGCGCCCGCCGGGCAAGAAGAACAGCACCATCCATCTGCTCTCGGGCGGCGAGAAGGCGCTGACGGCCCTGGCCCTGGTGTTTGCCATCTTCAAGTTGAACCCGGCACCGTTCTGCATGCTCGACGAAGTCGATGCGCCGCTGGACGATGCCAACGTCGGACGCTATGCGCGCCTGGTCAAGGAGATGAGCCAGACCGTGCAGTTCATCTATATCACCCACAACAAGATCGCCATGGAAATGGCCGATCAACTGATGGGGGTGACCATGCACGAGCCCGGTTGCTCGCGGCTGGTGGCGGTGGACGTGGAGGAGGCGATGGCCATGGTCGACGCCTGAAAAACGGATACAACGCACGAACTTGCAGCAAATGCCCCTGTCAGTTGCGACAGACGGTGTAAAGTTATCTTTGGTCGTGCTAGCTTAATGTAAATTTTTCTATGCGTGGGTAAAACGCCTGTCAGAACATAGAGTTGGCGCCACGTTTTAAAGGGGTTTAAACCCTTTATTTTTCAGCATTTTTCACAGAGGCACGGGATTACATGGAAATCGGTCTGCGCGAGTGGCTGATCGTCATCGGCATCATAGTCATTGCCGGTATTCTTTTTGACGGCTGGCGTCGCATGCGCGGCGGCAAGGGCAAGTTGAAATTCCGTCTGGACCGCAGCTTCTCCAACCTGCCGGACGAAGAGACCAGCGCCGAAGTGCTGGGCCCGCCGCGGGTGCTTGACGACCACAAGGAGCCCCAGCTCGACGAGCACGACCTGCCGTCGATGACGGCTGCGCGCGAGCAGCGCGAGCCGAAGGTGGGCAAGGGGGCCAAGCGTGCCAAGCGTACCAGCGAGCCGCAGCAGGGCGACCTGAACCTGGCGGCCGAGCCACGCGAGCCTGACCTGTTCGGCAACGCCGACGACGACTTCCCGGACGAAAGCCCCAAGAGCACCGGCTTCGGTGCCAGCGAAGGCAAGGACCTGCCGCCGGTCGAGGAAGTGCTGGTGATCAGCGTGATTGCCCGCGACGAGAGCGGCTTCAAGGGCCCTGCGCTGCTGCAGAACATCCTGGAAAGCGGCCTGCGCTTTGGCGAGATGGACATCTTCCACCGTCACGAAAGCATGGCCGGCAATGGCGAAGTGCTGTTTTCCATGGCCAACGCGGTCAAGCCTGGGGTGTTCGACCTGGACGACATCGACCATTTCAGCACCCGTGCGGTCAGCTTCTTCCTTGGCCTGCCGGGCCCGCGCCATCCCAAGCAGGCGTTCGACGTGATGGTGGCGGCGGCGCGCAAGCTGGCCCATGAACTGAACGGCGAGCTCAAGGATGACCAGCGCAGCGTGATGACCGCGCAGACCATCGAACACTACCGCCAGCGCATCGTCGAGTTCGAGCGCCGCGCCCTGACCCAGAAACGCTGACAGGTATGGCCGCTCCCTGCAGGAGCTGGCCTTGCCGGCGAAAGCTGCCCCGCCGATCCACCGATTTGAACGCCAAGAGCAGCCCCGAGCTGCTCTTTTGCTTTGCAAGAGACGACACACATGACCGCCCAAACCCGCATCCTCGAACTGCGCGCCGAACTCGACCAGCACAACTACCGCTACTACGTGCTCGACGAGCCAAGCGTCCCGGACGCCGAATACGATCGCCTGTTCCGCGAGCTGCAGGCCCTTGAGGCCGAACACCCCGAGCTGGTCACCCCCGATTCCCCCACCCAGCGGGTGGGCGGCGCGGCGCTCTCGGCCTTCACCCAGGTGCGTCACGAGGTGCCGATGCTGAGCCTGGGCAACGCCTTCGAGGAAAATGACCTGCGCGAGTTCGACCGGCGCGTGGTCGAAGGCCTCGACCTGCCGACCGGCGACCTGTTCGGCGCAGGGGCGGCGGTGGACTACAGCTGCGAACCCAAGCTCGACGGCCTGGCGGTCAGCCTGTTGTACCGTGACGGCCTGCTGGTGCAGGGCGCCACCCGTGGCGACGGCACCACCGGCGAAGACATCAGCGTCAACGTGCGCACCATCCGCAACGTGCCGCTCAAGCTGCAGGGCAAGGGCTGGCCGGCGGTGCTGGAGGTGCGCGGCGAAGTGTTCATGAGCAAGGAGGGCTTCGAACGGCTGAACGCAGCCCAGGCCGAGATCGGCGGCAAGACCTTCGCCAACCCGCGCAACGCCGCCGCCGGCAGCCTGCGCCAGCTCGATTCGAAGATCACCGCCAGCCGCCCCCTGGAGTTCTGCTGCTATGGCGTGGGCCAGGTGTCCGAGGCCATCGCCGACACCCACATCGGCACCCTCGAAAAGCTAAAGGGCTGGGGCATGCCCATCAGCCGCGAACTGCGGCATGCCGCCGGCATCAAGGAATGCCTGGACTACTACCGTGACATCGGCGAGCGGCGCAACGCGCTGCCCTACGAGATCGACGGGGTGGTGTTCAAGGTCAACAGCCTGGCCTCGCAACGCGAACTGGGCTTTCGTGCCCGTGAGCCGCGCTGGGCGATAGCGCACAAGTTCCCGGCCATGGAAGAGCTGACCGAGGTGCTCGACGTCGAGTTCCAGGTTGGTCGCACCGGTGCGGTAACCCCCGTCGCACGGCTCAAGCCGGTCAAGGTGGCCGGCGTGACCGTGGCCAATGCCACCTTGCACAACATGGACGAAGTGGCGCGCCTGGGGGTGATGATCGGCGATACGGTGATCATCCGCCGTGCCGGTGATGTCATCCCGCAGGTCATGCAGGTGGTCACCGAGCGTCGCCCGGCCGATGCGCGTGCGGTGCACATCCCTACCCAGTGCCCGGTGTGTGGCTCGCAGGTCGAGCGCACCCAGCTGGTCAAGCGCAGCAAGGGCAAGGAAACCGTCAGCGAAGGCGCGGTGTACCGCTGCGTCGGCCGCCTGGCCTGTCGCGCGCAGCTCAAGCAGGCGATCATCCACTACGTGTCGCGCCGCGCCATGGACATCGAGGGCCTGGGCGAGAAGAGCGTCGAGCAGTTGGTGGATGAAGGGCTGATTGCCTCGCCGGCAGACCTGTACCGCTTGAAATTCGAAGACATCGTCGACCTCGAAGGCTTTGCCGAGGTGTCCAGCAACAAGCTGCTGGCTGCCATTGCCGACAGCAAGCGCCCGAGCCTGGCACGCTTCATCTACGCCCTTGGCATCCCGGATGTGGGCGAGGAGACCGCCAAGGTGCTGGCGCGCTCGCTGGGCTCGTTGCAGCGCGTGATGGTGGCGTTGCCGCAGGTGCTGACCTACCTGCCGGATATCGGCCTGGAAGTGGCGCACGAGATCCACAACTTCTTCGAGGACGAACATAACCGCAGCGTCATCGCGCAACTGCTCGAGAACGGCCTGCAGTTGCAGGAGGAGGGCGAGCTGGCCGCCGAGTTCGCGGCCAGTACGACCCTGGCCGGGTTGATCGCCAAGCTCGACATCCCTTCTGTCGGCCCGACGGGTGCCGAGAAGCTGGTGGCCAAGCTGCAAAGCCTTGAGCGCATCATTGCCGCCGACGGCATCGACCTGCGCCAGGCGCTGGCAGCCAAGCAGGCTGATGCGGTGCGCGAGTTCTTCCTGGTCGAGGCCAATCAGGCACTGGCGCGCAGCGTCGAGGCGCAACTGCGCGAGTTCGGCATGCACTGGGAGAGCGAGAAGAAGGTTGCCCAGGGCTTGCCGCTGGCGGGGCAGACCTGGGTGCTGACCGGTTCGCTGGAGCGCATGAGCCGGGATGTCGCCAAGGACAAGCTGGAGAGCCTGGGGGCCAAGGTGGCGGGGTCTGTTTCGGCCAAGACCCACTGCGTGGTGGCGGGCCCGGGGGCAGGCTCCAAGTTGGCCAAGGCCACTGAGCTGGGGCTCAGGGTGTTGGATGAGGATGCGTTCGTGGCGTTTCTGTCGGAGCAGGGCATAGCGGTGTAGCGGTCACGCGGCCCGCTTCTGCCCGAAGGGCGTGGGAGCGGGCTTGACCCGCGATCGAGCGCGAAGCGCTCGCAACACCTGAGCGCACGGTGCGTCAGGCACACCGCAAGCGCTGTCACGCACATGGTGTAGGCTAGGCTCCAGCCAGGAGGTGGCCCCATGTACCCATTCTTCGAACAGCTTGTCGCCCGTATCGCCGCACCCTTCGTCAGCCAGGCACGCCGCAGCACGCGCGTGTGGCAATGCGAGTGCGGACAGTCCGTGTTCTTTCGCAACAGCCAATGCCTGGCCTGCCAGGCGTCGCTGGGCTACTGGCCCGATACCCACCATGTCGGCACATTGCTGCCGGCCGCTGTGGACGGCCAATGGTACCTGGACGGCCAGCCAGAACTCGGCCCGCTCAAGCGTTGCGCCAACCTCGACACCCCGGCTTGCTGCAACTGGCTGCTGGCTGTCGACGACCCCGAAGCGTTCTGCCTGGCCTGTCGCCTCAACCGCACCATCCCCGACCTGTCGTTCACCGAAAACCACCTGCGCTGGCGCAAGCTGGAAACCGCCAAGCGCCGCCTGATTGCGCAACTGCTGCACCTGGGGTTGCCGGTCACGCCCAAGCAAGGCGCAGCCGGCGAGGGCATCGCCTTCGACTTCATCGGCATCGACATTGCCGGCAATCCCCCCACCACCGGCCACGCTGGCGGCCTGATCACCCTGGATATCCGCGAAGCCGACGACGACTGGCGCGAGCAGGTGCGCGTACAGCTTCAGGAGCCCTACCGGACCGTGCTGGGCCACCTGCGCCACGAGATCGGGCATTACTACTGGGACCGTCTGGTGGCCAGCAGCGCCTGGCTGCAGGACTTCCGCCGCCTGTTCGGCGACGAGCGCGCCAGCTACGCCCAGGCCATGGAGCGCCACTACCAGCAAGGTGCACCGCTGGACTGGACCGTCGCCCACGTCAGCGCCTATGCCACCATGCACCCCTGGGAGGACTGGGCCGAAACCTGGGCGCACTACCTGCACATGACCGATGCGGTGGACACCGCCCTTGCGCTGGGCATGGACGCCTCGGTGATGGACCTGGACTATCCGCCGTTCGATGCCCGCAGCTTGTACCAGCCCGAGCACCCTGGGGCGCCTGCGTTCCTGGCGTTCATCAATGCCTGGGTGGAGCTGTCGGCGATGCTCAACGAGCTGTCACGCAGCATGGGCCAGACCGACTTCTACCCGTTCGTGCTGAGTGCGCCGGTGGTGGCCAAGCTGCACTTCATTCACTGCGTGATCCAGGGCGATGCCCCGGCGGCAGTCACAAGTCCTTGAGCCAGAGTGGTTTTTTCACGGTACAGAGGTTGTAACTTCGCGTCAGACCGGTACAATGGCCCCGCTCGCTGCCAGGCGAGCATCGTTATGGTGACCCCATCGGTCCCCCCGCAACGATTACCCGTAAACCTGGTCAGGCCCGGAAGGGAGCAGCCACAGCGGGAACATCGTGTGCCGGGGTGTGGCTGGTGGGGTTGCCTCCATAACGCAAGCCCTTGTCTGCCAGGGGCCGCCTCTATCCAGTTCCCTTTCCCCCGAATACGCATGCAGTGCACTGCTTTCCCTTCGCGCGCACGAAAAATGCCTGCGACCGGATCACTGTCGCAGACACCTCACTCTCTTCAGCGCTATCAGCAGGGCTCGTAAATGAACGCCTTGTAATCGCCACCCTCCCGGTAGATATAGCGCCCGATACATTCAATGTTGGCTATCTGTGCAACGTAGGTAATACGGTCCGGTTTGAATTCCCGTGCCGCGGTGAGCAGCACTTTGGACAGGTCTCTTTTGACGTTTGTCACATGTTGCTCGTTGGTCTGGCTGAAATCATCATACTCGATGGCCCAGACGGTATTCACACCAGCCAACTTCTTCCATTGTTGTTCTGCCAGGAAGTTGTTGAAGTTGTCTCGTTCCGATTCCTTGTTGGTGAGGTCCAGCGAAAGCAATACCCTGATCATTGAGTCATTCCTTTGTGCGGTGCGCTAAGGGACGACGCTGCCCGCTGGCAGCGCCCGGCGGGCATGATTGCAGAAGCGCAGCGCTCGCTTCAAGACGCTGTAATTGCGCCGAAACGGCACGCCTTTGAATGTTTCTGTTTATTTTAAAGTGCCTGAAAGCCCTTTGTTCCATAAAAAGACTTTATAGCTCGTGTTTCTTTGCGTAGTAACTTTCCTACATGGCCTTGGCTAAGTTGTTTAGTTGCTGTTTTTTGGTAAATTCTTGAATTATTTTAACTCTCAGGTGATGGCCATTTAGCATTGATGGATGAAAAGTGAGTGACTAGGTTGCAAGGGAATTTCACTGCTTATGGGAGCCCACCATGACCCTCTGCCTGTTGTCCCTCGACCTGTCCAATACTGGCGAAGTTCAGCGCGTGGCCTTTTGCAAGGTGCTCAAGGACGATAACTGGAAGCGATTTCGCAATGCCGACGCCACCTGGGAGAAGTCATACGAACTGGCCTACGACGCCCTTGTCGAAAAGCGCGTCAAGACCCTGCTCGAAGCTGCCGCCAATATGGCGGGTATCGAAGAACTGAGGTTCGTGGTGCAAGCCGGCGAGCAGGAGGGCTGGTGTTGCCAGCTGGAGAAGATCCACGGCATTTACCACTTCACCACGTTCGATTCAGCGGCAGATCTGAAAAAGCTTGCCTGAGCATTCGCCAGCGCCCGCCGCGCCGTGTCAACGCGCGCAGCGGGCGTGGTGCGTCATGGCTTGGGGGGCAGCTGCACGTCACCCGCATAGGGCGTCTGCAGGTCGCGCTCGGGTATCTCCCAGATCACCAGCTGTGGCGGCGTCTGCCTGAACGCCGGGCTGTCGAAGTAGGCCTTGGCGGCTCCGGAGAACTCGCCGCCGTCCTTGGCGAAGTTGCCCACAGGCGCCGACAGGGCACGTTGCAGAAAGCCGACAAAGCTCGAGTTGCGCGAAAACGAGGTGCCGATCAGCGCGACGTTCGGCAGGTTGTCGTCGCCGAACAGGTCATCGAGATTGTCGCCCGCATCGCTGACGGCCTCGGCCCGCTCGGTGATGACCGTTGGCGCCACCTGTTCCTGCGGCGGCTGCAAGGCCACTGGCAGCCAATCGATGCCGGCCAGCCGCACCAGGTCCCCGGGGCGCGGTGCCAGAGGCTCCTGGCGGGTGTCGAAGGTCTTGCTGGGGGTGGCGCTCAAGCCCATGCCCTTGACCTGCTCGGCAATGGCCTGCGCGGCGGCCTGGGCGCCGGCTTCGCTCCAGTGGGTATCGGTACGCAGGAACGCACTGGCGCCCAGCGGCTGCAGGCTGGCAGTCAGGTCCAGGGTGGTCACGCCGGCCGCCTGGAGTTTCTGCGCCCACTGCTGGATGCGCGCCTGCGAGGCCGTGGGGCGAGTCAACCCGCACAGCTCGCTGGCGGCGATACGGCTCTTGTCCGGCACCACGCTCACCAGCAGGCGGATACCCCGTTGCTGCAAGCTGCGTTGCAGGGCGATCACCGCATCGGCCTTGGCCTGGGCGTTGTCGGCCGCGTGCCGGTCGAGCTTGAGTTCATCGCTCAGAAACAGCCACTGCGTGCAGCCCGGCCGCACCCGCGGCCCGGTGTCGCCCAGCAGCAGCCAACTGCTGGCCCGTTCCAGGTCGGCGGCCTCGCTCGGCAGCGGCGCCTTGGCCAGCTCCTTGGCAATGCGGTGGGTGATTTCGCCGTGCAGCACCTGGCCATTGGACAGGTGCTTGTCGGGCATCAGCTCGAGCTTGTCGCTGGCCACCAGCCAGCCACACGACAGCAGGCCGGCACCCAGGAACAGCGCCAGGGTGACGCCGGCGATCGGGCTGGTGCGCAGGGCCAGTGCACTGGGGGGCGTGGGCGCTGTACTGGGAGGAGGTGTCTTCATCGTCATCAGAACTGGAAGTACAGGAAGGGGACCGAATCACGGCTGGCGATCAACGCGAACGACAGCACGAAGCCGGCCACGGGCCACAGGGCAGCGGCATGCACGAACCACGCGCGGCTGGCGAAGCGGTGCTCGGCGCGTGCCTGCCAGATCGGCAGGATGATGCACGCCACGCCCAGCAACGCCGCCAGGCCGTGCACCGGGCGTACGGTGGCTGCCAGTGCCTCGCCCAGGGCAAAGCCGTGCAGGCCGAACTGGCCGGCGTACATCGACAGCGCCGTATGAAAGTCCGGGGCGCGGAACAGCGTCCAGGCCAGGCACACGAACAGCAGCGTCAGGGTGTGCGACAGCACCTTGGGGATCGCCGGCAGGCTGGAACGGCTCCAGGCCCGGTCGACGCACAGCGCGATACCGTGGGCCGAGCCCCACAGCACGTAGTTCCAGCTGTCCCCGCCATGCCACAGGCCGGCAATGGCCATGGTCAGGAACAGGTTGCGGTAGGTGTTCCAGGTGCCGTGACGGTTGCCGCCCAGGGCGATGTACAGGTAGTCGCGCAGCCAGCTCGACAGCGACAGGTGCCAGCGCCGCCAGAAGTCCTGGATGCTGCTGGCCAGGTACGGCCGGTTGAAGTTCTCGGGAAAGTGGAAGCCCAGCATCAGGCCCAGGCCGATGGCCATGCAGCTGTAGCCGGCAAAGTCGAAGAACAGTTGCAGCGAATACGCCAGGCAGCCCAGCCACGCGTCCAGGAACGACGGGTTGTCCAGGTGGAAGGCCACGTCCACCAGCGGCGACAGGGTATCGGCCACCAGCACCTTCATGCACATGCCGATCATGAAGCGGCGCGCGCCCAGCGAGAAGTTCTGCCAGTTGAAGTAGCGCTGGTTGAGCTCGCGGCGTACCCAGTCGTAGCGGATGATCGGGCCGGCGATCGAGTGGCCGAACATCGAGATGTAGGTGGCGAAGTTCACGAAACTGCGCTCTACCGGCACGGTATGGCGGTGCACATCCACTAGGTAGGAAATCGCCTGCAGCACGATGAACGACAGCCCCGCTGGCAACGCCACCCGCTGCCACTCCATCGGCAATGCACCGTAATAGGTGATCAGCTCGTTGTAGTTGGCGGCCAGGATGTTGGCGTACTTGTACCAGCACAGCACCAGCGTATTGAACACGATCAGCGCGGCCAGCAGGCGTATGCGCCCGCGCGAGTCCTCATGGCTGCGGTTCACCAGCAGCCCGCCAACCCACGCGACCACGGTCAGCGCCATGTGCAGCAGCAGGAACAGCGGGCTCAGCCAGCCATAGAACAGCCAGCTGCCGATCAGCAGTACGCCGTTGCGCCAGGCCGGACGGCTCAGCGCGTACACCAGCATGAAGATCGGCAAAAACAGCGTCAGGAACTCGAGTGAGGCGAATACCATGGTGGTGAAGACGTCCGATCAGTTGGAGAGCGTGTCCGTGACGGGCACAAGCTGCGGGCCGCTCGCCGTGGGCAGCAGCAATACGCTGTAGCGCTCGCCGGCCTTGAGTTCGCCCAGGTCCACCGGGCCGCCGACGTTGGCATTGGCGCACACCAGTTGCACCGACAGCTTCACCGGGTTGATCGATCTACGCTGCACGCTGGCCTCTGGCGCGTCCTTGAACAGGTCCGCCGTGCGCCCGGCAGGGCGCAGGCTTGCGCCCTGGCAGGAAGGGTCGAGGTTGACGAAGGCCAGCGAAGCCTTCAGCGCATTGAAGTCGTCGGGTTGCTCGCGTACCACGCGTTGCCGGATGCCGCTGGCGTCCTGCAGGGCGACTACCGTGGCGAATTCGCCAGGAGCAACGCTCAGCTGCAGGGCCGAGCGCTGGCCGTCACGGCTCAGGGTGCCCTTGATGGCCTTGTTGGCCGGTACCGGCAGGTACGCCGACACCGGTTTGGCCGCGTCCAGCTGCAGGCTGGCCCTGGAGCCGTCCGCCACCAGTTGCAGGGTGCCGGGGGCCGCATTGACGAAGCGCAAGAACGCCGAGTCTTCGCTGGGGCCGGTGGGGTACAGCGCGATCTCGGCCTGGGCCAGGCCCGCGCCGAGGGCGGCGGGCAGGGCCAGCAGTACAGCGTGCAGGGCGCGCTTCATTTCTTGATGCTCGTCACGACCGGCGCCTTGACGATCTCTTCGCTGATCTTCTTGCTCCAGGCCAGGTAGCCCGGGGCGGTCAAATGCTGACCGTCGACCGTGGCCCACTCGCCTTGCTTGGAGAATTTGAGCGAGTCGACGTAGTCGCACGGCGCCACGTTGGCGGCGAGGAACTTGGAGGTCAGTTCGACGCGGGCGTAGGTCTTGCCGTACTTGCCGCCTTCGGTTCCCCAGTTGGGGCCGACCCATACGCACTTGGCCCCGGTGTTGGCGATTTCCTTGGCAAAGCTGGTGGTCTGCTGCCACAGCCAGGCCTTGGGGAAGGCCGGTTTGGTGTAGCTGGCCATGGTGTCGCCCATCACCACGACCACCAGGTCCGGCTTGTCCGCCTTGATCAGGTCGCCGATCGGCCGGGTGGCCGCCTTGCTGCCCAGTACCACGGGCTTTTCGGTGCCACGGCGCTCGGCACCGCCGCAGGTGCCAGGGGTGGCTTTGAGCCAGTCGCCGGCATTGGCGCCGCAGATACCCAGCGAGTGCACTTGGGCACCTTGCTGCACGAGGTTGTCGTGCAGGCTCTTGATCAGGTAATCGGGGGTCGCCAGGTGGCTGTCGCCGATCATCAGAATGGTCAGGCCTGCGAGAAGTGAACTAGCCATGGTTGATACTCCTGCAAATCAATTCGAATAAGGGGAACGGTACGGGTTGACGGGCAACGGCATGGCGCCGCGGCCGTCGTCGAACAGGTAGCGCAGGTACAGGCCACCGGTCCATTGCTGGTAGTCGCGGGCGTTGTCCACACCCAGTGTGCCGCCGAAGAAGAACCCATCGCCCAGCCGGTATTCGCCACTGGCGCCCAGCGAGTAGCCGATGCCGGTCTTGCTCTGCGAGGCATAGGTGGTGCGCAGGGTTGTACCGTCCGTGGCAAAGGCCTGGGAAATTCGTTCCAGCGCCGCTTGTGACTGCCTGTCGCGGAAGTACGGTGCGCTGTCCTGCTCGATGTGCTGCATGCCCACCGAACCCTGCACCTGGTAGCTGAAGTTCGGTCCCCGCTGCGCCCAGCTGACCGGCACACCGATGGAGAAGAAGTTCTGCGGGCTGAAGTAGCCGCCGTGGCCGTAGGTGAAGAAGCTCTGGTTGTTCGCGTAATGCGCCCCGGACACGCTCAGGCCTGCGGTGAGGCGTTCATCCTGATTGTTGAGCAGGTACCAGTAGATGCCGCTGCCCAGTTCACTGCGGGTGTTGGACTCCACGTCGTGACCCAGCAGCTTGTGCCAGGAACCATAGCCGTACATGCCGTAGGTCTGATTGTCATAACCCAGCTGCAGACGACCACCGTTGGAGGTTACGCCACCCCATTGCAGGTCGGTGCGCTTGTCGCGGGCTCCGGCGAAGGAGGTCAGGCTGTCGGTGACCGAGCGCCGGGACAGGTTGAGGTTGTAGCGCCAGTTGCTGCCTTCTGCAAAGGGGCGATCCAGGCTGATGCCGCCCACGGCGGTGTTGTACAGGAAGCCTACCGGGCTCACGCCCAGGTCTGCCTTGAGGCCCTGCGACGGGTTCTCGTAGGCTACGGCCACGCCTACGCCGCTGTCCTTCTGCGAGCCGGGGCTGTCGATGTAGAAGTCCTCTGCTTCTGCAAGCAGGTCGGGTAGCGGCATGGCGAGTATGTTCTTGGCCATTTCGCTGGTGATCCCGCCAAAGCGCGAATTGGCGCTCAGCTCGTTTTTCACCCCCCCTGCGTTCAGCGACACTGGCGTGATGCGCAGGGCCAGTCGATCGTCGTTCCACGGCACGCTGATCTCCAGCGGCGCCTCCACATCGGTAATCTTGCCCAGCCCCGATTCGCTGTCGTTACCGCGGAAAGTGACACCCTGCTTGATTTGCGGGCTGCGCGCCTCGCGAATCGTATCCAGCTCGGTCTGCAGCGCGGCGCGCGGGTCGACCGGTGCCGGCGTGGCGAGCTGCGGCGTGGCCTGGCTGGCCGTGCGCAGGCCAGGTTCGCTGTCGCGACTGGCCAGCAGCACCGGTGCGTCGAACGCCTCGTTGGCGCGGCTGCTGACCTGGGTCTGTGCCGGCTCGGGAATCTCGGCCAGCACCGTTTCGCTCAGGCGCGACTGCTTGCGCTGGCCCGGCTGGCCGACGAAGGGGTTGACGGCAATCGCCTGGCCGAAGGGGTTGAGCACGTTCTGCTCCGGCGGCGCCTGCAAGGCCAGGGCCTGGGCATACAGCTGCTCGGCCTTGGCCAGCTTGCCGCGGCCACGGTAATAGCCGGCAGCACTGGTGAGAATCTGCGGGTTCTGCGGGGCCAGTTGCAGGGCCTTTTCAACGGCGCGCTCGGCCTTGTCGGCATCGCCGGCCTGTACGAAGGCCTGGGCGGCGCCCATCTGCACGTCGGCATTGTCCGGGTACTGGCGCAGCAGCGGGGTGAACAGCTCCACCGCCTTGGCCGGGTTGCGGTTGTCCAGGTACATGCGCGCCAGCGACGACACTGCCTGCGGGTCTTGCGGGCGTTGCGCCAGGGCCGGGGCGAGGGTGTCGTAGGCGGCCACCAGGTCGCCCTTTTCACGCAGCAGGTCGGCCTGGCGCACGGTGTACTGGAACACCAGGTCGTCGTAGCTGCGCTGGTCGCCGGCCTGCAGTGGCTGGCTGCGCAGCTCGCGCAGAATCTGGTTCACCTGCACGTCGTCGCCGGCCTTGAGCAGTGCGCCGGCATAGGCCAGGCGCAGGGACGGGGAGGGCGTGCTGCTCTGGGCAATGGCGGTGCGCAGCATGCCCAGCGCATGTTCGGTCTGGCCGATATCGATATAGGTCGCGGCCAGCGCCGAGAGCATGCCGGGGTTGTTGGCCGCTGCCGGTTCGGCGCGTTGCAGCAGCTTCATGGCCTGTTGGCGCTGGCCCTGTTTGGCCAGGTCTGCCGCCTGGCGGGTCAGCAGGTGCAGTTCGATCTCTTCGGCCAGGGTGTGCATGGCGGCGCTGCGCTGGGCCGTGGGCACCTGCGCCAGGCTGCGCTGGGCCGACTGCCACTCGCCCAGGCGGCTGGAGAACAGCGCGCTGGCATACAGCGCCTCGGCCCGCTGCGGGTTGGCCTTGAGCATCTCGTCGATGGTCTGGCGCGCCTTGCCGGAGGCATCGCTCTTGAGGTAGACCTGCGCCAGGTCGTAACGCGCCCACACGTTCTGCGGGTCGTTGCGCACGGCCTCTTCCAGCGCCTTGCGAGCGCCGGCCAGGTCGCCACTGCGCTCGGCGTCGCGGGCCTGGCCTACGGCGATGGCCGCGCGCAGCACGCGCAGGTCGCCCAGGCGTTCGCGCTGGGCATCGCTGAGCCCGTCGATCAGGCGCTGGCTTTCGCCCAGCTTGCCGTTCTGCGCCAGCACGCTGACCAGCCCGCGCAGCGCATCGGGGTTGCCGGCATCCAGGCTCAGGGCCTGGCGATAGGTGGTTTCGGCGCTGTCGAACTGACCCTGGGCGGCCTGCAGGTCGGCCAGGCTGACAGGCCCCTGCACCTGGCGCGGGTTCATCGCGATGGCGCGTTGCAGCAGCTCGCGGGCGTCTTGCGGATTGCCGGCGTCGCGGGCGGCATTGGCCTGGTCCAGCAGCACCCAGTAGCGGTTGCCTTGCAGGGCGCTTTGCCAGCGGCTGCTGTTGCCACGGCTGATGGCCTGCTTGAACAGTGCATCGGCGTCGCCCAGGCGGCCCTGGCGCTGGCGCACGATGCCCAGCCCGCCGAGGGCGTCGGCATCCTGCGCCTGCTCGCGCAAACGGGCCTGGAACGACTGCTCGGCCTGGGGCAGGTCGTTGGCGTCCAGCGCCTTGAAGCCACGCACCAGGTGGCTGTTCTGGCGTTGGACGGCGCTGGCCTGGCTGGCACGGGCACCGCTCTTGAGCTGGTTGCGGATCTCTTCGTCGTCCGGGTAGGCCTTGAGGTAGGCATCGAACAACGGCACCTCGGCGGGGCGCGGCGCACCCAGCCAGGACAGGCCCTGGCGCCAGCCCTCGATCGATTCACTGCCGATCACCGGGTCGTTGGCATAGGACGCCAGCCGGCGAATGCCCTCCACCCGCGTGCTTTCGTTGCGCAGCAGCAGCTTGGCCAGGTTGAGCTTGATCTTGGGGTTGTCCGGCGACTGGCCCTGCAGGCGCTCCAGGCCCTGGCGCGCTTCCTGCCAGCCGGTGGCGGTGTAGCCCAGGTAGCTGTAGAACTCCAGGCCCAGTTCGCCCTGGGGTGCACTGCCACTGAACAGCGTGCGGTATGCCGCCACAGCCTGATCCAGCTCGCCCGATTCGGCGAGTTGGCGGGCCTGCTCCAGTTGCGCGGTGTTATCGGCGCTGTGCAGGGCGATCTCCTGTTGCAGCAACAGGGTCTGACGCTCGCCGGGGTGCGCCTGCCTGAGCTGGTCGAGGTAGCGCTTGGCGCCCTGCGGGCGATTGCCATCAAGCTCCAGCAGGCCAAGGCCGTACAACGCGTCGGCCTGCTGCGGATCGATCAGCAGCAGCTTGCGCCATGCCTCGGTGGCGCGGGTGGTGTCTTTGCGGGCCTGCCAGTATTGACCCTGTTCCAGCAGGACCTTGCCGTTCTCGCTGAGCTCGGCAAAGCTGCTGTTGTGGATCAGGGCGGCAAGCACCCCAATGGCTAGGGTTTGGCGGCGCGAGGGCATGAAGTCTCCCAGAGTGGTTGCAGCTTCCCGTCGTCGAGGAAGTGGTAACGATCATCCATGAAGCCGAGGGCGAACAGGCTCAGCACGAAGTCGTAGTAAGGGGGTTGTCTGGCCTGCAGCGCTTCGGGGCTCAGGCTTTTGCTCATCAGCTGGTCGACACGGGCACGCTGCTGTTCCTGCAGCCAGGGTTGCTGGCGCGCCTTGAAATACGGCAGCAGGGCGGCAGAAAAGCCGAACGGGCCATCGCCGCTGCTGGTGTTGGCCTGCACCTGCACTTTCTCTGGCGGTACGCCGTGGGTCGCGACACTGCGCGCCATGCCGTCGAGGCTGTCGAGGATCGGCTTGGCCAGTGGGTCCTTGGCCGGGGTCATGCCGGCCCACAGGTAGGTGCGGATGGCGTCGTAGCTGCCGGTTTCGCCCTTGACCGGCTCGATCACGAACAGGCCCTTGTCCGGGCCGGTGGCACGGTAGCCCACCCAGTCGGCCACATAGCCGTTGTGGCTCACGCCCTTGATCAGGCTGGCGGTGCTGCGGGCGATCTGGCTCCACGGCCCCTTGGGGTCGACCACCGCCAGGCGTCGCAGCACCGGCACCGGCAGGTAGCTGGGGTTGAGCTGCCAGAAGTGATCGGGCTTGGCAAAGCCCTCCACGCCGGGCAGCAGCATCATGCCCAGGCCCGGCAGCTCGGCCACTTCGCGGGCCTTGATATTGGCCAGCAGCTGGGCAGCCTGGGCGTTGTAGGCCGGGGTGTTCCACAGCCGCGCGGCCTCGCTCAGCGCGTAGGCGAACCACAGGTCGGCGTCCGAGGCCGAGTTGTGGTCCAGCAGGCGCCACTGGCCCTTGTCGTCCAGGCCCCAGATCCACCCCGGCAGGTTCTGCTTGATGTCGCCACCGGCAAGGTTGTTGCTGGCCCACAGCCAGAGCTTGTCGAAGCTGGCCTGGTCGTTGGCCACCAGGGCAAAGAACATCGCGTAGGACTGGCCTTCGGACGAGCTGTGCTGCTGCGGCGTGCTGGCATCGAGCACGCGCCCGTCGGGTTGCACGAAGTGCTGGCGAAACACCTGCCACAACGGCCAGGGGTCGGCCTGGCAGCTGTTGGCCTGGCTCACGCCGGGCAGCAGCAGGGTAAGGGCGCTGGCGCCCAGCAGGCGGCGCAGCAGCGAGCGCGGACGCCTGGCGGGCAACGGTGCGGTGTGTCCGGTTGGCAGAGGCATGCGATTACTCGATGTTGAGGCGACGTTTGGCCTGGGCGCGCAGCGAGAAGAACGCCACCAGGCTGACCAGGGCAACCCCCAGCAGGGTCAACAGCAGCAGCGCCGGTACATGCTGGGACAGCAGCCACTGGATGTAACGGAACGGCCCCAGGTGCCCCACGTAGTAGGCCTGCTCGGCCACCAGCGATTCGACATTCCTGCCGTTGATCACCACAAGGCTGCCTTGCAGTGCCTGGGTGTACTGTTCGCCGCCGATCAGGGCGTCGGTGACCTCCACCAGGTTCTGCGGCTGCGGGCTGGACAGCACCACCACGCTGCGCCCGCTCTTGAGCGGCGACTCGAACCCGGTGACGTACGAGCTGCGGTTCTCGCCGGTGAAGGTGAGCGCACCGCGCGCGGCGCGCAGGTTGGCCTTGGGATCGGGGCTGATCCATTCGCGCAGGCGCATCGGCAGGTCGGAGAACTCCACGTAATGCCTGGCGTCCTGGGTCCTGCTGGGCAGGTAGTCGGCCCAGGTCTTGAGCAGTGGCTGGTTGTCGCCGGAAGCCAGCACCAGCAGGTCCTTGTCGGCCAGGGCATCGACCTGGCCGGCCTGGGCCACGGTGACGGCGGTGGCCGGGTAGCCGGTGGAGTCGCCAAAGCGTCCGAGCACGGTGAGGTAGGCGCTCCAGTCGGCGCTGCCGGCGTTGTCGGGCAGTATCACCGCCGAGTCGGACAGGTCGGCCAGGCGCGTGAACGGGAAGCCGCTGTCCTTGAACACGCCCAGGTTGGGCATGGCGATGAAGTGGTCGTAGCCGCTCAGGTCCAGGGTGGAGTCCGGGTCGATGGCGCCGCGCATGTTGTCGATGATGATGTCGCGGCATTCACCCTGCTTGATGTAGTCGTACATGAAGCGGAACTGCAGGCGCGACTGCAGGGCGACCGAGTCCAGCGGCAGCAGCATGCTCGCCTCGCGGGCGATGCTGTCGTCTTTCTTCAGGGCTGCCAGCAGGCTGTCGCCGCCGCCCAGGCGCTCGATCGAGGGCAGGTTCATCGACTTGATGAAAGTGTCGTTGAAGCTCACCAGCAGCGAAGAGTTGGACGAGGTCTGCTGTGGGGTGTAGCGGTACTTGAGGTCCAGCCGGGCGCCCTGTTCGCGCCAGTTGAACAGGTCGGGTGGCAGGCGCACCGGCACGGTGATCATGCCGGGGTTGTAGCCCGACACATTGAGCTGACGCGGGTCGATCAGCTCGCCAAGGCGCACCGGGCGATCGGTCGGCAGCCAGTTGGGCGCGTCATACGGCTGGCGTGGCTGCAGCGCATTGACGGTGTCGATCTGCACGCTGGGGCCGGAGAAGCTGCGGTAGCCGATCACCAGGGCGGTGGCGGCGCGCTTGAGTTCGGCGCTGTCGCGTCCGGCGATGACCAGCAGCTTGCCGTGCGGGTCGTTGGGGTTGCTCACCAGCGACAGGGTCGGGCCCTTGAGGTCGGGCAGCGTCAGGCCCTCGACCTGGTTGGCCTCGGCGGTGTTGACCAGCACCACTGCGTTGCCGCTGGCGGGCAGGCTGTGCAGGTTGGTGGGGAAGTTTGCGCCACGGTAGCTGGCCAGTGCACCGATCCACGACGACACCGCGCCCGCCGCTTCGAGGGTGGTGTTGTCGGGGGCCACGGCAAACACGAACGGCAGGCTCAGGGCGCGTGGGTCGCGACGGTCGAACAGCGGCAGCGGCAGCAGGGCCAGGTCGTTGGGCAGCACCACCGGCTTGACCTGCAGGCTCAACTGGCTTTCGTTGCTGATCTTGGCCCACAGGCTCGAATGCAGCGGGTCTTCGCACTGCATGGTGTAGTGGCCGATCAACTGCACGCCGAGCCGGTTGAACTCGGTGATCAGGTACGGCGGAATGTCGATCACCTGCTTTTGCAGGACGCCGGCGTTTTCCTTGGGCAACGGCAGGCTGGCGGCCACTTCGTCGTTGACCATGATGTTGATCTGCGAGAGGTCGCTGAGCAGCGCTGGCGAATAGGTGTATTGCAGGGTCAGTTGCGCGCCGGTCACCACCTCGTCGGCCCGCACGTCGAAGTTGACCGTGTCGGTCGACTCCACGCCACGCAGGCTCATGGTGTAGTTCTTGCCCAGCTGCTTGAGGCTGAGCTGGTACTTTTCGCCGGCCGCATCCGGTGCCGCCGGCGCCGTTTCGCTGGCGGCGGGCTCCGTGGCGGGCGCCGCTGCGCTGGCCGCGACCTCATCGGCCTGGGCAGGTTGCAGCAGGCTGCCCAGGCACAGCAGCGAGCCGGCGAGCAGACGGCGAGAACGGCGCGACAGGTTCACTTGTTGGTCGGTATGAAGCATGACGGTCATTGCGAGTCCAACGAAGGTTCGAGGTGGGTGGGGGCTTGCTTGCGCTTGTAGCGACGATGGCGCAGGGCGCTGAGGGTCGCCTGGGCCAGGTCCATGATGCCGCGCACGCCGATGCGGCTCACATCGTGCAGGGCGCTCAACGGGGTGTCGGGCTTGCTGCCACCCCAGGTTGCGGCCCAGGTGTCGGCCCGCGAGAAGGTCAGGCGCACGAAGTCGCTCTGCTGGCGCAAGGTCAGCGGCTTGAACTGCACCCCGACCATGGCGCCACGGCTGAACACCACGGTGGCCGGCAGTACGCAGGCCTGCTGCTTGCGCATCAGGATCACCTGGATGTCCTGGCCCTTGTGCAGGCTCTGGCCCTCGGGAAGCTTGAAGCCCACGCCCTTTTGCGAGAAGTCCACGGTGGTGCAGTCGATGGTGGTGCCGTCGGCGGTCTGCACCTGAATCGGCAGCTCGGCGCGCACGCGCGGCTCGGAACGCACCTGGCGGGTTTCACTGGCAACCGCAACGGCAGCGCTGGTGATGATCACGTTGTAGATCGTCCAGGCCAGGTTGATGATGATGGTGATGGCTGCGGCCGGGTCGCCCCAGATCAGTTGCACCACACCGAACACCATGCCGATCAGGTTCAGGGTCAGCAGGATGATGTAGGGGCGCGCCAGCTCCCAGTCGAAGTATTCCTTGTCGATGATGCCGCCCTTGTCGGTCACGTTGAAGCCGCCGAGCTTGGGGTTGATCAGCGCCACCAGTACCGGGCGCATGATGTACCAGGCCAGCACCGACTCGTAGACCTCGTTCCAGAACGAATGGCGAAAGCGCCCCTGGATACGCGAGTTGGTCAGGCTGGCGTGGAAGATGTGCGGCAGCACGTAGGCGGTGATCATCAGCGCCGAGGCGTGGAAGATCTGCGCGCCGAAGATCAGGTACGCCAGCGGCGCGGTCAGGAAGACCAGGCGCGGCAGGCCGTAGAAGAAGTGCAGCATGGCGTTCACGTAGCACACGCGTTGGCCGAAGCTCAGGCCCTTGCCGATGAACGGGTTGTCGGTACGGAAGATCTGCGCCATGCCGCGTGCCCAGCGGATGCGCTGGCTGATGTGCCGCGACAGGCTCTCGGTGGCCAGGCCCGCAGCCTGGGGGATCGCCAGGTACGCGGTGTTGTAGCCCTTGCGGTTGAGCTTGAGCGCGGTGTGCGCATCTTCGGTCACCGTCTCGATGGCCACGCCGCCCACTTCCAGCAGGTGGCTGCGGCGGATCACTGCACACGAGCCGCAGAAAAAGGTGGCGTTCCACAGGTCGTTGCCGTCCTGCACCAGGCCGTAGAACAGCTCGCCCTCGTTGGGCACCGAGCGGAACGTGTCGAGGTTCTTCTCGAACGGGTCGGGCGAAAAGAAGAAGTGCGGGGTCTGCAGCAGGGCCAGTTTCGGGTCCTTGAGGAACCAGCCCATCGCCACCTGCAGGAAGGAGCGCGTGGGCACGTGGTCAGCGTCGAAAATGGCGATGTACTCGCCGTCGGTGACTTTCAGGGCCTCGTTGAGGTTGCCGGCCTTGGCGTGGACGTTGTCGGCGCGCACGATGTAATTGACCCCGATCTGCCGGCAGAACTCGCGAAAATCGTCGCGGCGGCCATCATCCAGCACGTGCACGCGCAGCTTGTCGCGCGGCCAGTCGATGGCCTGGGCGGCGAAGATCGTCAGCTTCACGATGCTCAGCGCTTCGTTGTAGGTGGGGATGAACACATCCACCGTGGGCCAGTCCTTGGGGTCCTGGGTAAGAATCTTGGGCTTGCGCTGCAAGGGCCAGGCGGTCTGCATGTAGCCGAACGCCAGCACCACCAGGGCATAGAACTCTGCTGCCACCAGGCCGTAGCCGAACACGATGTCCAGCCAGCTGTCGAAGCCCAGCGTGTCGGTGACGCGCCAGTACACATAACGCAGGGTGGCCACCAGCGACAACACCACCATGGCCAGCACCGGCAGGCGCCCGGGCAGCTTGCGCAGTATCAGCAGGCCGGCGAAGCACAGGGCGGCGAAGGCGAACTGGCGCTCCAGCTCCAGGGGGGCGGTGACCACGGCCACCAGCAGCAGGGCGCCGATCAGGCCGGCACCGATCTTCAGCGCGCGCAGCACCGGGGCGGGCCATTGCCCGAAGCGTTCGAGCCAGACATTCAAGCGCGCAACCGTGTTGGGCGCCTGCACTGCAGACGCCTGGTCTAAGGGGGCGGTCATGGGGTACCGGACTGTTGGTGGTGATGGGCGAGGTGGGCGCCAAGGGCATGCGCCACGTCGCGCAGGTCCTGGCAGGCAGGGCTGTCGGGCACCTTGACGAACGGATCGAATTCGAAGGCCTGGGCTTCGTCCAGGCTGTGGTCGAGACGGACCATGCCCAGCAGCTCGCGACCGATGCGCTGGCGCAGTACCTGGCACATGTCCAGGTCCAGCGCGCGGGTGGGGTCGACCTTGTTGATCAGGTAGCCGCAGCGCGGCGCGGGGCTGCGCTGGTGCAGGGGCGCAAGCCAGGCCTGCAGTTCATCCAGCACGCGGTAGGCGGCTGGAGTCGGCAGGGTCAGGGCCACCACCTGGTCGGCCATCTCCAGCACTGGCGCAAGCCATGGGGTGGCGCCGGTGGGCAGGTCGATGATCAGTACGTCAGCGGGTGTCAGTGCCAGCGTTGCCAATTGCTGCAGCAGCCAGCTAGGCTGGTTGGCCAGGCGCTGCTCCAGGCTGCGCAACTGGGTGGCGTCGGCGTGCCCGAATGGCAGGCATTCGGCGGTCGAGTCGGGCACTGGGTGGCAGTGGATGCTCCAGGGTTCGTCGCTGTCGGTAGCCTGGCTCAGACCGGGGGCGGTACGCGGCAGCATCAGTTGGCTGGCGAGGCTGTTCTGCGGGTCCAGGTCCAGTGCCACCACGCGACCGTGCGGGCGCTCCAGCAGCTTGGCCAGCGCGGCGGCAAAGGTGGTCTTGCCCACACCACCCTTGGCCGAAACCACAGCGATGATGCTGGCCTGGGGGCGTGTCGGTGCCGGTTTGTGCATGGCATGCTCCAGTGCACCCTGATTCAGCCCCTGGGCCGTGGCATGGCGCAGGCGAGCCGCCGCTTCGAGTTGTTCACGCAGCGACAGGGGGGCGCCGGCGGGCTGTGCAGCCGGTTCGGGAGCGGGCGGTATACGCTTCACGGGCGCGGGCACCGCAACGACTGCCGGCGCAGGAGCTGGTGCCTGTACCGGCGCAGGCACCGATGCCAGGGTCGGCGGCAGCTTCAGGGCCGCCAGGGTCGCGGCCACCGGGGCAACCGGCTCGGGCGCGGCAGCAGGTGTGATCGGTTCAGCCACCGTCAGCGCGGGTTCGAGGTATTCGAACTCGGTGTCGATTTCTTTATAGCTGTCCGCACTTGCCCCAAACCTGGTGAACAGATTTCCAATGTCGTCTGCATGACTCATATGTGTAATCCCGGCCTACGGCTATCTGATCAACTGCTGGGGCAGATAAGGTCTGTCACACTGCTAGGATGCTAATGTGTGATATCAAACTGATAGTGTCAATATTTTGTTTATTTCTGGGCTGGTTTTTCGCATTTTCGCCGAGTTAAAAAAATACCGCCATAAGTTTGACTATTTTGTCGCTGCCTGTGCAGCGCATCTGCACGATGGATGCCGTTCTTGAACAAGGTCGGCACGAACGGCATAAAGCTTAGCCTAGCTTGTAGGAAATGACTGATAAGTCGTGCTGACATATATCAGTTTGTTTCACGATTGGCACATAGGTTACCAAGCTTTGCCTGGCGCGTGTTCAGTCAGAGGACAGGCAACCGGCCAGCCCGGGCCGTTGTCCGATCAACGGTGACTGGCCGGCGTGCCCATGCACGGCGGATGCATTTTTGCCCCTGCTCCGCTAGGATTAGCGGTCTTTGGTCTATCTATCCGACGGTTTTCGATGAGTTATCAGGTTCTTGCACGTAAATGGCGTCCGCGCTCGTTCCGCGAAATGGTCGGCCAGACCCATGTGCTCAAGGCCCTGATCAACGCGCTGGACAACCAGCGGCTGCACCACGCCTACCTGTTCACCGGCACCCGCGGGGTGGGCAAGACCACCATCGCGCGCATCATCGCCAAATGCGTCAACTGTGAAACCGGCATTACCTCGACACCGTGCGGCACCTGTTCGGTGTGCCGCGAGATCGACGAGGGGCGCTTCGTCGACCTGATCGAGATCGACGCCGCCAGCCGCACCAAGGTCGAGGATACCCGCGAGCTGCTCGACAACGTGCAGTACGCGCCAAGCCGCGGGCGCTTCAAGGTCTACCTGATCGACGAAGTGCACATGCTCTCCAGCCACTCGTTCAACGCCTTGCTCAAGACGCTTGAAGAGCCGCCGCCCTACGTCAAGTTCATTCTTGCCACCACCGACCCGCAGAAGCTGCCCGCCACCATCCTGTCGCGCTGCCTGCAGTTCTCGCTCAAGAACATGACCCCCGAGCGGGTGGTCGAGCACCTGAGCCATGTGCTCGGGGTCGAGAACGTGCCGTTCGAAGACGACGCCCTGTGGTTGCTGGGCCGCGCCGCCGACGGTTCGATGCGCGATGCCATGAGCCTCACCGACCAGGCCATCGCCTTTGGCGAAGGCAAGGTGCTGGCGGCGGATGTGCGCGCCATGCTCGGCACCCTCGATCACGGCCAGGTCTATGGCGTGCTCCAGGCCCTGCTCGAAGGGGACGCACGGGCCCTGCTCGAAGCCGTGCGGCACCTGGCCGAGCAGGGGCCGGACTGGAACGGCGTGCTGTCTGAAATGCTCAATGTGCTGCACCGCGTGGCGGTGGCCCAGGCGCTGCCCGAGGCGGTGGACAACGGCCAGGGTGATCGTGACCGCGTGCTGGCGCTGGCCGGCGCTCTGCCGGCCGAAGATGTGCAGTTCTATTACCAGATGGGCCTGATCGGCCGGCGCGATCTGCCGCTGGCCCCCGACCCGCGTGGCGGCTTCGAGATGGTGCTGTTGCGCATGTTGGCGTTCCGCCCGGCCGACACCGTCGATGCGCCGACACCGACGCTAAAGTCGACGGGGATCAGCCAGGCCACAGCTGACTCCCCACCCGCGGTGGCAGCGGTCGCCGCGCCGGTGGTGGCTGCACCGGTCGTGCCCACGCCCGTTGCCGAACCTGTTGCCCGCCCGCAGCCCGAACCCGAGCCGCCGGTGCAGGCTGCGCCAGTGCTGCAAGCGCAGGTTGCCGAGCCGCCAGTGCCCGAGGTCGACCTGCCCTGGAACGAGCCGGCCGCGCCTGCGCCCGAGCTCGCTGCGGCGCCTGAACCCGAGCCGGAACCCGAGCCGCAGCCCGAACCTGAACCCGAGGCGATTGCTGCGCCCGTGCCAGCCGCGCCCGCGCCGGCCATCGCGCATCACGATGAGCCACCGATCGCCGACCACGCCAGCTATAGCCCGGCGGGCATGGAGCGCGACGACGAGCCACCGCTGGACGAAGATTACTACGACGCCGAGATCGACCCGGTGGGCTACAGCTACCTGGACGAGCTGGCCAGCGAGACCGCGCCGGAGCCTGCACCGGAGCCCGAGCCAGAGCCTGCCGCGCAACCGGCCACCGGCCTGGCGTTGCAATGGCTGGAGATGTTCCCGCTGCTGCCGATTTCGGGCATGACCGCCAGCATCGCCGCCAACTGCACGCTGATCGCGATGGACGGTGACAACTGGCTGCTGCACCTGGACCCGGCGCACAGCGCCCTGTTCAACGCCACCCAGCAGCGGCGCCTGAACGATGCGCTCAACCAGCACCTTGGGCGTACCCTGAACCTGAGCATCGAGCTGATTCGCCCCGAGCAGGAAACCCCGGCCCAGGCCGCGTCGCGCAGGCGTGCCGACCGTCAGCGCGAGGCCGAGGCGTCGATCGAGAACGATCCGTTCATCCAGCAGATGATCCAGCAGTTCGGCGCCACCGTGCGTCACGATACTATTGAACCTGTCGACGCCCTGGTGGCCCAGGGCGACTAATCCGTTTACCCCAGCACCGCGGTCTGCCGCGGTGTGCCAAGTAACTTGATACCGAGGTGATTCCCATGATGAAAGGTGGCATGGCCGGCCTGATGAAGCAGGCACAGCAGATGCAGGAAAAAATGGCCAAGATGCAGGAAGAGCTGGCCAACGCCGAAGTGACCGGCCAATCGGGCGCCGGCCTGGTCAGCGTGGTGATGACCGGTCGCCATGACGTCAAGCGCATCAGCCTGGACGACAGCCTGATGCAGGAAGACAAGGAAGTGCTGGAAGACCTGATCGCAGCGGCCGTGAACGATGCGGTGCGCAAGGTCGAGGCCAACAGCCAGGAAAAGATGGGCGGTATGACCGCCGGCATGCAACTGCCGCCGGGCTTCAAGATGCCGTTCTGAGGCATTGCCTGCGTGACCCTCGGTGGGAGCACAGCCATTCGGTTGTCGCTCCCATCGTCGTTTTTCCGTTCAACCGATGATCTGCCAGGCCTTTTACCATGAGCTTCAGCCCCTTGATTCGCCAACTGATCGACGCCTTGCGCACGCTGCCGGGTGTGGGTCAGAAAACTGCCCAGCGCATGGCCCTGCAACTGCTGGAGCGTGACCGCAGCGGCGGCGTGCGCCTGGCCCAGGCGTTGAGCCAGGCCATGGAGGGGGTGGGGCATTGCCGTCAGTGCCGCACCCTGACCGAGCAGGAGCTGTGCCCGCAGTGCGCCGACCCACGGCGTGACGACACCCTGCTGTGCGTGGTGGAGGGGCCGATGGACGTGTACGCGGTGGAGCAGACCGGTTATCGCGGCCGCTACTTCGTGCTCAAGGGGCATCTGTCGCCACTGGACGGCCTGGGGCCGGAGGCCATCGGGATTCCGCAGTTGCTGGCGCGCATTGCCGAGCAGGGCAGCTTCACCGAGGTGATCCTGGCCACCAACCCCACGGTGGAAGGGGAGGCCACGGCGCATTACATCGCGCAGCTGCTGGCGGACAAGGGGCTGGTGGCTTCACGCATCGCCCATGGTGTGCCGCTGGGCGGGGAGCTGGAACTGGTAGATGGCGGAACGCTGGCGCATTCGTTCGCGGGGCGCAAGCCGATCACGCTGTGACCGTGCCGGCCAATCGCGGGTCAAGCCCGCTCCTATAGGGGTTGCGTAACACCTTGTGGGAGCGGGCTTGACCCGCGATTGGCTGCACAGCGGCCCCATCAATATTCGCTGAGCGAAAACTCGGTCAGGCAGAACGTCTGCACCCCTGCCGCCTGCAGCTTCTGCGAGCCGCCCAGCTCCGGCAGGTCGATGATCGCCGCCGCCTCGAACACGGCCGCCCCCATGCGCCGTATCAGGCTGGCCGCTGCCAGCAGGGTGCCGCCGGTGGCGATCAGGTCATCCATGATCAGCACCGCATCGCCCTCGCACAGGCTGTCGGCATGCACTTCCAGAAACGCCTCGCCATATTCGGTCTGATAACCCTCGGCCAGCACATCGGCCGGCAGCTTGCCCTGCTTGCGAAACAGGATCAGCGGCTTGTTGAGCTGGTGGGCAATGATCGAGCCGATCAGGAAGCCGCGCGCATCCAGCGCCCCGACATGGCTGAAGTCAGCCTCGACATAGCGTTCGATGAATTGGTCGGCAACGTGGCGCAGGCCCCGAGGGGACTGGAACAGCGGGGTAATGTCGCGAAAGATCACCCCCGGCTTGGGAAAGTCCGTTACCGGGCGGATCAGGGATTTGAGGTCGAACGCATCGGTCGGCATGGGGCAGGTATCCTGAAGGGCAAACGCCAGCCAGTATACCTGCTGCGCCAGGTGTCAGCTGTCCAGCGAGCCGCCGGCCAGCGCGCACAGCTGAATCGGGTCGATGATGCGTACTTCCTTGCCTTCGGCTTCGATCAGGCCGTTCTGCTGGAAGCGCGTGAACACCCGTGACACGGTTTCCACCGCCAGGCCCAGGTAGTTGCCGATTTCGTTGCGCGACATGCTCAGGCGGAACTGGTTGGCCGAGTAGCCGCGTGCGCGAAAGCGCGCCGACAGGTTGACCAGGAAGGTGGCGATGCGCTCGTCCGCAGTCTTCTTGGACAGCAGCAGCATCATCTGCTGGTCGTCGCGAATCTCGCGGCTCATCACCCGCATCAGTTGGCGACGCAATTGCGGCAGTTGCACCGACAGCTCGTCCAGGCGCTCGAAGGGGATCTCGCACACCGAAGTGGTTTCCTGGGCCTGCGCCGATACCGGGTAGGCCTCGGTGTCCATGCCCGACAGCCCGACCAGCTCGCTGGGCAGGTGGAAGCCGGTGATCTGCTCCTCGCCCGCGTCGCTCAGGCTGAAGGTCTTCAGGGCGCCGGAGCGCACGGCGTAAACCGAGCCGAAGTTGTCGCCCTGGCGGAACAGAAACTCGCCTTTTTTCAACGGACGCCCGCGCTTGACGATTTCGTCCAGTGCGTCCATGTCTTCCAGATTCAGCGAAAGAGGCAGGCACAAGGGCGCCAGGCTGCAATCCTTGCAATGGGCCTGGTTGTGAGGGCGCAGTTTAACTGGCTCGGACATTTTCATTCGATCCTTCTGGGGAAAGCACACATAAGCCGTAAGGGTAACTCAGACGGCCGGGTTCAGGCCAGCGTGCGCGCTTTTGGTGCGTGCTGGGCTCAAGATCGGCGATGTTTGGCCGATGACCTGGAATAGTGTCCTTAACAGGAAAGACTGTCCATGCTCTCTATCGATTCAAATCCTCTGAATAGCGCTGCAACCCAACTCAAACCCCCTGTCGCCAAGACCAATGTCGACGGTGCCCAGAGCGCCCAACCGGCCGAGGCTCCTGCCAAGGAGGGGGTCAGGGTCAACCTGTCCCTGGCGGGCCTGCAGGCGTCCAAAAGCAGCGGCGGCAACAAGGACATCGAGGAAAGCGGTCTGCCCCAGACCATCCAGCAGACCCTCAAGACCATCCGCAAGCTGCAGCAGCAACTGGCTGAAAAGATGCAGCAGATGCAGGCCGTCATGCGAGACAACTCCCTGACCCCCGAGCAGATGCGGCAAAAGGTCTCATCGCTGCAGGGTGAGATCGCCACGCTGACGGGGGCAATCACCACCGCCACCGCCAACCTGAACAAGGCCATGAAGCAGGAGAACCTGAGCCTTGATCAGGTCGCGAAGGTGTTCGAGTTGATGGGCTGATTCAAATCACCCGCGAAAACCGCTGGCGGTTGTGCAGGTCCAGGTAGGCATCGAACACCATGCATACCGAGCGTACCAGCAGGCGCCCCGCCGGCAACACCTTGATCCCGTTGGCATCCAGGCTGATCAGGCCGTCCTTGGCCATGCCCAGCAGGGCAGGCCACTGCGCGTTGAAGTAACCGCGAAAATCGAGGGTGAAGGCGCGCTCGATGGTCTCGAACTCCAGTTCGAAATGGCAGATCAGCTGCTGGATCACCGCGCGGCGGATGCGGTCGTCCTCGTTGCAGATCAGGCCGCGACTGGTGGGCAACTGCGAGGCGCCGAGGGTGTTCTGGTATTCGTTCAGATCACTGCTGTTCTGGCAGTACAGGTCGCCGATCTGGCTGATGGCCGACACGCCAAGGCCGATCAGGTCGCAGTGGCCGTGGGTGGTGTAGCCCTGGAAGTTGCGCTGCAGGGTCGACTCTTCCTGGGCAATGGCCAGTTCGTCGTCGGGCAGGGCGAAATGGTCCATGCCGATGTAGCGATAGCCTGCCTCGGTCAGCTGCTCGATGGTGTTGTGCAGCATTTCCAGTTTCAGCGCAGGCGCCGGCAGGTCGCTGCTGTCGATGCGCCGCTGGGGCTTGAAACGCTCGGGCAGGTGCGCATAGTTGAACACCGAGAGGCGGTCGGGCTGCAGCTTGATCACTTCCTCGACGGTGCGTGCAAAGCCTTCGGTACTCTGCTTGGGCAGGCCGTAGATCAGGTCGAGGTTGATCGAGCGAAACTGCAGGGTGCGCGCGGCCTCGATGATCGCGCGGGTCTGCTCCAGGCTTTGCGGGCGGTTGATGGCCCGTTGCACCACCGGGTCGAGGTCTTGCACGCCCAGGCTGACACGGTTGAAGCCCAGTTCGCGCAGCAGCCCCATGGTCGACCAGTCGGCCTCGCGCGGGTCGATCTCGATGCCGTAGTCGCCCGAATCATCATCCAGCAGGTTGAAGTGCTGACGCAGGTGCGTCATCAGCTGGCGCAGTTCGGCGTGGCTGAGGAACGTCGGTGTACCGCCGCCCAGGTGCAACTGCTCCACGGTCTGGCGCGGGTCCAGGTGGCAGGCGATCAGCTGGATTTCCTGCTCCAGGCGCTGCAGGTAGGGCTGGGCGCGGCCGCGGTCCTTGGTGATCACCTTGTTGCAGGCGCAGTAGTAGCAGATGTTGGCGCAGAACGGCACGTGCACGTACAGCGACAGCGGGCGCGCGGCGCGGCGGCTGTCACGCAGGGCGTGCAACAGGTCGAACGAGCCGACCTGGCTGTGCAGTTGCACGGCGGTCGGGTAGGAGGTGTAGCGCGGGCCCGCCAGATCGTAACGGCGAATAAGGTCGGGGTCCCAGTGGAGGGCGTCGAGCATGGTGGCAGTCCCTGGAATGGCGGCAGTGTCCGGAGTCTAGGGAGCGTTGTGTCAGGGCGTGTTGATTTGTATCAACGGGTGTTCAGTGCCCCATGAGCCAGTGCTGGTGCGGCCCCGGCAGGGTCCACAGGCCGAACAGGATCACCAGCAGGCCCCCCGTCACGCGTACCCCGCGCTTGCGCAGCAGGGCGCTGGTGCGCTCGGCAGCCAGCCCCGTGGCCAGCAGCACCGGCCAGGTGCCCAGGCCGAAGGCCAGCATCAGCAGGGCGCTGTGGGTGGCGTTGCCCTGGCTGGCGGCCCACAGCAGGGTGCTGTAGACAAGCCCGCACGGCAACCAGCCCCACAGCGCGCCCAGCAGCAGCGCGCGCGGCAGGCTCGACACCGGCAGCAGGCGATTGGCCACCGGCTGTATGTGCCGCCACAGGCCGCGCCCCAGGCTTTCGATGCGGGTCAGGCCGCTCCACCAGCCGGCCAGGTACAGGCCCATGCTGATCAGCAGCAGCGCCGCGAGCACGCGCATGCCGGTGGCCAGCGGGCCGCCCGCCACCGCCCAGCCGGCCAGGCCCAGCAGCAGGCCGGCAGCGGCATAGCTGAGGATGCGCCCCAGGTTGTACGCCAGCAGCAGCTGAAAGCGCCGGCTGCGCTGCGCCTTGGGGATGGCCAGGGTGAGTGCGCCCATCAGGCCGCCGCACATGCCCAGGCAGTGGCCGCCCCCCAGTAGGCCGAGGATCAGCGCCGAACTCAGCAGCGGCAACAGGTCAAGCATGGGGCGGGGCGCCGCTGTCGTCGGGCTTGCGCGGCTCGGCCTGGTCCAGGGCGGCCTGGTGCTTGGGGTCCTGGTCGTCGAACAGGATACTGTGGGCCGGGCCTTCGAGGTCGTCGTACTGGCCGCTGTCCACGGCCCAGAAGAAGATGTACACGGCGATCGCGACGATCAGCAGCGCGGCGGGAATCATGACGTAGAGCGCGGGCATGGGGTCTCCGGGTCAGGCCGTCGCGGGGTGTGCGGCGTCGACGATAGGGGCGGTGGCAGGCAGCTCGCGGATGCGCGTAAGGCGCAGGGCGTTGAGCACCACGATCAGCGAACTGACCGACATGCCGACCGCCGCCCAGATCGGAGTGATCCAGCCCAGTGCGGCGAACGGCAGCATGAGGCCATTGTACAGGCCAGCCCACAGCAGGTTCTCGATGATTATCCGGCGCGTGCGGCGCGCCAGGCCGAAAGCCTGCACCAGTGCCTCCAGGCGGTTGGACAACAGCACCGCATCGGCGCTGGTCTTGGCCAGGTCGGTGGCCGAGCCCATGGCAATGCTGATGTCGGCCGCGGCCAGCACCGGCACGTCGTTGACCCCGTCACCCAGCATCAGCACCTTGTGTCCCTTGGCCTGCAGGGCCTTGAGCCGTTGCAGCTTGTCGTCCGGGCGCAGGCCGCCGACGGCCTGGTCGATGCGCAGCTCGGCGGCGACGCTGGCCACCATCGGCGAGCTGTCGCCCGACAGCAGCAGGGTCTGCCAGCCGCGGGCACGGCAGGCTGCCAGCAGGTCGGCGGCGTCGTGGCGCAGGCGGTCGTCGAGCACGAACCAGGCCAGCGGCCCGTGGCTGTCGCCCAGCAGCAGCCACTGCCCGGGTTCGTCGGGCATCGCCGGCACTGCGCTGTGGCTCAGGGCGCACACGAAGTCGGCCTGGCCGATGCGCAGGCGGCGGTTCTCCACCTGCCCCTCAAGACCCAGCCCCGGCGTGCTCTGCACGTCGTCGGCGACCGTGATGGTGCGCCCGAAGGCGCGGGCGATCGGGTGCTCGGAGCGGCTTTCGAGGGCGGCGGCGAGGGTCAGGCACTGGTCGGCGTCCAGCGTCCCCAGCGGGCGGATGGCGCGCAATGTCAGGCGCCCCTCGGTGAGGGTGCCGGTCTTGTCGAAAATCACCGTGTCGATCTGGTTCAGGCCCTCCAGCACATGGCCGCGGGTGAGCAGCAGGCCGAGCTTGTGCAGCGTGCCGGTGGCCGCGGTGAGCGCGGTGGGGGTGGCCAGCGAGAGTGCGCAGGGGCAGGTGGCGACCAGCATGGCCAGCACGATCCAGAACGCCCGCGAGGGGTCCAGTTCCCACCACAGCAGGCCGATGGCCGCGGCGGCCACCAGCGAGAACAGCAGGAACCACTGCGAGGCACGGTCGGCGATCTCGGCCAGGCGAGGTTTTTCCGACTGGGCGCGTTCGAGCAGGCGCACGATGGCCGACAGTCGGGTGTCCTGGCCCAGGGCCTGCACCTGCACGGTCAGTACGCTCTCGATGTTCAGCGTGCCGGCCGTCACCGCATCGCCGCGCTGGCGCGGTTGCGGCAGGTACTCGCCGGTCAGCAGCGATTCGTCGACGCTCGACTGGCCGTCGATGATGCGCCCGTCGGCGGGCAGCACCGCGCCCGGGTGTACCAGGACCCGGTCACCGGTCTGCAGCTCGCGCAGCAGGATGCGCTGGCTGTTGCCGTCGGCATCCAGGCGCAGGCACGAGGCCGGCAGCAGGTTGACCAGTTGCGCGGTGGCTGCGGCGGTGCGCTCGCGGGCACGGCGTTCCAGGTAGCGCCCGGCCAGCAGGAACAGCGCGAACATGCCCACCGCATCGAAATACAGCTCGCCGCTGCCGGTGATGGCAGTCCAGATGCCGGCGAAGTAGGCCAGGCCGATGGCCAGCGACACCGAGACGTCCATGGTCAGGTGGCGGGTGCGCAGGTCGCGGGCGGCGCCCTTGAAGAACGGCGCGCAGCTGTAGAACACGATGGGCGTGGTGAGAAACAGTGCCACCCAGCGCAGGATGGTGTGCAGCTCCGGGCTCAGGTCGATGTTGAACTCGGGCCAGGTGGCCATGGTTGCCATCATGGCCTGGAACCACAGCAGGCCGGCCACGCCGAGCTGGCGCAGGGCGGTGCGGTTCTCGCTGGCCAGCTGCTCGGCGGCGCGGTCGGCCTGGTAGGGGTGGGCGGCGTAGCCGATATGGCGCAGTTCACCCAACAGTTGCGAGAGCGGCAGCTGGCTGTCGGCCCATTGCACCTGCAGGCGATGGTTGGACAGGTTCAGTCGCGCCTCTGCCACCGCCGGCAGGTTGCGCAGGTGCTTTTCGATCAGCCAGCCGCAGGCGGCGCAACTGATGCCTTCGATCATCAGGGTGGTTTCAGCGAGTTCGCCGGTGTGGCGCACGAAAGGCTTCTGCACGTCGCTGCGATCGTACAGGGCCAGTTCGTCGACCAGTTGCACGGGCAGCGCGTCGGGGTTGGCGCTGGCTTCGCTGCGGTGCTGGTAGTAGCTTTCCAGGTTGCCGGCGACGATGGCTTCGGCCACGGCCTGGCAGCCGGGGCAGCAGAATGCACGGGGTTCGCCGAGTACCACGGCGGTGAAGTGGCTGCCGGCCGGGACGGGCAGGGCGCAGTGGTAGCAAGGCGTGGGGCTGGTCATTGTTATCTATCGCAGATGGGTGGTGACCTTGTCGCGGGTCAAGCCCGCTCCCACAGGGTGTCTGAGCACCGAAAACCTGTGGGAGCGGGCTTGACCCGCGATTGCAGTCGACTCATTTCTCGAGGTGTTCAGCCCCTTGCAGCGCCTCGTCACCCAGCATCAGCGTGGTGTCGTGCGCCACTTGCTCTTCTTCGAACAGGCGCCATACCTGGCCCTTTTCGGTACCCAGCAGCTCGACGAAACGCCGGCCCTCGACCTTGTCGCTCAACTGCCCCAGGTAACGCCCGGGCTCGCTTTCGCTGCGGGTCAGCATGATCTTGCGGTCCTTCTCCGGCTGGGTCGGCGAGATCAGGTTCAGCTCCAGGGTCTGCGGCTGGCTGTCACCGCTCAGGCGCAGGTCCACTTCGCCGGTCAGCTCGTCCAGGTGCACGCTGGCCTTGAGCTTCAGGCTCTGCCCCAGCAGCTCGCGGTCCAGCGAGCGGTTGATGCCCTTGCCAGCCTCGTAGTAGTTGTCGTTGACCAGGTTGTCCGGGTTGTTCACCGCGATGGTCACCATGGTCAGGCTCAAGGTCACCGACGTGGCCAGCACGCCGATGATGATCCACGGCCAGAGGTGGTGGTGCCAGGGGCTGGAGGCGTTTGCAGGCATGTCTCTACTCTCTTAGCGAATGTTGGGGCCGATGAAACGGCTCTTGGCTTCGACCTGGGTGCCGTTGTCGTCGGCGTCCTTGAGGGTGAAGGTGACTTCGTTGGCAGTCGAAGGCAGATCTTCCGGTGCCATCGACAGTTGTACCGGCAGGCTGACGATATCGCCGGCCGCCACGCGGATCTCCCGCGCGCCTTCGAGCTTGAGGTCCGGCAGGCCGGAGGCATCGAGCACGTACACGTGGTCGCGCTGGTCCTTGTTCATCACCTTGAGGCTGTACACGTTCTCGATGCGGCCCTGGGCGTTCTCGCGGTACAGCACGCGGTCCTTGCTCACGTCGAAGCCCACCAGCGGGCGCATGAGGAAGGCGGTGGCCAGCAGGCCGATCATCACCAGCAGCACCACGAAGTAGCCGATCAGGCGCGGGCGCAGCATGTGCGTCTTCTGCCCCGACAGGTTGTGCTCGGTGGTGTAGCTGATCAGCCCGCGCGGGTACTCCATCTTGTCCATGATGGTGTCGCAGGCATCGATGCAGGCGGCGCAACCGATGCACTCGATCTGCAGGCCGTCGCGGATGTCGATGCCGGTCGGGCACACCTGCACGCACATGGTGCAGTCGATGCAGTCGCCCAGGCCCTTGGCCTTGTAGTCCATGTCCTTCTTGCGCGGGCCGCGGGTTTCGCCGCGACGCGGGTCGTACGACACGATCAGCGTGTCCTTGTCGAACATCACGCTCTGGAAGCGCGCATACGGGCACATGTAGATGCACACCTGCTCACGCAGCCAGCCGGCATTGCCGTAGGTGGCCAGGGTGAAGAAGCCGACCCAGAAGTAGGCCCAGCCGTCGGCCTGGCCGGTGAAGAATTCGATGCTCAGTTCGCGAATGGGGCTGAAGTAGCCGACGAAGGTCATGCCGGTGACGAAGCCGATGCTCAGCCACAGGCTGTGCTTGGCCAGCTTGCGCAGCAGCTTGTTGGCGCTCATGGGCGCCTTGTCGAGCTTGATGCGCTGGTTGCGGTCGCCTTCGGTGACCTTCTCGCACCACATGAAGATCCAGGTCCACACGCTTTGCGGGCAGGTATAGCCGCACCACACGCGCCCGGCGAACACGGTGATGAAGAACAGGCCGAAGGCCGCGACGATCAGGATGCCCGAGAGCAGGATGAAGTCCTGGGGCCAGATGGTGGTGCCGAAGATGTAGAACTTGCGCTCGGGCAGGTTCCACCACACGGCCTGGTGCCCGCCCCAGTTCAGCCAGACGGTACCGAAGTACAGCAGAAACAGGAGGGCCCCGCCGGCCATGCGCAGGTTGCGGAACAGGCCGGTGAAGGCGCGGGTGTAGATCTTTTCCCGTGCGGCATAGAGGTCGACGCCGCCGGCATCTTTCTTGGCAGGTGGGGTGACGTCATGTACTGGAATCTGTTTGCTCATCATTGAGTCCCACGGCAGTGGAAAAGTGCCGCGGCCAGTACATGCCGACCGCAGTCAGAAGTTGTTGCTGCTCTAGGGCGCATGATACGCCTGTCATTGCGGTACAGGGTGCAGTGCGACCTTTGGTCGCGTTGGTTAGTGGCGGGCGATAGTGTAGTGGAGCTTGTCAATTGACCTGAGTCACGTGGGTGGCAGATCCGGCCCCTTGGCCGGCTAGCCGGCAGAAGGGGCCTGCGCCAATAAAAAGGCCCCGCCAGCAACACTGGCGGGGCCTTTTCACAGCCGGGGCATGTTCACTGCGCTTCGGCGGTTTTCTCTGGCTGG
>NZ_QKRS01000011.1:0-1556 GCF_024261405.1 Pseudomonas sp. FBF18 | reverse complement strand
GGTGGCCTTGATGGTCTCGGGCTCGCCGCCCCAGCGCCAGTCGTCGTCGGTCAGGTTGGGGAAGCCGTAGGAACCCTTGGCGTCGGAGCCGTGGCATACCGAGCAGTTGGAGGCGAACAGGCGGCCACCCATCTTCAGGGCTTGCGGATCCTTGGCCACTTCTTCAATTGGCATCGCTGCAAATTTGGCGAAGATCGGCCCGAACTTGGCATCCGAACGCGCCATTTCCTTTTCCCACTCGTGCACGCCGGTCCAGCCCGACTCGCCGTTGGCAAAGGCCACCTTGTTTTCGTTGTCCAGGTACTGGTAGCCCGGCAGCAGGCCTTTCCAGTTGCCCAGGCCCGGGTACAGCACCAGGTAGCCCAGGGCGAACACGATGGTGCCCACGAACAGCATGAACCACCACTTGGGCAGCGGGTTGTCGTATTCCTCGATGCCGTCGTAGGCGTGGCCCACGGTTTCTTCGGTGGTTTCGCTGCGCTGGCCCTTGCGGGTGGACAGCAGCAGCCAGGTCAGGGCAAAGATGGTACCCAGACTCAGAACGGTGACGTACAGACTCCAGAAGGTAGTCATTCTTTGTTACTCCTAGAAGCGCTCGCTTGCGCTTGCTCGACGTGCTTGCTGGCTTCGGGATCATCCGCGAAGGGCAGCATGGTCGCTTCGTCGAACTCGGACTTGCGCCGAGAACTGAATACCCACAACGCCAGGCCGATGAAGGCCACCATCACCACGACGGTGCCCAGGCCACGAATCATCCCGATATCCATCAAGGTCACCGTTTGCTTTTGATGATGGTGCCCAGCCCTTGCAGGTAGGCAACCAGAGCGTCCATTTCAGTCTTGCCCTTGACCGCGTCGCGGGCACCGGCGATGTCCTCGTCGGTGTAGGGCGTGCCGAGGGTACGCAACACTTCCATTTTCCTGGCGGTCAGCTTGCCGTCGAGGGTGTTCTCCACCAGCCACGGGTAGGCCGGCATCTTCGACTCCGGCACCACGTTGCGCGGGTTGTACAGGTGCGCGCGGTGCCAGTCGTCGGAGTAGCGGCCGCCGACGCGGGCCAGGTCAGGCCCGGTACGCTTGGAACCCCACAGGAACGGGTGGTCCCACACGCTTTCACCGGCTACCGAGTAGTGGCCGTAGCGCTCGGTTTCGGCGCGGAACGGACGGATCATCTGCGAGTGACACTGCACGCAGCCTTCACGGATGTAGATGTCGCGGCCTTCCAGCTCCAGCGCGACGCGGGGCTTCATGCCCTCGACCGGCTTGTTGGTGACGTCCTGGAAGAACAGCGGGACGATCTGGGTCAGGCCGCCGATGCTCACGGCGATGACCATGAAGAAGGCCAGCAGGCCGATATTCTTCTCGACTACTTCGTGCTTCATCAGTGAGCTCCAACGACAGCGATCTGAGCGGCGGCTTCAGCTTCGGCCGGCTGCGAGGCGCGGACGGTGCGCCAAACGTTGTAGGCCATCAGCAGCATGCCGGAGGCGAAGAACGCACCGCCCAGTGCACGCACGATAAAGCCCGGGTGGCTGGCCTGCAGCGCTTCGACGAAGG
>NZ_QKRS01000010.1:178242-201019 GCF_024261405.1 Pseudomonas sp. FBF18 | reverse complement strand
TTATAGAGAGATTAAATCGCGCGTCAAGGGTTAATTGGCGATATTCGATGAACAAAGAAAGTTGCGCACTATATTGCTCATCTTCGCCTCCTTGCGCATCATAGACGCCAGGCCACACGCCTCTCTCTATATAAGGAAGCAACTCCAACAATGAACACCCACCCCCGCAGCCTGGCCTCCAGCCTCTTCCCCATTGGCCTGCTGCTAATTGCAATGGCATCCATCCAGTCCGGCGCCTCGCTGGCAAAAAGCATGTTCCCGCTGGTAGGTGCGCAAGGCACCACAACGCTGCGCCTGATTTTCGCCAGCCTCATCATGCTGGTGCTGCTGCGCCCCTGGCGCGCGCGCTTCACCTCCAGCACCCTCAAGTCGGTCATCATCTATGGCCTGGCATTGGGCGGCATGAACTTTCTCTTTTATATGTCCTTGCGCAGTGTCCCGCTGGGTATCGCCGTTGCCCTGGAGTTCACCGGCCCGCTGGCCGTGGCATTGTACGCATCGCGCAGGGCCATGGATTTCGTATGGATCGGGCTGGCAGTGATCGGCCTGTTGCTGCTGATACCCATCGGGCAGACCGGGGCGGCCATCGACCTGGTAGGCGCCGGCTACGCACTGGGCGCCGGCGTGTGCTGGGCGCTCTACATTCTGTATGGGCAGAAAGCCGGGGCCGAGCACGGCATTCAGACCGCCGCACTTGGCGTCATGGTTGCCGCGCTGTTCGTTGCGCCGATCGGCATCGTTCATGCCGGCAGTGCCCTGCTCAACCCTGCCCTGCTACCCGTGGCGATTGGCGTGGCCATTCTGTCGACAGCATTGCCGTACAGCCTGGAAATGGTGGCCCTGACACGCCTGCCCGCTCGAACCTTCGGCACACTGATGAGCATCGAACCGGCATTCGGCGCATTGTCGGGACTACTGTTTCTCAACGAAGTGTTGAGCATGGCGCAATGGCTGGCCATCGCCGCGATCATTACTGCCTCGGTGGGTGCCACACTGTCCATGCGCAGGGAAAGCCCAGCACTGGTGCCAGCCGACTGATTTGAGAAATATTTCCATTTGAACCTGTTTTTGTCATTGTGTCGCCATGGCACCCTGTTTAAGCTGTAATTCAATGCACTGCTTGAAGTTTTAACTTAAGACAAGGACGCGAGAGGCATCAGGAAGAGGCGCAGGTAACCGTCTCGGGCTTGCAGACCCGACACTCTTTGTAAGGACAGGAATGAAACGAATTTTGCTCATCCTAGCCATTCTGGCCATTGCTGGCTGTGCGGCGAACGCCAAAACTGAGGTCAAACACGGCAAGAAGGGCATGCACATCAACTGCTCGGGCCTGTCGTCTTCATGGAACAAGTGCTACGCCAAGGCCGCCAGTTCCTGCGGCACCAAAGGCTACAAAGTCGTCGCCAAGTCTGGCGATGGCGAAGACGAGCCAGGGGACTACCCCTTCGGGCTCAACCCCGCCGGCTACACCAGCCGAAGCATGATCGTCATCTGCAAGTAACGAAAAAGGGCAACCCGCAGGTTGCCCTTTTTCATGTGCCCGATCAGACAGCTTCGGTTCTTTGTTCCAGCCAGTGCAGAGCAGCACCTGCCAGCAGTGGCGAAAGCCGTTCACGCACCGTGCGGTGGTAATCATTGAGCCATTCGCGTTCTTCGCTGCCCAGTTGCTCAGGCAACAGGCATCGTGTGTCGATAGGGCACAAGGTCAGCGTTTCGAATTCAAGAAAGTCACCAAAACCACTCTTGCCCGAATCCCGGGTGAACACCAGGTTCTCGATGCGCACGCCCCACTGCCCAGGCCGATAGGTGCCCGGCTCGATGGAGGTGATCATGCCGGCCTGCATGGCTGTGTGCGGCGCAGGCGAGGCCTGATAGGCGATCACCTGGGGCCCTTCGTGCACGTTCATGAAGTAGCCGACGCCGTGGCCGGTGCCATGCCCGTAATCCACATGCTCGGCCCATAACGGTGCTCGTGCAATCGCATCGAGCAAAGGCGAGGCAATGCCCCGCGGAAAACGCGCCCTGGATAGTGCAATCATGCCCTTGAGCACCCGCGTGCAATCCAGCTTCTGTTCCAGGCTTGGCGTGCCGATGGGCACCATACGGGTAATGTCGGTGGTCCCTCCCAGGTACTGCCCACCTGAATCGATCAACAACAGCCCATCACCTTCGATGAGCGCATGCGAGGCGTCGGTGGCACGGTAATGCGGCATGGCCCCATTGCTGTTGAAGGCGGCAATGGTGGCAAAGCTTGGGGACACATGACCGGGACGTCGAGCCCGGGCTGCGCCGAGCAAGGTGTCAACACTGACCTCGGTAAGGGTCGAATGCCCCAGTGCGGCTTCGAAGTCCGCGAAGAACTCGCACAACGCCGCACCATCCTGTTCCATCACCTGCCTGATATGAACGAGGTCCGCCTCGCTCTTTCTCGACTTGGACAGAACGCTTGGATTGATGCCTTCGAGCAGCTGCACCTGGGCACCGAGGTTGGCCAGCAACCCGCTGGTCACCCGTGCCGGATCTACCAGCAGGACACTGCCCGCCTCGATGCCTGCCAGCGCGCTGCCCACTGCTTCATACTCGCGCAGTTGCACCCCGTCAGACTCAAGTGCCTCGCGCACAGCGCTGTCGACCTTGCTCGATGCCACGAACAGAATGGCCTGATGCTGACCGATCAATGCGAAGGAAACGAATACCGGGTTGTATGAAACGTCGCTGCCACGCAGGTTGAACAGCCAAGCGATGTCATCCAGCGTCGCAATGAAATGCCAATCTGCGCCGCGCTCCTTGAGCGTTGTGCGCAGTTGCGCCAGCTTGTCGGCACGGCTGACGCTCGCGTGCGGCGGCAGGTGCTGGTAAACCGGGCTGCCTGGCAACGCAGGCCGCTCCAGCCACACCTGTGCCAGCAGGTCCCTGTCACTGAGCAGGCGCACATTGCGCACCCTGAGGCGATCCTGCAGCTGCCGCGCCGACGCCAGTTGCATCACCGCACCGTCTACTGCCACCGTGCCGCCTGCGGGCGCCTGCTCTGCCAGCCAGTCAAGGGCCCCCGGCTGACCCGGCATCAGCTTCATCAACGCGATGCCGCTACCCGCCAGCTCCTTTTCGGCCTGCTCCCAGTAACGACTGTCGGCCCACAGCCCGGCAAAATCGGCCGTCAGCACCAGCGTACCCACCGAGCCATGAAACCCGGACAGCCATTGGCGCCCCTGCCAGTAGCCTGGAAGGTATTCGGACAGGTGCGGGTCTGCCGAGGGCACCAGCAGTGCATCGACCCCTTCGCGGTTCATCACTGCACGCATGCGCGCCAGGCGCGCGGTTACTGCTTCCTGCATTCCAGGCTGACTGTTCATTATGTTGTGCCACCACCGCGACCAATGTTCTGGTGGACGATAATGAAGCAGCACTCAACCGTGGGCAACCGCCCAGAAAGGCACATTGTGTAACGCTGCGTGGATGGCACCGGCAGCGGCGTCGATATCCTCTTCGCGGGTATAGCGCCCCAGGCTCAGACGCAACGTCTGCCGTGCCGCACGCTCGTCATGCCCAAGCGCCAGCAGCACATGCGAAGGCGCACTGCTGGCCGAATTGCAGGCCGACGTCGAGGAAAACGCCAGCGTACGGGCCAGCGCCTGCAGATCGATACCGTCACCGCCAAAGGTCAGGCTCAACGTATGAGGGATGCGCTGGACAGGGCTGCCGTTGAGCCCCAGGCCGGGAATATCGGCCAGCTGCTCCAGCAGCCGCTCACGCAACCGGTGCATACGTGCAACTTCCTGCTGCTGCACCTGCCCGGCCAGTGCGAAGGCTGCGCCCATGGCGGCAATCTGGTGAGTGGCCAGGGTGCCCGAGCGCAATCCGTTCTCGTGCCCGCCACCGTGAATCTGTGCCTGCAGCAGCGGCGCGGCGCGCTTGCCGACGTAGAGCGCACCGATCCCTTTGGGCCCATACACCTTGTGCGCCGAAAACGACATCAGGTCCACCGGCCAGCGTGACAGGTCGATAGGCACCTTGCCTGCCCCCTGGGCGGCATCCACATGCAGCAATGCGCCGTGGCGGCGCACCCGCTCGCCGATGGCCTGCACATCGTTCAGGGTGCCCAGTTCATTGTTGACCAGCATCAGCGATACCAGAAAGGTGTCGTCACGCAGCGCCGCCGATACCGCCTGTTCAGTGATCAACCCTTGGGCATCGGCGCTCAGCCACGTCACCTCGATGCCTGCCAGCTCGAGCTGTCGGGCAGTATCGAGCACGGCTTTGTGCTCGATGCGGCTGGTGATGACATGCCCACCTGTGCGGCCCTGAGCCAGCCCTTTGAGGGCCAGGTTGTTGGATTCGGTGGCACCCGACGTCCAGATGATCTCGTCGGCCCGCGCCCCTACCAGGCCGGCGACCTGGGACCGTGCCTGCTCGACCGCCAGGCGTGCCTGCTGACCATACCGATGGGAGCTGGAAGCCGGATTGCCAAAACGCCCGGATACCCCCAGACACTCCACCATTACCTGAATGACTCGCTCGTCGACGGGTGTCGTGGCGGCGTAGTCGAAATACAGCGGGAGTGTGGTCATGGCCAGGCGCTTCCTGAATGCGTGGAGTAGTCGTGCATCTATAGTGCACGAACACGCATAGAACCATTAATTATCAATTTTCATATTTATATAACAAAAATATCATTACGGTGATGACTCAGGCTCCCGCGTCAGACGAGCAGCCAATCCCTTGGCCTGCAACGCCACATCGGTGACGGCAGTACTTTCCCACCACAGGCCACGCAGCGGCGGGCCCATCGCAAACAGGCGCGTACTGACCGCGCCATCGGCATCGATCACTGCGCCCTGCGGGTCGGCATCAATTCCAAGGGCCAGCGGCCCTGGCCGGATCAGCCTGCGCTGCAACAACGCTTGCGGTAGCGGGCGTGCCACGCGCCGCCAGTCATATTCGATACCGGTGGAGTTGACCAGTGCGGCACCCTCAACCCGCGTCGCCCGGGCCTCGCCGCGAAACCGCAGACGCACCCCCACCCCGGCTCCGGTAGCCGGTTCGACCCTCTGCAGGGAGGCCGCATGAATATGCAGGCGCCCCTCCTGGCGCAACCGCTCCAGCAGCGCTGCACCCTGGGGCGGCGAACGGTGATGATGGCTTTCCCACCAAGGCCGCACATGGCGCACGAACTGGCGGCGTTCGCGGTCACTGGCCTGGCTCCACAGCATGGGGATATGCTCCCGCACAGTGTCCAGCGGGGCCTGCCAGTCGATGCCCTGGGCCAACGCCAGCCTGCATTGCCGGCGCAGCGCACGCAGCAACTGGCGCGGGCTGCGCAGCGAAGGGTCCGCCTCGAGAAAATCCTCCCAGGGCGGTGGCTGACGGCGCTCGTGGGGCCACAACCCGTGGCGCGAGAATACCTCGACAGGCCCACGATGCCCGGCCAGTTGCAACGACACCAGGGTGTCGACCATGGTCAGCCCGGAACCGATGATCAACACTGTGCCTTGCGGGTCGATCGTGCGCATGGCGGCCACGTCCCAGGGGTCGATGGCTGCGGCGTTGAGGCTGTTCTCACCCACCTGCGCCGTGCGCGCCGCGGCAAACATGCCGGTAGCCAGCACCGCCTGGCGCGCCTGCACCCGGCGCCCATCCTGCAATTGCGCCTGAACCCTGTCATCGTGCACCTGCAGGTCAACCACCTCGGTACACACATGCTCCAGCGTGGAGCCGGCCTTGGCGCCGACACGCTCGGCCTCTGCCAGACGCTGGCGGGCATAGCGACCGAACAGACCTCGCGGCGGGAACAATTCGGCCACCGGCACGCCCTGCTCGGCGGATTCGGGCCACTGCCCGGCATCGATCTGCTGTTGCAGCCAGTGGGTCAGGTCATCGGGATTGTCCGGATCGACGCTCATGCGCGCCGCATTGCCATTGAGGGTATGACCGTTTTCGGTAGCGCTGTAGGCTTCGCCACGCCCCAGCTCCCCACGCGGCTCGACCACCAGCAGGCGCCGGCGTCCGGGGCGACGCAGCAATTGCGCCGCCAACAAGGCGCCGCTCAGGCCACCCCCGATGATCAGTACATCCGCCATGTCGTCGCAGGCAGGTGCCGGTTGTTGTTCGTGCATCGGTATCTCCTTTCCCGGGAGACCGGATAATAAGCAGCAATCCACCGCAAGGGCAGCGGTGCGGTACCAAAGGAGGATCAGCCCGCAGGCCCGACCACGTGCTTGCGGTACTCGCCTGGCGCAAGCCCTGTGACCTTGTGGAAGACCTTGCGAAACGCACCAGGGTCCTGGTAGCCAACACCCCAGGCGATCTGGTCGATGCTGCGGTTGGTGAACTCGAGCATCCGGCAAGCGCGCCCTACCCTCACCTGCTGACAGTACTCGGTGGGTTTGAGGCCGGTGGCGCTGCGAAAACGCCGCAGGAAGGTGCGCTGCTCGAGCCCTGCGCAGTCGGCCATCAAGGCCAGGTTGACCTCCCGCGCCCCCGTGCTCTGCAGCCAGTGCTGCACCTTGAGCACCGCTTCGTCGCCATGGTCCAGGCGCGGGCTGAACACGCTGCCCGGCCCAGGCATGGCATGCACTGGCGCCACCGCGAGAAATCGCGCCGTCTCAGCCGCCAGGGTCTGCCCCTGGAAGCGCTCGACCAGCTTGAGCCCCAACTCGGTCCAGGCCATCAATCCGGCCGAGGTAATGATGTCGCCATCTTCCAGCAACGGCAGGTTGGCCTCGACCTTGACCAGGGGAAAGCGCTCGGCCAGCGATTGGGCAAAGTTCCAGTGAGTAGTGGCGGAGCGACCGTCGAGCAGGCCGCTGGCGGCAATGAAGAACACCCCGACACACACCGACACCAGCAGCGCGCCTTCGCGGTGCCACTGGCGCAGGTCGTTGCAGAAGCGATCGATCAGGTCGGGGCCCGGCTCCTCGGTCAGGCTGGGCGGGATGATCATCACTCGCGGGCGGTGATGCGCCTGCGGGTGACTGTCGAAGCTCACCGCCAGCGGCTGTCCCGGCATCTCGGCCCAGTGGCACACCCGCAGCAGCGGGCTGCGTCGCGCCCCGAGGTCCGCGGCCATGCGGTTGGCCACCGCGAACAGGTCGGTCAGGCCATGCACTGCCGCCATCTGGGCACCTGGGTAAACCAGAATACCGATCTCGACCTGATCGCCGATTGCATCCATTGTCAGTTTTTCCCGCCAATTTGTCGGTCGCGCCAATGCGCAAGCCTGTCGCACAAGCCTATAACTATCAGCACGTCACAACCATTCTCCTGAAGGACTGCACCATGAGCAAACAGGCACTGATCATCGTCGACATCCAGAACGACTACTTCCCCGGCGGCAAATGGACGCTGCACGGCGCCGATGCGGCCGCCGACAACGCCGCACGGATCATCCAGGCTGCCCGCGAAAACGGCGACCTGGTGGTCCATGTACGTCATGAGTTCGAGTCCGCCGATGCACCTTTCTTCACTCCGGGCTCCGAAGGCGCGCAGATTCATCCGAAAGCAGCCGCTCGCGAGGGCGAGCCGGTGGTGCTCAAGCACAACGTCAACAGCTTTCTGGGCACCGACCTCAAGGCCCTGCTCGACCAGCACAAGATTACCGGCCTGACCCTGGTCGGCAGCATGAGCCACATGTGCATCGATGCCGCCGCCCGGGCCGCCTCGGACATGGGCTATGGCACCACGGTGGTGCACGATGCCTGCGCCACCCGCGACCTGGAATTCAACGGCGTGGTCGTACCGGCGGCCCAGGCCCACGCGGCGTACATGGCATCGCTGGCCTTCGCCTACGCGCAGGTGGTCTCCACCCAGGAGTGGCTTGACGCCAATCGGCGCTGACAGGCCTTCAGATCACCACGTTGCGCACGAAGCGCGTCGCCACGTCGCCATCGTTGCGGTAGGCATGCATGCGGTTGCTGGCGAAGCTGTAGAAATCGCCAGCCGCCAGCACATGTTCCTGCGTTTCTATCACCAGGGTAAGGCGCCCCTCGAACACGTAGATCTGTTCGCTCCAGCCGTCGAAATCGGCCTCGGCCGGGTACACCTCGCCCGGCTCCAGGCGCCACTCCCACAACTCCACCTCGCGGCTGGCCCTGGAACTGGCCAGCAACACGGCCTTGCTGCCGGGGTGCACACCGGCCCAGGCCAGTTCGTTGATGCGATCAGGGTCACGGCTGTCAGGTGCCTGGATCAGGTCGCTGAACGCCACCGACAAGGCCTCGGCGATCAGGTCGAGGGTGGTCAGGCTGACATTCTTTTCACCCGCTTCTATTGCCACCAGCATGCGTCGGCTGACACCGGATTTTTCTGCAAGGGCGCTCTGGCTCAGCTCTGCCGCATGGCGCAGGCGCCGGATATTCTGGCTCACGTGCTGAAGCACGGAGGCCCGCTGACTGGAATCTTTGTGCACTATATTGCTCACTCACATGGCTTGCGCAGTATACTGCCCACCTTCCGACGCATTGTGCGTCGCTCGCCCCACGTGTGCAAGCCCATGACCTCGCCGACCACTGCCCGATCCCTCTTCCTTTCATTGCGCCTGAGCAAGGCCGAACTGGTGCTGGTGTTCATCACCATGCTCTGGGGCGCCACTTTTCTGCTGGTGCATAACGTGATGACCGTCAGCGGCCCGATGTTCTTCGTCGGCCTGCGCTTTGCAGCGGCGGCGCTGTTTGTCGGAGCGTTCAGTGCGCGTGCGCTGTCCGGCCTGACCTGGTTCGAAGTCAAGGCCGGCGTGCTGATCGGCGCCTCGATCATGCTGGGCTACGGCCTGCAGACCGTGGGCCTGCAAACCATCACCAGTAGCCAGTCGGCATTCATCACCGCCTTGTACGTACCTTTTGTACCGCTGCTGCAGTGGCTGGTGCTGGGCCGGCGCCCGGGGCTGATGCCGAGCCTGGGCATTGGCCTGGCGTTCGCCGGACTGATGCTGGTGGCCGGCCCCAATGGCAGCTCGCTGCAGTTCAGCCCCGGCGAAATCGCCACGCTGATCGGCGCCGTGGCGATCGCAGCCGAGATCATTCTGATCAGCAACTATGCCGGCAAGGTCGACGTGCGCCGCGTGACCGTGGTGCAACTGGCTACCGCGTCGGCGCTGTCGTTCATGATGGTGGTGCCCACCCGGGAAGCCCTGCCGGACTTTTCCTGGCTGCTGCTGGGCAGTGCCGTCGGCCTGGGCGCCATGAGTGCGGTGATCCAGGTGGCAATGAACTGGGCCCAGCAATCAGTCTCGCCCACCCGGGCTACGCTGATCTACGCTGCAGAGCCGGTATGGGCCGGTATCGTCGGCCGCCTGGCGGGCGAGCGCCTGCCGGGCATCGCACTGCTCGGCGGGCTACTGATCGTGATCGCGGTGGTGGTCAGCGAACTGAAGATCAAACGCCGTGGCGAGCCCCTCGGCGCCAGCGATGACGATCAACAGGTGCAACAAACGGACCGGTAATCTTCAATAGCGGCACAATTCTTGTAAAAAACTGTTATAAAAAAACGCGTTGATGAGGCGCAAAAGTAGGATTCTGCGACAGCTTGCGTGTTGGTGATCGACGGGGCGCCACGTATGATCCCTTACAAACCTCTGCAGATTAGAAATCTATGTCCTTGATAGTTCTACTGCTTCTGCCGTTTGTTGGCAGCTGTCTGGCGGCTGTACTGCCGCACAACGCGCGTAACAGCGAATCACTTCTGGCCGGCCTTGTCGCGCTGGTCGGTACCGTGCAGGTCGCACTCCTGTACCCGCAAATTGCCGATGGCGGCGTCATCCGTGAAGAATTTCTGTGGCTGCCGAGCCTGGGCTTCAATCTCGTGCTGCGCATGGACGGGTTCGCCTGGCTGTTCTCGCTGCTGGTGCTGGGCATCGGCACCCTGGTGTCGCTGTATGCGCGCTACTACATGTCACCCCAGGACCCGGTTCCGCGTTTCTTCGCGTTTTTCCTGGCGTTCATGGGTGCCATGCTGGGCCTGGTGATCTCTGGCAACCTGATCCAGATGGTGTTCTTCTGGGAACTGACCAGCCTGTTCTCGTTCCTGCTGATCGGTTACTGGCACCACCGTGCCGATGCACGGCGCGGCGCCTATATGGCGCTGATGGTCACCGGGGCCGGTGGCTTGTGCCTGCTGGCGGGGGTACTGCTGCTCGGCCATGTGGTGGGCAGCTATGACCTGGACAAGGTCCTGGCCGCCGGTGACCTGATTCGCAGTCATGCCCTCTACCCCATTCTGCTTCCCCTTATCCTGCTCGGCGCCCTGACCAAGAGCGCTCAATTCCCCTTCCACTTCTGGCTTCCCCACGCCATGGCCGCGCCCACGCCGGTCTCGGCCTATCTGCACTCGGCCACCATGGTCAAGGCCGGGGTGTTCCTGCTGGCCCGGCTATGGCCGTCGCTGGCCGGCAGCGAAGAATGGTTCTGGATCGTCAGCGGCGCAGGGGCCTGCACCCTGCTACTGGGCGCCTATGCGGCCATGTTCCAGAACGACCTCAAGGGCCTGCTGGCCTACTCGACCATCAGCCACCTGGGCCTGATCACCCTGCTGCTGGGCCTGAACAGCCCGCTGGCAGCGGTAGCGGCGGTGTTCCACATTCTCAACCATGCCACCTTCAAGGCCTCGCTGTTCATGGCCGCCGGCATCATCGACCATGAAAGCGGCACCCGCGATATCCGCAAGCTCAGCGGACTGTTCCGGCTGATCCCGTTCACCGCCACCCTGGCCATGGTCGCCAGTGCCTCGATGGCCGGCGTACCCTTGATGAACGGCTTCCTGTCCAAGGAAATGTTCTTCGCCGAAACCGTGTTCATCAGTTCCACGGCCTGGGTCGAAACCACCTTGCCGATCATCGCGACCCTGGCGGGCACCTTCAGCGTCGCCTATGCGCTGCGCTTCACCGTCGACGTGTTTTTCGGCCCGCCGGCCACCGACCTGCCCCATACCCCCCACGAGCCGCCGCGCTGGATGCGCGCGCCGGTCGAGTTGCTGGTGCTGACCTGCCTGGTGGTGGGTATCTTCCCTGCGCAGTCGGTGGGCCCGCTGCTGGCCGCTGCCGCACTGCCGGTGGTGGGTGGCACGCTGCCCGAGTACAGCCTGGCCATCTGGCACGGCTGGAATGCACCACTGATCATGAGCCTGATCGCAATGTGCGGCGGCGTGGTGCTCTACCTGGTGCTGCGCAATCAGCTCAAGCGCGGGCGCTTCCTCTACCCGCCGCTGATCGAGCTGTTCAATGGCAAGCGCCTCTTCGAACACGGCCAGGTGCTGCTGATGCGTGTGGCGCGCCGCTTCGAGCGCCTGTTCACCACCCGCCGCCTGCAAAAGCAGCTGTTCATGCTGGTGCTCATCGCCCTGCTCGCCGGCGTGCTGCCCATGCTGCAAACCGGCTTGAGCTGGGGCGACCGGCCAAAAATCCCGGGCTCAGGTGTATTCGTGATGCTCTGGCTGATCGCGATCATCTGCGCCATCGGCGCTGCGTGGCAGGCCAAGTACCACCGGCTGGCGGCCCTGACCATGGTCAGTGTCTGCGGCCTGATGACCTGCATCACCTTCGTCTGGTTCTCGGCGCCGGACCTGGCACTCACCCAACTGGTGGTCGAAGTGGTCACCACGGTGCTGATCCTGCTGGGCCTGCGCTGGCTGCCACGGCGTATCGAAGACATCTCGCCCCTGCCCGGCAGCAAGGAGCGCGCTGTGGCACGCCGCCTGCGCGACCTGCTGCTGGCGGTGCTGGTCGGCGGTGGCATGGCCTTGCTGTCGTACGCAATGCTGACCCGCCCGACCCCCAACGTGATTTCTTCCTTCTACCTGAGCCGGGCGCTGCCCGAGGGTGGCGGCACCAACGTGGTCAACGTGATGCTGGTTGACTTCCGCGGCTTCGATACCCTGGGTGAAATCACCGTACTGGTGGCCGTGGCACTGAGCGTGTTTGCCCTGCTGCGCCGCTTCCGCCCGCCCAAGGAGAGCATCCAGCTGCCTGCCCAGCAGCGCCTGCTGGCGCCGGACGTGGTCACCGACCTGGTCAACCCGCGTCAGGCCGCCGATACCGCGCTGGGCTTCATGATGGTGCCCGCCGCCCTGGTGCGACTGCTGCTGCCGATCGCGCTGGTGATCTCGATGTACCTGTTCATGCGCGGCCACAACCAGCCCGGTGGCGGCTTCGTCGCCGGCCTGGTGATGTCGGTGGCGTTCATCCTGCAGTACATGGTCGCCGGCACCCAGTGGGTGGAAGCCCAGATGAGCCTGCGTCCGCTGCGCTGGATGGGCACCGGCCTGCTGCTGGCAACCCTCACCGGGGCCGGGGCGATGCTGCTCGGCTACCCGTTCCTGACCACGCATACCGCGCACCTTGACCTGCCGATACTGGGCGACATCCATGTCGCCAGCGCCCTGTTCTTCGACACGGGCATCTTTACCGTGGTGGTCGGGTCCACGCTGCTGATCCTCACCGCACTGGCCCACCAGTCGGTGCGCAGCCACCGGCCGAGCAGCCAGCCCAAACCCACCGTCAACCCGGGAGCCGCCTGATGGAAGAAGTGATTGCAATTGCCATCGGTGTGCTCGCCGCGTCAGGCGTGTGGCTGATCCTGCGCCCACGGACCTTCCAGGTGGTGATGGGCCTGTGTCTGCTGTCGTACGGCGTCAACCTGTTCATCTTCAGCATGGGCAGCCTGTTCATCGGCAAGGAGCCGATCATCAAGGACGGCGTACCCCAGGACCTGCTCCATTACACCGACCCGTTGCCCCAGGCACTGGTACTGACGGCCATCGTCATCAGCTTCGCCATGACCGCCTTGTTCCTGGTGGTGCTGCTGGCTTCGCGCGGGCTGACCGGCACCGACCACGTGGATGGCCGGGAGCCTAAAGAATGAGTGTGATGAACCAACTGATCGTCGCGCCCATTCTGCTGCCGCTGCTGACCGCCGCACTGATGCTGCTGCTGGGCGAAAAGCGCCGGCCGCTCAAGGCCCGCATCAACCTGATCTCCAGCCTGGCCGGGCTGGGTATTTCGATCTGCCTGCTGCTGTGGGTGCAGGAGCAGGGCCAGGCCAGCTCGATTGGCGTGTACCTGCCGGGCAACTGGCAGGCACCTTTCGGCATCGTGCTGGTACTCGACCGCCTTTCGGCACTGATGCTGGTACTCACCGGCATCGTCGGGGTCAGCGCGCTGGTGTTCGCCACCGCGCGCTGGGACCGTGCAGGCGCCAGCTTCCACGCCCTGTTCCAGATCCAGCTGATGGGCCTGTACGGCGCCTTCCTGACGGCCGACCTGTTCAACCTGTTCGTGTTCTTCGAAGTGCTGCTGGCCGCCTCCTACGGCCTGATCCTGCATGGCTCGGGTCGTGCGCGGGTCAAGGCCGGCCTGCACTACATTGCCATCAACCTGCTCGCTTCCTCGCTGTTCCTGGTGGGGGCGGCGATGCTCTACGGGGTCACCGGTACCCTGAACATGGCTGACCTGGCCCTGAAGATTCCGCTGGTGCCCGAGGCCGACCGCGGCCTGCTGCATGCCGGCGCGGCGATTCTGGCCACGGCCTTTCTGGCCAAGGCGGGTATCTGGCCGCTCAACTTCTGGCTGGTCCCGGCCTACTCGTCGGCCAGCGCCCCGGTTGCCGCACTGTTCGCGATCATGACCAAGGTGGGCACCTATACCGTGCTGCGCCTGTGGACCTTGCTGTTCTCCGGTCAGGCCGGCGCTTCGGCGTTCTTCGGCGGCGAGTGGCTGGTCATCGGTGGCCTGGCCACCCTGGGCTGCGCGGCGCTGTCGATCCTGGCGGCGCAACGCCTGGAGCGCATGGCCAGCCTGAGCATCCTGGTCTCGGCCGGCACCTTGCTGGCCGCCATCGGCTTCGGCCAGGCGGCGCTGACCGCCGCCGCCCTGTTCTACCTGGTGAGCTCCACCCTGGCCTTGTGCGCGCTGTTCCTGCTGGCCGAGCTGATCGAGCGCTCGCGCTCGGCCAACGAGATCCCGCTGGAAGACGACACCGATGCGCTGCCCTCGCCCCTGGAATCGCTGCAGCCGCCCAAGGGCATCAACCTGGACGATGAACAGAAGGCGGTGATCGGCCAGGTGATTCCCTGGACCATGGCATTCCTGGGCCTGAGCTTCATCGCCTGCGCGCTGCTGATCATCGGCATGCCGCCGCTGTCCGGCTTCATCGGCAAGCTGAGCCTGATCAGCGCCCTGTTCAACCCCAACGGCCTGGGCGTGCCGGTCGACCAGCCGCTGTCTGCAGCCGGCTGGGGCCTGGTGGCCTTGCTGGTGCTCTCGGGCCTGGCATCGCTGATCGCCTTGACCCGTGTCGGCATCCAGCGCTTCTGGACCCCGCAGGAGCGCCCCTCGCCGTTGCTACGGCGCAATGAGTGCATTCCCATCGTGCTGCTGCTGGGGCTGTGCGTGCTGCTGAGCGTGCGCGCCGAACCACTGCTGCGCTACACCCAGGACACGGCGGCCGGGCTCAAGGACCCTGCCAGCTACGTCAATGCGGTACTCGGCACGCGACCGGTGCCCGGCCCCACCAGCGAGGCGATTGCCGGGCAGGTGCAGCCATGAAGCGCCTGTTTCCCGCACCACTGCTGTCGCTTTCGCTCTGGGGGTTGTGGTTGCTGCTCAACCTCTCGCTGAGTGCCGGCAACCTGCTGCTTGGCGCACTGCTGGCGATCCTGGCACCCATCCTGATGGCGCCGCTGCGTCCGCTACCGGTGCGCATACGCAAGCCGGGCACCATCGTGCGGCTGATTCTGCGAGTGGGGGGCGATGTGGTGATGTCCAACCTGCAGGTTGCCCGTAGCGTATGGCAGGCCGGTGGCCGGCCGCCACGCTCGCGCTTCATCCGTATTCCGCTGGACCTGCGCGATGCCCATGGCCTGGCGGCGCTGTCGATGATCACCACGGTCATTCCCGGCACCATCTGGTCGGAGCTGGCGCTGGACCGCAGCATCCTTCTGCTGCATGTCTTCGATCTGGACGATGAAACGCAGTTCATCGACCACTTCAAGCACACCTACGAACGTCCGCTGATGGAGATTTTCGAATGACTGGCCTGCTCGCCAACGCCATTCTCGCCAGCCTGTTCATCTTTGCCCTGGCCATGGCCCTGACCCTGGTGCGCCTGTTCAAAGGCCCTTCGGCACAGGACCGGGTACTGGCGCTGGACTACCTGTACATTCTGGCCATGCTGATGATGCTGGTGCTGGGTATCCGCTACGCCAGCGACACCTACTTCGAAGGTGCGCTGCTGATAGCCCTGTTCGGCTTTGTCGGCTCGTTTGCCCTGGCCAAATTCCTGCTGCGTGGCGAGGTGATCGAATGAACTCGACCGTCGAATTGCCGTTCTGGCTTGAAGTGGTCACGGCTGTGCTGCTGGTCGTCAGCAGCCTGTTCGCCCTGAGCGGCGCGGTAGGCCTGCTGCGCCTGAAGACCTTCTTCCAGCGCATGCACCCGCCCGCCCTGGCGTCGACCTTCGGCACCTGGTGCGTGGCCATGGCTTCGATCCTGTACTTTTCCGGCCTCAAGCACTCGCCCGTACTGCACGCCTGGCTGATCCCGATCCTGCTGTCGATCACCGTGCCGGTGACTACCCTGCTGCTGGCGCGGGCCGGGCTGTTTCGCAAGCGCATGGCCGGGGATGACGTACCCGAAGAGGTCAGCAGTGGCCGCGGGCGCGATACCGGGCACTGACACCTGGCCCTATCGAGCTGCCAACACCTGCAGCTCGCGGCGCACCATTGCCGCATATTCCGGCGGGCTCAGCTGATACAGCTGCCCTGCCACCCAGTTCAACCAGGCGCCCTGCAGCACCGCGCGTTGTGCCAGCCACTCCAGGGCCTGGGCCTGGGCGCGGGCCTGATGCTCGGCGTGGAAGCGCGCACGCCCCGACGCCGCAGCGGTACTGCTCACTCGCTGGCCTTGAAGGTCAGTTCGCCCTTGCGCCATTTGGCGGCCTTGGCCGTGGCAGCCTTAAGGGTCTTGGTCAGGCCTTCCTTGATCTGCTCGTGGGCAGCAAACACCATCACCACGGTCTGCCCCTCGCGGAACACGATGCCATGCCCTTCGGGCACGGTCACGAACGCATAATCGCCCAGTTCGTAGACGGTCAGCTTGATGTCGCGAAAGCGGATCTCCAACTTGCCACCTTCGCGGCTGGGCAATACCGCCGCCCGAAAGTGATCGCCCACTTTCAGTTCAAGCCGCTGTTTGTCATCGACCACCAGGGCCTCTTCGGTATCGATCTCGGCAAGGTAGATACCTTCGGCACTTTGTTCGGTCACGTAGACGAAGCGCGATTGAAACTGTTTGACCAACTTGGCCCGCAGGTCGCCCAACACGAAGAGGGCGTGCATATCCAGATTACTGACTGCCAATGATTAATTCCTCAAAACCAGCATCACCCCGCCACCTCGCAGGCGGCACTGCGCCGCGAAGGTCCCGGTTTTCAATTTGAAGTCTGAAAGACTAGTGGATCAGTGCCAGGGTTGTTCGTACGCACAGACACCAGGCTGCGAAGGAAAACACGTCGTGCCCTGCCAGTTGATAACCGGCGGCTACAAACAGCCATTTCCCAAAGTGCAACCGATTTCTCTGACAGCGTGCTCGCTGAAAAAATGCGATAGCTGAAAGAAAGATCCCAGAACGAAGGACCTCTGGACGAACATGTTCACTGCACAGGGAAGCGAATATGCACGAAAACACCGAAACACGTCGAGTGGGCAATACACTAGAAGTATCAAAAAATATCGGGAGCGCATCCGGCAAAACCCGGCCGCGCTACATTGTAGTGCCGGCTGGCGTCGGTTTTTTCCATATCACGGAGTCTGCCACGGGCCGGGTGAAAGGCTTTCGCCGACATCACGGGGAGGCCTGCGACCTGGCAAGGACCCTCGAGACCAGGCCCCGCGCCTACCCGGCCTGACAGGCGTCCAGCCCCTGCCCATCGAACTGTGCCAGCCAGGCGGCGCGACAGGCGTGTGCCTCGTCACGGCTGGCGAACGCGGTGCCTCTGCGCTCACCGTTGACCAGCACCACCCAGCACACGCGCATGCCCACCGAACGCAGCGAAATGGGAACGCCACTGCCGATCATCACCGCCACATCGACCTTGCACTGCATGATTCCCTCCGGAATTTAATTAGCAGCCTAACGATGAGGCGATGATAAACCCCTGCCCCTTGCGGGAAAAAGCTATCCCCGGCATAGCTGTTTTGCATCAAGTGCAACAAATCCGGCTCAGGAAATCACGCTGTGCTGGGGTCGATAGCCCAGGCGCAAGCCACCCCAGTGGCGCCCCTGTACCTGGATCGGCACCGACAGGTCATGCATCAGCTCGCCCGTGTCACGGGTATAGGTCTGCAGCAGCACCGGTTGCTGATGGCTGCCGCAACGGATACCGGTGCGGTCGTCGAACTTGCGCTTGCTGCGGTTGTGCGCGGTATCGGTCGCCTCGTCACCGGTCAGTGGCTGGCTGAAGGCGTTGTTGTGGGTCGGCACATAGCCCTGCTGGGTACAGGCAATGGCGAACACCAGGCCTTCATGCTGGGCCAGCAGCGGCTCCTGGATCGCGGGCAGTACTTGGTCGGTGTAGTCGTCGAAACGCGTGCGGTAACGGGCCGGGCGGGTACCGGGCAGCAGCTGATACTGGCGATCGAACAGAGCATCGACGCTGATGCGCCCCTGGGCGATGTCGGCCTCGAAGCGTTCGGCAATTTTCTGGGCCCCCTGGCGGGCAAGGTCGTATACGCGCTGGTGGTAGTCATCCAGCCCCACCTCGGCCAGACGCTCGCTGATACGCTCGGCCTGACCTTCCATCTGCACGGCTGCCTGGGCCAGGCGCTGGGTCTGCTGGTCGCTCACCACCAGGTCGCTGCGCATCTGCGCCACGGCCTGGAACAGGCTGTCGAGCTGAGTACGGTTGGTCTCGGTACCGGCAGCGATCGCATCGATCTGCTGCTCGACGCCAGCGGCGAGCCCGGCAATGGCGTCCAGTTGCTCGCCGGTGTGCTCGACCTGGTCCACCCCCTGGTGCAGGTCATCGGACAACTCACGGATCTGCTCCACCACCTGGGCGGTACGCTGCTGGATATCGGCCACCATCAGGCCGACCTCCTCGGTGGCACTGGCGGTACGTCCGGCCAGGCCACGCACCTCATCGGCCACCACGGCAAAGCCACGACCATGTTCGCCGGCGCGCGCGGCCTCGATGGCCGCGTTCAATGCAAGCAGGTTGGTCTGGCTGGCGATGGTCTGGATCACCAGGGTAACCCGGGCAATGTCTTCGCTGCGCTGGTGCAGCGCCTCGATCAGTTCGCGGCTGTCGTTGGCACGGGCGCTGAGCTGGTGCATGCGCTGGATCGACTCGGCCAGCACCGTTCTGCCGGCAGCACTGCTGTGGTGGGCCTCGCGGGCCGCGCCCAGGGCCTGCTGGCTGAGCTGCGAAGTGGCTTTCTCGGTACCGATCATGACTTCGGCACTGCTGACGATCTGCGCCGCCGACACCAGTTGCGATTGCAGCTTGTCGGCCAGTTGCTGCACCGCATGGGCAACGCCAGCGGCAGACAGCGCGTTGTGGCTGGTGGCCTGGGCCAGGTCACGGGTCAGGTCGCCCAGCGGGTCCTGCTCGCTCACCACCTCGGCCGGCCGCTTGCGCATCAACGGCAGCCACAGGGCCAGCAAGGCCAGTGGCAGACACAGGTAGAAGGACACATCGGCAAACGCCATGGCACTGAGCAACACCACCAGCACCAGGCTTTGCAGCGCCGTGCCCGACCAGCGCCGGGCGCCAGTGGACGTACCTTGCAGCGGCACCAGCGTGCCAGGCAGAGATCCTTCTCGCATCATAACAATGGTTCCCGCAGTGTCGTTATTGTGCCCCCATTAAACGCCACTACAAGGCCATTATCCATGCTTCGTTGGATGTAAGACCCTCCTGCTTGATGCAAGGCAAAGAAACGCAAAAGCCCCGGGCTGTGAACCCGGGGCTTGCTGGTACGACAGCGGGCGTCAGGCCTGACGCTGGTGCTTGTCGAGCTGCTCGTGGCGCTCTTGCGCCTCGATGCAGTACTTGGTGGTGGGGCTGATCAGCAGGCGCTTGAGGCCGATCGGCTCGCCGCTGTCTTCACACCAGCCGAAGCTGTCGTCCTTGATGCGGCCCAGGGCAATTTCCAGCTGGGGCAACAGGCGCTGGTCGCGGTCGATGGTGTTGACCAGCCAGTGACGCTCTTCTTCGACCGAGGCGGCGTCGGCAGGATCAGCAGGGGTGTCCAGGCTTTCGATGGCTACACGACTTTTCTCGATGCGCTCATGGATCTCCACTTTCATCGACTGCAACAGCTCGGTGAAAAAGGCATGCTGCTCAGCGTTCATGTAGTCATCGGCCGGCATGGCCAGCAACTTTTCCTTTGTCATTGATTTCTCTATAAAAAATACGTGCATTTAGGCGATCGGGTGCTACCGGCGAACAGCTCGCCGGCGGCGCAATTCTTCAAGCACCATCCGGCACTCAATTTACAGGGGGCGGCAGTCTAAGGCCGAGTTTCGCAAGGGGCAATACAAATGAAGGTGGTTTTGTCCGAAATGCCCCTCGAACGAACGTCAACGCTCCCCTGAGGGCGGCCTTTATAGCAAAAAAACTCGTCCGCAGGGGTAGTCTCGCTGTTTATCGCACGCCCGCCTCGCCCAGCAGCTGGCTCAGCACCGCACGCAGCTTGCCCGGCTTGACCGGCTTGTTGAGCAATGGCGCGCCCAGGCGCTGCATCGCACGGCGACTCTGGTCGCTGCGATCGGCGGTGATCATCACGGCGGGTATGGTCACCGCGAAATGCTCACGCAGGTCGCGCACCACTTCGCAGCCGGTCACCCCGTGGTCCAGGTGAAAGTCCGCCAGCACCAGTTCCGGCGCGCGCCCCTGCAACACCTGAAATGCCGTCTCGCGGTCGGTCGCGGTCAGCACCTCGCACCCCCACTGGGCCAGCAGGGCGGCCATGCTCTGCAGGATGCTCAGTTCGTTGTCCAGCACCAGCAGGCGGCGCCCCGGCAGCGGGTCGCCGACGCTCGGCAGCGGTGCTGGCGCCAGCACCGGCGGGCAACGACGTTCGGTGGAGAGCGGCACATCGATGCTGAACACCGAACCGCGCCCCGGCCAGGAGCGCACCCGTACCGGGTAATCGAGGATCCGCGCAATGCGCTCGACGATCGCCAGGCCCAGGCCCACCCCCTTGCGATCGGCGGCGCGGCCCACATCGAGCTGGTTGAATTCGAGAAAGATCGATTGCAGGCGCTGCGCAGCAATGCCGCGCCCGGTATCCCAGACCTCCAGGCGCAGGCAGTCGCCACGCCGCCGCGCCCCCAGCAGGATGCGCCCCTGTTCGGTGTAGCGGCAGGCGTTGCTGAGGAAGTTGCGCAGGATCCGCGTCAGCAGCCGCACATCGGTGCGGATCACCTGGCGCCCGCTGCGCAAACGCAGGCCCAGGCCCTCGGCAGCCGCCACCGGCTGGAACTCCGAGGCCAGCGGCGCCAGCACATCGTCCAGCAGGTACAGGTCAAGGTCAGGCTTGATTGCCGCCTGGTCGAGCCGGGAAATATCCAGCAGATCGCTCAACAGGTCTTCGGCACCTTCCAGCGCCTGGTGCGCGCGCTCCACCAGCAATTGCTCGGCCTGCGGCAACTGGCGCTCGCGCAGGGTCGAAATCAACAGGCGTGCAGCGTTGAGCGGTTGCAGCAGGTCGTGGCTGGCGGCGGCCAGGTACTTGTCCTTGCTGCGGTTGGCCGCCTGGGCCGCATCGCGTGCCTCCATCAGCTGGCGGGTACGCTCGGCCACGCGCTGCTCCAGCTCGTCGTTGAGTTGCTGCAGACGCTCCTGCGCCAGCTTGCGCTCGGTGATGTCGGCGACGAAACCCTCGACCACGCCCTCCTCGTCCGGGCGCAGCAACAGGTTCATCAGCACATCGATGCTGCTGCCGTCCTTGCGTCGCAGCTGGGTTTCGTAACCCAGCAGGGCCTGCTCGCGCTGCAGCACCTGGGCAATGTCCTGCAACTCGGCCTGGCCGCCCACGAACAGGTGGCTGGCCAGGTCACGCCGGGAAAACAGAACCGCCTGGGGGTCGGCATACCCCAGCATGCGCGCCAGCGCCGGGTTGGCGGCGCGCAGGCCATCGTCGAGGCTGGCCTGGAAGATGCCGTGCACCGCATGCTCGAACAGCCACGAATAGCGCTTGCGCTCGGTTTCCAGCTCGTCCAGGCGCGCCGCCAGTTCCGGGTAGTGGCTTTTGCGAACAGTGTGGTTGCTCAGCCCCAGCAGCCCGGCCAGCGCATTCGCGCCAGGCTCAGAGGGCCTCGCCATACACCACCTCGACATCACGCTGGCTCGAGGTCCGCGGGTTGGTGAGGATGCACGGGTCGTCCATCGCATGCTGCGACAGGAACGGAATGTCGCTGCTGCCCACCCCGTGCAAGGCCAGGGTTTCGTGAAAGCCCACGGCGTGCTTGAGCGCGATCAGGTGCTCGACCAGGCGCTGGCGGACCTGATTGTGGTTCAGCCCGCGGCAATCGATACCCAGGGTCTGCGCGATCAACTTGAAGCGATCGGGGGCGGCGCTGTAGTTGAAGGCCACCACATGCTCGACCAGCACCGCATTGCACAGACCGTGGGGCAGGTCGAGAAACCCGCCCAGGCTGTGGGACATGGCGTGCACCGCCCCGAGGATGGCATTGGAGAAGGCCAGCCCGGCCTGCATGCTGCCGAGCATGATCTTCTCGCGCAGGGCAATGTCCTGCGGGTTGGCGATCATCTGCACCAGGTTGCCGTTGATCAGGCGCATTGCCTCCAGGGCATGGGGGTCGGTCAGCGGCCCATGGCCGGTGGACACGAACGCCTCGATGGCATGCACCAGCGCGTCGATGCCGGTACAGGCCGACAGGAACGGGTCCATGCTCAGGGTGGTTTCAGGGTCGATCAGCGACACATCGGGTACCACCGCCTTGCTGACGATGGAGAACTTCATGCGTTCCTGCTGGTTGGAGATGATCACGAACTGCGACACGTCGGCCGAGGTGCCGGCGGTGGTCGGGATCAGGATCAGCGGCGGGCTCGGCACTCGGATGGTGTCGACCCCTTCGAACTCCAGGATGTGCCGGCCGTGGGCCGCCACGATGCCGATGCCCTTGGCGCAGTCCATCGGGCTGCCGCCGCCAACGGCCACGATCACGTCGCACTGTTCGCTGCGATAGCGCTCGGCGCCGGCCATGACCTCTTCGACCCGCGGGTTGGGCGACACGTCGCTGTACAGGCAGTAATCGATGCCCTGCGCCTGCAGGCTGGCCTCGATGTCGCCGACCCAGCCGACGGCGATCACGCCAGGGTCACTGACCAGCAGTACCTTGCGCGCGCCGAAGGTCCTGGCGTAATTGGCCACATGGTGCCGACAGCCGGCACCGAAGATGATTTCCGGAGAGACGAATTTACGCAACTGGCTCAGGTTCGGGCTCATGCGACGCCTTCTTGTTCTTTTAAGGTAGCGCCAGCCTAAAGCATCAGGAGGGTTTTGCAATCAGACGATAGGGGGGATGCACAAGGCAGCGCCGGTGCCTTGGGGCACCGGCGCAAGAGGGATCAACGGCTGGCGAAGTACATGGTCACTTCAAAGCCGATACGCAGATCAGTGAACGCGGGTTTTTTCCACATAGGTCCATCCTCTTCTGGCACCACAGGATTGCGGTGCGTCTATTAATACACCGTTGCCGGCGCAGGTCGAATGCTACTTTGGAACAGATTTTCCCACAGCCATCGGGCGTCAGAAGAAGCCCAGC
>NZ_QKRS01000010.1:155889-177527 GCF_024261405.1 Pseudomonas sp. FBF18 | reverse complement strand
CACGCGCCCGGCCTTGATGCCACGGCCCATGCGGTAGGCACGGTTGATGTCGCGGGTCCACAGCCCGGCGCCCAGGCCGAACTCGGTGTCGTTGGCGATTGCCAGGGCCTCGGCCTCGTCCTTGAAGGTGGTCACGCCCACCACCGGGCCGAAGATCTCTTCCTGGAACACGCGCATCTTGTTGTGGCCCTTGAGCAGGGTCGGCTGGATGTAGTAGCCGGTCGACAGGTCGCCGGCCAGGCGCTCGCTGGCGCCACCGGTCAGTACCTGCGCGCCCTCTTCGCGGGCGATGTCCAGGTACGAGAGGATCTTGTCGTACTGCTGCTCGGACGCCTGGGCGCCAACCATGGTTTCGGTGTCCAACGGATTGCCACGCTTGATCTGGGCGATCTTCTTCATCACCACGGCCATGAACGGCTCGTAGATCGATTCCTGTATCACCGCACGCGATGGGCAGGTGCACACTTCGCCCTGGTTGAAGAACGCCAGCACCAGACCTTCGGCGGCCTTCTCGATGAAACTCGGCTCGGCCTGCATGATGTCTTCGAAGAAGATGTTCGGCGACTTGCCGCCCAGTTCCACGGTGCTGGGGATGATGTTCTCGGCAGCGCACTTCATGATGTGCGAGCCCACCGGGGTGGAACCGGTGAAGGCGATCTTGGCGATGCGCTTGCTGGTGGCCAGCGCTTCACCGGCCTCGCGCCCGAAGCCCTGCACGATGTTGAGCACGCCCGGCGGCAGCAGGTCGCCCACCAGCTCGGCGAACACGGTGATCGACAGTGGGGTCTGTTCAGCCGGCTTGAGCACCACGCAGTTGCCGGCGGCCAGGGCCGGGGCGAGCTTCCAGGCGGCCATCAGCAGCGGGAAGTTCCATGGAATGATCTGCCCGACCACGCCCAGCGGTTCATGGAAATGGTAGGCGGCGGTGTTTTCGTTGATCTCGGCGGCGCTGCCTTCCTGGGCACGGATGCAACCGGCGAAGTAACGGAAATGGTCGGCGGCCAGCGGCACGTCGGCATTCAGGGTTTCGCGAATGGCCTTGCCGTTGTCCCAGGTTTCGGCAATGGCCAGCACTTCGAGGTTCTGCTCGATGCGGTCGGCAATCTTGAGCAGGATGCGCGAGCGGTCCTGCACGCTGGTACGGCCCCAGGCATCGGCAGCGGCGTGGGCGGCGTCCAGGGCGCGCTCGACGTCTTCGGCGCTGGAACGTGGAAATTCGGCGATGACCTGGGCGTTCACCGGCGAGCTATTGGTGAAGTACTGGCCGTTCAGCGGGGCAACGAACTCGCCGCCGATGTAGTTGCCGTAACGCGGTTTGAAGTTGACAAGGGCGCCTTCGGTGCCGGGAGCTGCATAGATCATGTTCGGGCCTCTGTTGATCCGGGCCTGTCATGACGACAGGCGGTGTACGGATCTTAGGCAGCCCGGGGCGGCTGACGAATCGCCCTTTGGCAGAGGACAACTCGTCATTTGGTAGTAGGCGCGGGCGCCGCTACAGGTCCAGGAACAGCGCCCGGGCCGAGCGGCTGTCGATCTGGCTGCGGTAGATCTGGATCACGCGCTCATTGTCGGCGTCTGCCGGCAACTGGTACTGCCCCCCCTCGAACCGCTGTGCGGCGGTTTTCAGATGCGCCGCGGTGTACAGCCCAGGCTCTGCGTCCAGGGTCGCATAATGAAAGTGCGCCACCCACAGCAACTGCCCCGCCTTGTCGTGGATTTCGTACTCCTGAAGGAAATCCTGGGCATGGCCCTTGCGTTTTCGCGTGGGCTTGCGCGGCTGGAGCCTGTGCAGGCTGACCTCGCCCTGGGCCTTGAGGTAGGCCACCCGACTGACCGTCGGCAACTGTGCCAGGGTCATCTGCACACGCAGACGGCGCCCTTCATCACGCAGATGCTTGGCCTGCTCGAGCAGGGCCTTGGCTTGCAGCGCCGCATCCTGGCCGGCAGCAGACCGGTCGGTGTCGTTGCCGGCAGTCAATGTCTGTTCGATCTGCCGGGCCAGCTCGTCAAGCGGGCGCGCCTGCTGCGTCAGGATTTCTTCCATCTCCACCGGAAGCATGGCGGTCCTGGCCTGGGCGACGGCGCGCCTGAGCTGCTGCGCCGAGTCGTTCAGCAACCGCGTGGAGCGCTCCAGCAAGCCCGGTAACTGCGCCTGGGTGGCGCGCGCAGGTGCTGGGCGGGGGCGCTCCACCGGCTGCCAGATACCGGCCTCGGCGGTTTCCTCGTAGCGGGCCAGCTCGCGCTGTTCCACCGGGTCGATCACCACCACCACGTCGCTGTCGGCCCCGGCCAGCCGACGCTGCTGGCCCACCACCACGCCGCGGTTGCGGGTGCGTATCAACGTGCGCGAGCGGCTGCCTGAGGCCGGTGGCGCCGAAGGTTGGCGTGGCAGGTCGCGAATCAGCCCGGCCAGTCGCTTCTGGGCAGCATCATGCAGGGCCTGCAGCACCTGCTGGTACTCCTCCACCTGTGCCGCCCCCTGCAAAACCGCGCTGGAGGCCTTGTACAGCTGGGTGCCCTGCAGTGCACTGGCATAGTGGCGCACACTGCTGTCGAGCATCTGCACCCGTTCCTGATCGGTGAACGCCCCGCCCATCTCGAGCTCCAGTTGCAAGCCCAATCGGGCAGACAACACCGTCTCGTAGATACCCTCGCCTCCGGCGTGCCCGCGGTCTGCCTGCAGCACCAACACCCCCAGCATGTTGATCTGGGACGAACGCCAGGCCTGGACTGCCAGCTCTTCACCGCGCATCGCCTCGATCCTGCTTGCCTGGGCCGGGCCGCCGGGCAGGATCTGGCGCAGCTGCCCGGTCAGGCGATCGAGGGCCTGATAGCAGTCGATGATCTGCTCGGTCAGGGTCTTGGCCCCTTCGAGCAGCACCACCAGTTGCCGATAGGTGGGCGAAGTGCCTTCCAGCACCAGTTCGCGCAGACGGTCCTGACCCTGGCCGCCGCGAAGGTTGTTTATGCCGTCCTTGTTATGCATGAACAGGCTTCGCAAGGCGTACAGCAACTGCACGGTAATGCTGGACTCCTCGAACAGGTAGTTTCCCTGCTGGGCGCGAAAGTTTGCCAGGGTTTTAAGCTGGTTCAGTTGCGCATGGCTTTCGCGCGCCTTGGCCAGCCCCTGCCCGTGCCGTCGCAGATCATCCACATAGCGCTGCAATCGCTCGGCCGAGGGCTGCGGCTCCTGTTTCACCACCTCGTCCAGATCGCGCTTGAGCTGCAAGGCGCTGGCCTGGCGCACCGGCTGGTAGTCGTCCAGTTCCTTCTGCAGAACCTCCACGCGAGCCTGGTTGGCCAGGCGCAACTGCTGGATGCGCCGATTCAGCGGCATGCCGCCACGCAAGCGCAAGCCCAGGTCGAACTGCCAGCTGCCATCGGCGGCGTGCCGCAGCCAGGGCCCGGGACGCTGTTGCGCGTCGCGGATTCGCAGGCCGGCATCCTCCTCCACCACGGGGTAGACCTGCCCGCTGACACCCACCCACAGACGGTCCTCATGCAGGTACAACCCCTGCCAGGGCCCGTGGCTGATCGGTGCTCCCAGCCCCTCGCGGCCCTGCACGCGCTGCAGGGGCACCAGGCGCGCGCGCTGTTCGCCGTTCAGTCGGTCCGCCGCCGCTGCCCAGCTGAAATCCAGGCTGTCCAGCGCCTGGCCCGAGGGCGAAGCAAGGGCATGGCCGAACTCGGGCTCCAGCACCTGGGCCAGCGGCGACTCGCCCCTCTGCGCAGGGGTTGAGAGCTTGAGCCGGGTGGTGTCGGTCCTGCTCGCCAGCGACGTCAGCGCCAGGTTGAACAACCATCCCGCCAGCTGCCCGTCACCCTCGCTCTGGTGTTGCTGCAAGGTATCGCGCAGGCCTGCCGTCAGTTGCACCAGCCAGCCGACCACCGCAACCGGGCCATTGCACAGTGGCAACAGCGTGTTGAACATCAGCCAGCCCAGTTCGGCATAGGCCGCCCAGCGCTGTTCGCTGGATGACTGCGAGCCGGCCCGGGCACGGGCCACCAGTTCCTGGGCGCAGCTACGGTACAGATGCACCAGCGGGTCGCCATCGATCAGCGCGTCGCTGAACGACGCCGGGGCCGGCACCTGAAGGGGAGCGAAGTCCGAGCCGGGCAGAAAGCGCACCGTATGCGGCTGCTCCAGCCCGCCACGCGCGTACACCGGCTGTGCCTTGGCAGGCAGCCGCGCCAGCAGATCGTCGTGCAGCGCGCCGGGCTCGCACAACCGCTCGAACAGGGCCTGGCGCGAGCTGAACTCCTGCAGCGGCTCGCGGTGCAGTGGGCGATACAGCAGGCACGGCCCCTGGCGCGGGTCGCGGCCCTCGACCAGGTACGCATTGAGCGCGACATCGGGGTGTGCACCGGCCTCGCGCAACAGGCCCAACGGACGCAGCACCGCGTCGGTTTCCTCGCCACGGCACAGTGCCGTGACACGCCGGGCACTCAGTGCACTGACCCCTTCGCGTTGACGCAGGCAATACTCCAGCACCAGCATCGGCAGTTGTTCGCGCAACTGATCGACGAACAGCTGCTGGCGACTGGCCGACTGCACAGGGTCATCCAGCAGGCTGTGCTGCAACAGGTCCGGGTAGGTCTGGCCCACGTCCAGGCGGGTGACCTGGGCCTTGATGAATGCAAGATCCAGCCATGTCGGCAGCACTGCGCCGCTGCGGCTGCGCAAGGTGACGCTGCCTGCCCTGAGCAGCCCCAGGTTGCCCACCGCCAGTTGGGCCAGGTTCAGCGTCACCTCGCGAATGCTGCCCGCCGGGGCAAAATCCCCCCCACTGCCGCCGGCGCCGGCAATCACCTGGCGGTTGACCAGCTCGACATCCTCCAGCTCGGCACGGGTAAAGCCCGGGTGCCCGGCATGCACCGCCGCCTGCCACTGGGCCCAGGCGTACTCCGGCATGCCGGGCAGGTCATGCAGGAACGACTGCCCGCCACTGCGCTGCTGCGCCCGCGCCAGGCGCACCAGCATCTCGGTGTACTGCAGGCGCGGCGCCTCGTCAGCGTCGCGCAACCACGTCGGCAACAGCCCGCGCAGGCTGGCCAGGGTCTGGCGCTCGCTCACATCGCACACCTGCACCAGCGAGGTGGCTTCGTCCAGGCGCGCGACCAGCGTCTGCACCGGGTCGACCTGCGAATCGAGAGGTGCGGCGGCGATGGCATCGATCAGGCGCAATTGCTGTTCGAACAACAACCGCGCCTGGGCCTGGAAAATCGACAGTTCGGTCTGGTACAGGTTGAGCTTGAAGGTGCCCGAAGCCTGCGCGCCCCAGCCCCTGGCCAATGCCTCCAGCAGTGCCTGGCGCGAATCGAAGCGATACAGCCCACCCGCCAGGGTGTAGAGCACCACGACAGTGCGCAACTGGCCGAGCACCTGGCGCTCGATCAGCACCGCGCTGGCCAGCTCAGGGTCCAGCCCGCCACCGGGTTCGGTATCCAGGCACAGCAGCGACACGCGTACATCCGCGCCGTTGCCGAACTGCGCGCGCTGCGTCGCCCGTGGATAGATGCCGACCATCGTCGCCGTGGCCAGCTCCAGCCCGTCCAGCACGCCAGCCCCTCGGGCCAGCTCGCAGGCGCTGGAAAAACGGCTTTTGAGGTAATCGGCCAGCCAGTCCCAGCGCGCGGTCTGGCCCGGCTCGGCCTGGCCCCAGTAACGGCTGAGCACACGCTTGTATTCATCGAGCAGCAACGGCCCGCATTCATTGAGCAGGGTTTCGACCGCGTGCAGGTCGACATCGGCGGCCTGCGGATACTCGGCGCCGCGCTGCAGGGTGAGGTAGTCCAGCCCGCTGGCCAGGTTGAGGCAGGTGCGTTCGCAATAGCGCCGTATCAGGGCATCGGCCAGCGAATCGAGCCGCGCGCCCTGCCCCGGCCGCCCCCTGACCAGGGTCAAGGCCGATGGCGCCGGGCCCTTGATCCCGCGCACCTGCCATTGCTGCGCGCACACCTGCGCAGCCACGGCGTGCAACGAGGGCCGGGTGACCATCTGGCGGCCGATGGGGCCGCACAGCGAAGCGTGTATGGCCAACTGCCCGAAAAGCGTATCTGCTGCATCCATGATGCGACTTCCTTGTGAGTAAAGAAGCCGCAGTACAGCGTCACGCCCTGCCGGGCAGGTGGTAGATGTTGCTCAGCGGTCCTTGAACTGAGCCTCGCGCTTGGCGATGAACGCCGCCATGCCTTCCTTCTGGTCTTCGGTGGCAAACGCGGCATGGAACACCCGGCGCTCGAAGCGCACGCCTTCGGACAGGCTCACCTCGAAAGCACGGTTAATGCTCTCCTTGACCATCATCGCCACCGGCACCGACTTGCTGGCGATCTGTGCCGCCACCTTGAGGGCCTCCTCGAGCAGCTGCTCCTTGGGCACGATACGCGCCACCACGCCGGCACGCTCGGCCTCCTCGGCCCCCATCATGCGCCCGCTCAGGCACAGCTCCATGGCCTTGGCCTTGCCCACCGCGCGGGTCAGGCGCTGGGTGCCGCCCATGCCCGGCAACACGCCCAGGTTGATTTCAGGCTGACCGAACTTGGCATTGTCGGCGGCCAGGATGAAGTCGCACATCAGTGCCAGCTCGCAGCCACCGCCCAGGGCGAAGCCGGACACCGCGGCGATGATCGGCTTGCGGCGGTTGGCGATGCGGTCGCTGTCGCTGAACAGGTCGTCGATGTAGATCTGCGGGTAGCTCAGCTCGGCCATTTCCTTGATATCGGCACCGGCGGCGAAGGCTTTCTCCGAACCGGTCAGCACCACGCAGCCGATGTTCGGGTCGGCTTCGAGCTGGTCCAGCGCCTGGTTCAGCTCGCGCACGATCTGCGCGTTGAGGGCGTTGAGCGCCTGGGGCCGGTTGAGGGTGATCAGGCCGACCTTGCCACGGATGTCCAACAGAATGGTTTCGAAACTCATGCAAGCTGCTCCCTTCAAAGATTGCGCGCAATGACCATGCGCTGAATGTCGCTGGTGCCTTCGTAGATCTGGCAAACCCGCACGTCACGGTAGATCCGCTCCAGCGGGAAGTCGCTCAGATAGCCATAACCGCCCAGGGTCTGCAAGGCATCGGAACAGACCTTTTCGGCCATTTCCGAAGCAAACAGCTTGGCCATCGAGGCTTCCACCAGCGCCGGGCGCCCGGCATCACGCAAGGCGGCGGCATGATGCACCATCTGCCGGGCCACGGCGATGCGCGTGGCCATGTCGGCCAGGCGAAACGCCACCGCCTGGTGTTCGATCAGGGGCTTGCCGAAGCTCTCGCGTTCGCGCGCATAGTCACGTGCCACCTCGAACGCGGCCCGCGCCATGCCCACCGATTGCGCGGCAATACCGATGCGCCCGCCTTCCAGGTTGGCCAGGGCGATCCGGTACCCCTCGCCCTCCTCGCCCAGACGATTGGCCAGCGGCACACGCACGTTCTCGAAGACGATCTGGCAGGTATCGGAGGCATGCTGGCCGAGCTTGTCCTCCACCCGCGCCACCTGGTAGCCAGGCGAGTCGGTGGGCACGATAAAGGCACTGATGCCGCGCTTGCCGGCTGCCGGGTCAGTCACCGCGAACACGATCACCACGCCGGCATTCTGCCCCGAGGTGATGAACTGCTTGCAGCCGTTGAGCACATAGTGATCGCCCTCGAGGCGCGCACGGGTTTTCAGGCTGCTGGCATCGGAGCCCGCCTGGGGCTCGGTCAGGGCAAAGGCACCGAGCATCGCGCCCGTGGCCAGCGGCGTCAGAAACTGCTGCTTCTGCTGCTCGCTGCCGAACTTGAGGATCGGCACGCAGCCCACCGAGTTGTGCACGCTCATGATGGTCGAGCAGGCACCATCGCCGGCGGCGATTTCCTCCAGGGCCATGGCGTAGGCGACATAGCCGGTGTCGCTGCCGCCCCACTGCTCCGGCACCAGCATGCCGAACAGGCCCAGCTCGGCCATCTGCTCGATAGCCTCCCCCGGGAAGCGGTGCTCGCGGTCCCACTGCTCGGCAAAGGGCCGCAGGCGCTCCTGGGCAAACTGGCGAACGGCGTCGCTGATCTGCTGTTGTTCATCGTTGACTAGCATGGTGCACCTCAGTCCAGACACTCGACAGCCATGGCCGTGGCTTCGCCACCGCCGATGCAGATGGCCGCGATGCCGCGGCGCAGGCCCTTCTGGCGCAGCGCGGCAAGCAGGGTCACCAGAATACGCGCGCCCGATGCGCCGATGGGGTGGCCCAGGGCGCAGGCGCCGCCGTGGATGTTGACCTTGTCGTGGGGCAGGTCCAGCTGCTTCATCGCCGCCAGGGTGACCACCGCGAACGCCTCGTTGATTTCGAACAGGTCGACCTCGGTCAGGCTCCAGCCGGTGCGCTTGAGCAGCGCATCGATGGCGCCGATCGGCGCGGTGGGGAACAGTGCAGGCTCGTCGGCGAACGCCGCATGCCCGTGGATCACCGCCAGTGGCTTGAGGCCGCGCTGCTCGGCCTGGGACCTGCGCATCAGCACCAGCGCCGCCGCACCGTCGGAAATCGAGCTGGAGTTGGCTGCCGTGACCGTACCGCCTTCGCGAAACGCCGGCCTGAGCTGCGCGATCTTGTCCAGGCGGGCCTTGGGCGGCTGTTCGTCGTGGCTGACCAGGCGGGTCTGCCTGCCCTCGGTCACCTCCACCGGCACGATCTCGGCGGCAAAGCTGCCGTTCTCGATCGCCTGTTGCGCACGGGTCAGCGAGGCAATCGCAAAGTCGTCCTGAGCCTGGCGGCTGAAGCCCTGGGCCTGGGCGCAGTCCTCGGCAAAGGTGCCCATCAGGCGACCCTTGTCGTAGGCATCTTCCAGACCGTCGAAAAACATGTGGTCGATGACCTTGCCGTGGCCCATGCGGTAGCCGCTGCGCGCCTTGTCCAGCAGGTACGGGGCGTTGGACATGCTCTCCATGCCGCCGGCCACCACCACCTCGGCGGTACCGGCCAGCAGCAGGTCATGGGCCATGATCGCGGCTTGCATGCCCGAGCCGCACATCTTGTTCAGGGTGGTGCAGGTGGTGCCCTTGTCCAGGCCGGCCCCCAGGGCCGCCTGGCGTGCCGGGGCCTGGCCGAGACCGGCTGGCAGCACGCAGCCGAACAGCACCTGGTCGACGCTGTCGGCAGCCACGCCCGCACGCTCGACGGCTGCGCGAATGGCGGCAGCGCCCAGTTGCGGTGCAGTCAGGCTTTTGAGATCGCCCTGCAGGCCGCCCATGGGCGTGCGCACGGCGCTGACGATTACGATGGGATCATGGGACATGCTCATGCGGTTCTCCTGAATTACTTGGCAGCCATGCGCAAGGCACCGTCGAGGCGGATCACCTCGCCGTTGAGCATGCTGTTTTCAATGATGTGACGCGCCAGCGCCGCGTACTCCTGCGGGCGCCCCAGACGCGGCGGGAACGGCACGCCGGCCGCCAGCGAGTCGCGTACTTCCTGGGTCATGCCGGCCATCATCGGGGTTTCGAAGATGCCCGGCGCGATGGTCATCACGCGGATACCGAAGCGCGCCAGTTCGCGGGCGGCCGGCAGGGTCAGGCTGGCAATCGCGCCCTTGGAGGCAGCGTAGGCCGCCTGGCCGATCTGCCCGTCATAGGCGGCGATGGAGGCGGTATTGATGATCACCCCGCGCTCGCCGTCGGCGTCGGCACCGCCCTCGGCCATGGCCGCTGCCACCAGGCGCAGCAGATTGAAGCTGCCGATCAGGTTGACGTTGATCACCCGGCTGAAGCTGTCCAGGCCGTGCGGCCCCTGCCTGCCCAGGACCTTCTCGGCGCCGACGATGCCGGCACAGTTGACCAGCCCGTGGAGGCTGCCAAAGGCGCTGACGGCCGCGTCCACGGCGGCCTTGGCCGGGGCCTCCTGACTGATGTCGGCCACGGCGAAACGGGCCTTGTCACCCAGGGCTTGCGCCTTGGCTGCAACGGCCTCGGCGTTAAGGTCCACCAGCATCACCTGGGCACCGGCGCCGATCAGCATCTCGGCGGAGGCGGCGCCCAGCCCGGAGGCGGCGCCGCTGACGATGAAGTTCTTGTTGGCAATTTGCATAAGGGGTCCTCAGGCGCTGGCGACGGGCGCCGGCGCGGTGTGTTGTTTGGCTATTTCCTGATTGCGCAGGATGAAACGCTGCAGCTTGCCGCTCGGGGTCTTGGGCAGCTCGCCGACAAATTCGATTTCGCGCGGGTAGGCATGTGCATAAAGGCGCTGGCGCACATGCTGGCGCAGGTTTTCGGCCAGCTCCGGCGTGCCCTCCACGCCGCTGGCCAGCACCACGAACGCCTTGATCAGTTCGGTGCGCTCCGGGTCCGGCTTGCCGACCACGGCGGCCTCGATCACCGCCGGGTGCTCGATCAGCGCGCTTTCCACATCGAACGGCCCGACCCGATACCCGGAGGTGGTGATCACGTCGTCGCTGCGCCCGACAAAGCTGATGCTGCCGTCTTGGTTCAGCTCCACCGTGTCGCCGCTGAGGTAGTACTTGCCGACGAAGGCCTTGGTCTGGACCCCGTGGTAGCCACCGAACCAGCACAGCGGTGACTGCTCGCGGTCCACCGCGAGGATGCCGGGCTGGCCGGGCGGCAGTTCGTGCTGCTGTTCATCAAGCACAACGATGCGATGACCCGGGATGGCAAAGCCGGCCGAGCCCAGGTGCACCGGGTGACGCAGGCCGTGGTGGTTGCACAGCACCATGCCCAGTTCGGTCTGGCCATAGTGATCGTGGATGGGCACCTGCAGGTGTTCGGCGAACCAGCGGATCACCTCCGGGTTGAGCGGTTCGCCGGCGCTGCTGACCACCCGCAGGCGGCCCTTGATCGGCTCGGCGAAGGCCTGGCCGGCAGCGATCAGCATGCGATAGGCCGTGGGCGACCCGGCCAGGTTGGTGATGGCGTACTTGTCGATCACCCGGCAGGTACTTTCGACACTGAACGGGCCGTCGAAGAAGGTGGTGGCCTGGCCCAGCGCCAGCGGCCCGGTGACGGCGTAGTACAGGCCGTAGGCCCAGCCGGGGTCGGCCAGGTTCCAGAAGTTGTCTTCGGGGCGCAGGTCGATGGCGTCGCGCATGTAGCCCTGAAACGCCACGATGGCCCGCAACGGCACCTCCAGCGGCTTGGCCGGGCCGGTGGTGCCGGAGGTGAACATCAGCAGGAAGGGGGCCTCCCCGGACAACAGCACAGGCGCGCAGTCGGCGCTGGCAGCGTCGAGGGCAGTGTGAAAATCCAGGTCGCCGCTGCCGGCCTGGGCATCGACGGTAATGATCCGCGCACAGCCCTCGACCTCGTCGAGCTTCGGGCGGTTGGTGCGGTCGGTGACCACCACGCGGGCGCCGGAACTGTGCAGGCGGTGCTCGATGGCCTTGGGCCCGAAGGCAGTGAACAGGGGCTGGTAGACCGCCCCCAGGCGCCAGGTGGCGAGCACCGTGACCAGCAGCTCGACGGTGCGCGGCAGCAGCCCCGCCACCCGGTCGCCCGGCCCCACGCCCTGCGCCTTGAGCACATTGGCCAGGCGTGCGGCGCGCTGCTGCAGGTCGGCAAAGGTGTACTGCGCGCAGGCCCCGTCGTGGCGCTCCCAGTACAAGGCCACGCCGCCCTCGGCGGCGTGCCGGTCGCAACACTCGACGCAGGCGTTGAGCGCACCCAGGTTGCCCGCCAGCACGGCATCGGCAGTGTGCAGGTAATCGAAAGCACGCTGCGCGTCGTGGTAATCACGCATTGCCAGACTCCTCGTTTCTTATTGTTGGAATAGAACGAATGATCTGACGATAGTCGCGCCACCAGCGCGCAGCGACAATGGCCAAAGCTGTCAATCTGGATGACTGGTTTGGCCACTGCCTGCACAGCCCCCGGCGCTAGCCCGCAGGCGGCGCGGCAGCCTCCAGCGCCGCCTGGGTCAGGCGCAATGCCAGCGCCTGCACTACCGCCTCGCGTTCGCTGCGCAATGCGTTCATTCGCGTCAGGTACACCCCTTCCTGCAGCGTGCCCTGTTGCGCGGCCAGCACCTCGAGTCGATCCCAGAACGGTTGTTCGACCTGCTCGAACTCGCCTTCGTGAGCCTGGCGCAGGTAGGCCAGCCAGAAATCCCGGCCGCTGATGAACGTTGCCAGCTGGTCGGTCTGCTCGGCAGCCAGCACCACCCGCTGGGCCTCGTGTATCTGTGCCGGGGCCACGGCGGCCACTTCGGCGAACTGCATGTTGCGCGGTTGCCCGGGCAGGTCCAGTGCAGCGGCCAGACGGGTGCGATAGGCCAGGCTCACCTCGACCTCGTCCACCCCACGCGCCTCCTGCGTCCTGGCCTGGATGTCGGCACGCGCGAACTGTTCGACCTGTTCAAGACGAAACAGACGCCGCGCAAAGGCGAGCAACGCTTCGCCCTGCTGCTCGTTCGGGCTATCTGCGCGCACGGTCTGAAACAGCAAATACCGCACTTCGAGCGCACTGTAGGTGGACGACACGCTGTCCACGCACGTGGTCGGGCTGGCCGCCAGCTCGAACAGTTCCTCGCGCAGCGCCGTGTGCTGCGCCATCGCCTCGAGCATGCGCCACACGCGCTGGTCCAGTTCGGCCCGGGTATGCTGGAAATCCGCCGACCCGGTCAGTTCGGTCAGCAACTGGAAGAAGTCTGCGGCGCCAGGCTCTGCAATCAGGCTGTCCCAGTAACGGCTGCGCACATCCAGTTGCGCCTCGTTCGCCAGCTCCAGCCACAGTGCGCGGGCTTGCGCAGTCGTTTCAGCACGTACCATGACACCGGCCGCAGCCTCCACCACGGGCAGCAACTGCTGCAGATCGTTGATGCGGTCCCAGGTGGCCTGCGGCAGGGGGTTACGCTGGAGCAGGTAGATGTTCAGCGACTCGGGCACGAAGAACGTCTCCGGCAACTGGGTGATGAGGTTGTCGCGCAAGTCGACCACATCCAGAAACGGACATTCGAGCAACCCGGTCGGGAACAGCTGCAGGCGCGTACTGCGCAACCACACGTGGCGCAAGTTGTACATGCCGGCCATGTTCGGCAGGATCTCGATGGGATTGTTGTCCAGGTTCAGCACTTCAAGCCGATGCAGGGACGCAAGGGTATTGACCCCGGTGTTGCGCAGGTTGATCTGGTTGAGGTTCAGGTTCACCTCACGCAACCAGTTCATGCCGTTCAAGGCAGGCGGTATGCGCCCGAAGCGGTTGTTGGCCAGGTTGAGCCAGCGCACGCCGACAAAGCGTTGCAGGAAGCTGTTCGACAGCTCGGTCAGGCCCATGCCCACCAGGCTCAGGTCTATCACGTGGGAAAAATCGATACCGGCCCCCAGCGGCGGCAGATGCCCCACCGGCATCGCCACCAGGTTCAGGCGATAGCCGATCAGCGTGCCACCCCCATTGGTCACGCGATCGGTCTGTCGTCGCCAGCACCGGCGCAGCTCATCGGCCACCAGGCGTCGCCACTCGCGGGACTGGCCAAAGACCTCCCGACACCACAGCTGCAGGCTCGCATCGAGGCGCTGGTACTGGTCCAGCAGGCGCATCAGTGCCGTCATCGGTTCAACCGAGCCCCCCTGCAGTTCGGTCAGAAGCACATCGATTTGGAGTTGGTCATAGCCCGGGAACAGCACACGCACCACACTGACCAGGGACCGTCGTGTCGCACTGCCCCGGCCACTGAGCGGATACCCGATGCGACCGTCGGGCAAGCGTTGGGGCGGGCTGAAGCGCCCGGCCGAGCGCGCCTGCCCGATCAGTTGCGCGGCCTCGGAGGGATTGGCCAGGGCCCGCGCAGCCAGGGCCTGGCGCATTTGTGCCGCGCTGTCATGACGCGTCCAGCCCAGGGCGCGACGCTGCTCGCGCGTCAGGCAGCAGGCAATCGCCTCGAACATTCCCTGGGGAGCCGGGATCTCGTCGTCGATCTCGTAGCCTTCAGTGTCGTACACCGAAAACTGCCCGTCGCGACGCACCAGCACGCGGGTCTGGCGGGTATCGCTGAGTGACAACTGGCGCTCGATCACCCGCCCGCTGGACGAACCTTCGCGCAGCTCCAGGTTCAGCCCGTCGGGCCAGGCCGGCATGCGTCGCAGCAAGCCGAAGGCCAGGCCCACGCTGTCGTCACTGTGCACGTTCTGCAGGCACAACCCCTCCAGCGCCCTGCTCAATCGCGCCTCACGCAAGGTGTGGCGTGCCTGCTCGGCGACCGCCAGGGGAATGCGGCGAGTCTGATCCATCATCTGGCGCTGCGTGGCATCGGCCTGCTCTGCCAGCGCCTGGGCATAGCGTCGCGCCAGCCCGGGGAAGTCACGTTGCAACAGGCTCACACGGCTATCGGCAGCGGTCAGCGTGGCCGCCTCAAGGTGCTCGAACAGTTCGAAGCGCAAGCGCGGCATCTGCTCCCAGATGTGATCGAGCTCCGAGTCCTGCCCCGCGTCTTCGACACCCTGCAGATGCTCCCTGCAGAAGGCATGGAGCACAGGGTCCAGGCCCTGGGCATCGGTTTGCCGGTGCAGACGCTCGAAGAATGTCGAGATGCGCGTATCGATACCGAAGCGGACCAGGGTATCGCGCAGGCGAACCGGCATGCCCCGGTTCTCCACGTGCAGGCCGCGCAAACGCGCCTCGTCCATACCGGCAATCACCATGACCTGGTCGATCTGCGCATCGCTCAGCCCTTCGGCCAGCGGGCCCAGGCGCCGCACCAGCAGGGCATTGCCCGCCCACTGCAGCGCATGCTCGCCAGGCAGGCGCCAGGCGCCTTCGCCATTGGTTTCCAGGCCGGGCGAGTAGGCTTCGGCACGCTGCGGGTGCACCAAAACCCAGCGCCCATCGCGCTGCTGAACCTGATAGGTCTGCCCTTCATGCCTGAGCCACAGCGCGCCTGCATCCTCATACAAGCCATCGCTGCGCGGCACCAGGGTTTCAGGCAAAGGGTGGGCATGACGGTAGCTTGCCAGGTCTTCGTTCCACAGCCTGTATTGGCCCGTGCTGCGCACTATCGGCATGAGGCCGTCGACGAAGGCCGAACGTTTGGCCACCGCCACCAGGCCCGCCACTCCCGCCCCTGTTGCAACGCTGGCCAGCACGTTTTCGGCCACGCCGGTCAGATGCGCCAGGGCCTCCTTGCGCTGGCCCTTGCTCCAGTCGACGGCGCCCTCATAGACCTCGTCCAGCAACTGCCCGACGCTACTGAGCAGCATGATCTGGCCAACCCCGGGGACGAACGAGGCCGCTATGCCGAGCAGGGTTTCACCTGCGGCCAGGTAGGCCTCGCGACGTGCTTCGGCCAGCGCATCGTCGACCCTGGCCGTAGGCACGGCAAGCACCGCTGCGTCGGCCTTGAGCCGGGCGATACGCCATTGCGCAAGGCTGGCGAACAACTCTCCGGCCAGCGGGTAATCGAGCAGCTCCAGGTCCGGGCGCGCCGCGTCTCGCTGCGCCTGCCAGGCCGCGCCGAAAGCTGCACGCTCCTGCAGGCTGATCAGGCTCTGGAAGTAGCTCAGGTAATCAGCCGATTTCAAGGCCAGGCCCAGATCGGTTGCACAGGCATACCAGGTCGGATACTGACGCAGCGGGCGCTGCGGATCGCCAGGCAGAAACACCACCACCTGGCGCACCAGGCCGGCCTCGGTCCAGCGTATCGCCCCCTCCAGGGGTTCGCCACGGGCCAGAAAGGCGACCGCGCCCTGTACCTGCTGCCCCAGCACCTCGATGCTGCGCACCCTTACCGGGTGCTCGGCGTAAGTCACCTGGCTCGCCCCGTCGACCACCTGGCGCAGCATGCGGTAGGCCACCTCGTCGATGTCCTTTTTCAGGTAGCCGACCTGGGCGGCCACATCCAGCTGATCGCGCTGTTCGCGGGCCAGCAGCGCATGGCGCTGGCGCTTGAGTGCGTCATCCGGCGGGTCGAGCACACTGTCCAGATGAGCCTGATACTTCTGGCCCAGGTCCAGCGTGCGGCACAGGCCGGCAAACCGCTCGGGCGCGACGCCCAGTGCCTGACCCGCAGACACGATCGCCGTGCCGCGAAAGAATCCCCAGTAGCCGCCGGCAGTCTCGCTGAAGTTCTGCAGGGCACGCTGCAACAGCGGGCTCTGGATCTCGATCGCCTCCAGATAAGGCATGGGCGTGGCCGAAAGCCCCGGGCGGTACTGACGCAGGCGCACTTCCTTCCAGTGCGCCGCACGCGTGTCCAGTTGCAGCCCCAGGGTGTCGCGCAAGGCCTTGTCCAGCAGGGGCGCAGCGAACACGTCGGGCGACTGCAGGAGCTGGAACAACTCGGTCAACGCTTCAAGCGACGCCTGATGCCGGATCAATGCAGCGCTCACTGCGCGCGCCTGTTCCCTGGATGCCGTGCGCAGCCAACCCGGCAGGCGTTCGGCGATGAATTGATCGAGAATGGTGGGATCGTCTGTGGTGCCGGTGGTTTTGCGGGTGCTCGAGGTCGGGCTCATGGCGCCTGCTCCATCAAGGGGTGGGCACCCAGACTAGGAACAGCCCCACCGGCAAGGGAGCGGGAAGGCTTGCCTCGCGGCCTCAGCCCGAACCCAGCACGAGGCTGCGGTAATGCCCGGGGTTGCACCCCGACCACTTGCGAAAGGCCTTGTAGAACGAACTGGTGTCGGCAAACCCCAGGCGTTCGGCGATCTCCACGTAGCTGACCTGCGCATCGGCCAGCCAGCCGATGGCCAGCTCGCGGCGCACGCTGTCCTTGAGGGCCTGGTAGGTCTGGCCCTGCTCGGCCAGGCGTCGACGCAGGGTGGAGGCCGACAGGCACAGCTGCTGGGCCAGTGCCTCGGCATCCGGCCACTGGCTGGCGGGCAACTGGCGCAGGTCGTCGCGGATACGCCGCGCCAGGCTGGTGGGGTCGCGGTACTTCACCAGAATGTTGGCCGGCGCCTCGGCCAGAAAACGCTGCAGCTCTTCGGGTGTGCGCCTGAGCGGCAGGTCCAGGCAATCGGCAGCGAAAATCAGCCGCGTGCGTGGGCGCTCGAACTGCAGGTTCTGTGAAAACATCACGCGGTAGTCATCGCAGTAGTCCGGCTCGGCGCAGCGCAATTCGATGGCCAGAATCGGAATGCGCCGACCCGCCAGCCAGCAGGCCACACCATGCACGATCATCCAGAAGGTGAAATAGGTGAAGGGTCGGCGCGGCGCCTCGGCGGGTTCGCCGATCACGATTTCAGCCAGGCTCTGCTGGCGCACCAGCACCGGGTGCAGGTGCTCGAGCATCAGCGACAGAAACCCCAGCGCGCACTCCAGGCCCGCGCCCAGGGTCGGCTGGGCCATGGACGAGCGGCAGATGAACGCCAGGCTGCCGCTGCGCAGCCCACGCGGGTCCATGCAGAAGAACTCGTCGTTGCAGCGCCGCGCCAGCAGCCGCCACAGCCGGGCATAGGCACTGGCCGGCACGCGGGCCTGGGGCTGCTCCAGTTGCTGCGGGTCGATCCCCACCCGCTGCAGCAACGCCGCAGCCGCCGCGCCGGGTGCGCTGCTTTGCAACAGGGCCTCGCGCACCAGTTGCATGGAGATGGTGTCTTTCTCCTTCATCGACCCTCACTCGTGTTGCAGGTGGTGTGTGCCGGCCATCTTAGGGGGCCGACGGCAAAACGCCAACGCCGTGTCATGCCGATGACGCCAGCCCGAGAAAGGCCTGGATCAGGCGCAACTCGCGGCGCCGCTCCAGGCAACCGAGCATGTGCTGGTTGACCAGCCCTGGCCCCTCTATGGGCCGGGCCACCACCCGCGGATCGTGGCTGGTCTCCATCGACGAGACGATACCCAGCCCCAGCTGCGCGGCCACCGCCTCGGTCACCGCTTCGCGGCTGTCGAGCTCCAGCAGCACCCGTGGCTGCACCCCGGCCCGGGCACAGGCCTGGTCGAAGGTGCGCCGGGTGATCGAGCCGGGTTCGCGCAGCACCATGATCTGCTGGTCCAGTTCGGCAAGGGGCAACTCGGGGCGGCTGGCCCAGCGATGGCCGGCCGGCAGCAAGGCACAGATACGCGACGACCCCAGGGCCTGCAGGTGCAGGCCCTTGCGCGGTTCGACCTCGGTCAGCACGGCCACGTCGGCATGCTCGGACAGCAGCGCCGCCAGGGTTTCCTGGGCATTGCCCAGGCGCAGGTTGACCGTGATGCCGGGGTAGCGCACGCGCAGCTGGGCCAGCATCGGCATGACCTGGTGTGGCCCGTCGGCGGCAACTTCCAGGCGCCCGGTAAGCAACTGGCGGTTGGCTTCGAGCATTACCTGCGCCTCCTCGGCCAGGCCGAACATCGCGCGGGTGATGGCGGCCAGGCGGGTGCCCTCCTCGGTCAGCTCCACACGCCGCGCAGTGCGCCGCAGCAGGGTGATCTGGTAATGCTCCTCGAGTGCCTTGATGTGCCCGGTAACCGCTGGCTGGCTGATGAACAGGCGCGCGGCCGCGCGAGTAAAGCTGCCCTCGCGGGCCACCGCATCGAAAGCGCGAAGCTGGAACAGGTTCATATCTATCGGCCTGACTTATGGTTGGCATAACGACAAACAATTTGATTGATGAAGCGCGCAATTGCAACGTAGGCACCGTAGTTTCAGCCCACCGCTTGCGAGGAGCATCGCCATGACCCACACCCCCGTCCTGCTGACGCCGGGCCCCCTGACCACCTCGGCACGCACGCGGCAGGCGATGATGCTCGACTGGGGCTCATGGGACCGCGAATTCAACACCTTGACCGCCAACCTGTGCCAGCAGTTGCTGAGCATCGTCAATGGCCACGCCAGCCACCACTGCGTGCCCCTGCAAGGCAGCGGCACCTTCGCCGTGGAGGCGGCCATCGGCACGCTGGTGCCCCGTGACGGCAAGGTGCTGGTACTGGTCAACGGCGCCTATGGCCAACGCCTGGCCAGGATCTGCCAGGTGCTGGGCCGCGCATTCACCACCTTCGAGACCGCCGAAGACCAGCCCACCACCGCCGCCGATGTCCAACGCCTGATCCGCGCCGATGCCAGCATTACCCACGTGGCGCTGATTCACTGCGAAACCAGTACCGGCATCCTCAACCCGCTGGCGCAGATCGCCCAGGTCGTCGCCGATCACGGCAAGCGCCTGATCATCGACGCCATGAGCTCGTTCGGCGCCCTGCCGATCGACGCGGCCCAGGTGCCTTTCGATGCCCTGATCGCGGCGTCTGGCAAGTGCCTCGAAGGCGTACCGGGCATGGGCTTCGTGTTCACCGACAAGGCCGCACTGGCTGGCGCCGAGGGCAACTCGCCGTCGCTGGCCTTGGACCTGCATGACCAGCATGCCTACATGGCCCGCACCGGCCAGTGGCGCTTCACCCCGCCCACCCACGTGGTGGCGGCGCTGCACGAGGCGCTGCTGCAGTACCACGAGCAAGGCGGCCTGGCGGCGCGCCACCAGCGCTATGCAAGCAACTGCAAGACCCTGCTCGACGGCATGGCGGCCATCGGCTTGCGCAGCTTTCTGCCCGCCACCATCCAGGCTCCGATCATCGTCACCTTCCACGCCCCGCGTGACCCGCGCTACCAGTTCGCGGACTTCTACGAACGGGTCAAGGCCAAGGGGTTCATCCTCTATCCCGGCAAGCTGACCCAGGTCGAGACATTCCGCGTGGGCTGCATCGGCTGCGTCGGCCCCCACGAGATGCGCGCCGCGGTCCGGGCCGTGGCCGATGCGCTGCGGGAAATGGAAGTGCTGCACATCTGATTCCGTTTTATTCCCCTTTTCTGCGGTATACCGAACAAGGAACGCAATGATGAACTACAGCAACCCCACAAAGCTGCAAGCGGCCATTCTCGACTGGGCCGGAACCGTGGTCGACTTTGGCTCGTTCGCCCCCACGCAGATCTTCGTCGAGGCCTTTGCCGAATTCGATGTACAGGTGTCCATCGAGGAGGCCCGCGGCCCCATGGGCATGGGCAAGTGGGACCATATCCGCACGCTGTGCGACCAGCCGCAGATTGCCGAGCGCTATCGCGCGGTGTTCGGCCGCGTGCCGAGCGATGATGACGTGACGGCGCTCTACAACCGCTTCATGCCGCTGCAGATCGAAAAGATCGCCACCCATTCGGCGCTGATCCCCGGCGCACTGCAGACCATCAGCGCCCTGCGCCGGCAGGGCCTGAAGATCGGTTCGTGCTCCGGCTATCCGAAGGTGGTGATGGACAAGGTAGTGGAACTGGCTGGGCGCAATGGCTATGTGGCCGACCATGTGGTGGCCACCGACCAGACCCCCAACGGTCGCCCGTGGCCGGCCCAGGCGCTGGCCAACGTGATTGCGCTGGGTATCGACGATGTGGCGGCGTGCGTGAAGGTGGACGACACCGTACCGGGCATTCTGGAAGGGCGTCGTGCCGGCATGTGGACCGTGGCGCTGGTGTGCTCGGGCAACGCGCTGGGGCTGACCCATGAAGGTTACCTGGCACTGGATGCCGAGCAACTGGCCAGCGAGCGTGCGCGCATTCATGCGCTGTTCGAAGGGTCACGCCCGCACTACCTGATCGACACCATCAATGACCTGCCGCAGGTGGTGGAGGATATCAATCGGCGTTTGGCGCAGGGTGAGATGCCGCAGGGGGTGTAGACCGCGTTGGGCTTTCGCCGGCAAGGCCGGCTCCTACAGCCGGCAAGGCGGCTCCTGCAGGCCAGGAGCCGCCCTCGCCAGCCAAGGGCGCGCCTGGGCCCTATGCCAGGTGCCGCGCCACCCACGCCGCATAACTGTCGATGAAGCTCTGCAGAAACGGCCGGGTCTTCTCAGAAAGCTTGCCATGCTCGTCGAACAGCGTCGCCGCCCCACCCACATAGGCCTCTGGCTGCTGCATGCAGGGCACATCGAGAAACACCAGGGACTGGCGCAGGTGGTGGTTGGCACCAAAGCCCCCCACCGCCCCCGGCGACACACTGATCACCGCCCCCGGCTTCTTGCTGAACACGCTCTGCCCATACGGGCGCGAGCCGACGTCGATGGCATTCTTGAGCACGCCAGGCACCGAGCGGTTGTACTCGGGGGTCACGAACAGCACCGCGTCGCTGGCACGCACCTTGTCGCGAAAGGCCTTGTAGGCTGCCGGTGGGTCGGTATCGATATCCTCGTTGTACAACGCCAGCTCGCCAATTTCGACGATACCGAGCTTGAGGCTGGCCGGTGCCAGCTCTGCAAGCGCCCTGGCGACCTTGCGGTTGATCGACTCCTTGCGCAAGCTGCCTACCAACACCGCAACCGAATAGACCTGGCTCATGACCACGCTCCAACCTGATCGACATAGAGAAGTGGTAGTTATAGACGCTACGGCGCGGCCCACAGGTTTTTTTCCAGGGGGACTAAACTTCCCAGGCAAAACAGTGGTCTATGGCCCATAGAGAACATTTCAGAGGGCACACGCCAAATGACAGCAGTACTGGTCGGACAATTTCATGCTCGGGATGCTGAAGGACGCATCTACCCCGTTCATGAATTTCAGGAAGCCACCCTGCAGGCCGATGGAAGTGCCGACTCCTTGCCGATCACCAGCTATCGCCTGGCCATCGGCGATCGGGTCAACCACCTGGGCGAGGATCGCTTCGAGCTGGTACAGAGCGGCGTGGAGATCACCCGTATCCCCTAATGCACCGCGCGGCCCGAGCAATCCGGCCGCGCCCTTTGCTTCAGGCAAACAAAAAGGGCGACCCTTGCGGGTCGCCCTTTTT
>NZ_QKRS01000010.1:0-155864 GCF_024261405.1 Pseudomonas sp. FBF18 | reverse complement strand
TGAGGCGGCATTCTACGCAATCGACGCAGCGTGTCAATACTTTTTTTCACGCTAAGCCACTGAATACTAATATTTTTTACCCCAGCTCGGGTTTGCGCGATTTTTACCGTCTGGCTGGCGGGTGTTTATTATTGTTGATACGATCTGCACAATCGTAAAAAATATAGAACATACAACTACAAACCCTGAGGTGCCCGCACATGGCCAACACCCCCTACCCCCAGTCGTATTACGCCGCATCGGCCAACCCCGTTCCGCAGCGCCCGAGCCTGCAGGAAGAAGTACAGACCGACGTCTGCGTGATCGGTGCGGGTTACACCGGCCTGTCCAGTGCCCTGTTCCTGCTCGAGAACGGTTTCAGCGTCACCGTGCTTGAAGCCGCCAAGGTCGGCTTCGGTGCCTCTGGCCGCAACGGCGGTCAGATCGTCAACAGCTACAGCCGCGACATCGACGTGATCGAACGTACCGTCGGCCCCAAACAGGCACAGCTGCTCGGCCAGATGGCCTTCGAGGGCGGGCGCATCATCCGCGAGCGCGTGGCCAAGTACAACATCCAGTGCGACCTGAAGGACGGTGGCGTGTTCGCCGCCCTGACCAAAAAGCAGATGGGCCACCTGGAATCCCAGCAACGCCTGTGGGAACGCTACGGCCACACCCAGCTGGAACTGATGGACCAGCGCCGCATCCGTGAAGTGGTCGCCTGCGACAGCTACATCGGCGGCATGCTGGACATGAGCGGCGGCCATATCCACCCGCTCAACCTGGCCCTGGGCGAAGCCGCCGCAGTGGAATCGCTGGGTGGCAAGATTTACGAACAGTCCCCGGCCATCCGCATCGAGCGCGGTGCCAACCCGGTCGTACATACCCCGCAGGGCAAGGTGCGCGCCAAGTTCATCATCGTGGCGGGCAACGCCTACCTGGGCAACCTGGTACCGGAGCTGGCCGCCAAGTCGATGCCATGCGGTACTCAGGTGATCACCACCGAGCCGCTGAGCGAAGAGCTGGCACGTACCCTGCTGCCGCAGGACTACTGCGTGGAAGACTGCAACTACCTGCTCGACTACTACCGCCTGACCGGCGACAACCGCCTGATCTTCGGCGGTGGCGTGGTATACGGCGCGCGTGACCCGGCCAACATCGAGGCGATCATCCGCCCGAAAATGCTCAAGGCCTTCCCGCAGCTCAAGGACGTGAAGATCGACTACGCCTGGACCGGCAACTTCCTGCTGACCCTGTCGCGCCTGCCGCAGGTAGGTCGTCTGGGCGACAACATCTACTACTCCCAGGGCTGCAGCGGCCACGGCGTCACCTACACCCACCTGGCCGGCAAGGTGCTGGCCGAGGCCCTGCGCGGCCAGGCCGAGCGTTTCGACGCCTTCGCCGAACTGCCGCACTACCCGTTCCCGGGTGGCCAGATGCTGCGCGTACCGTTCAGTGCCCTGGGCGCGTGGTACTACAGCCTGCGCGACCGCCTGGGCGTGTAAGCCGGCAACCCCGGGCCGTCACTGCCCCACGGCATTGACGGCCTGGCGGGCCGCCTGCTCCTGGCCTGCCTGGGCCAGTTCATTGGCGGCCTTGAGCCAGCGCTGGCGGTCCACCTGGGCCGGCAGTTGGCCGGGCGGCTGCACCAGCACCGCCCAGCTCCCCTCCTTCTTCCAGGCTGCGGCGAAATCGTCGAAGTCCATCAGCAAGCGCCGATTGTTGCCCGCACGCAGCAGCACCCGCGACTTGTAGCGGTCATAGCCCACCAGCAGGGCATAGCGCGGCTCGCTCCAGAACGCCGAACCTTCCTGATAGCGCAACAGCACCGGATTGCCCGCGGCCACCTGGGTCAGCAACGCCGGCAGGGTGCCATCGAGCGGGTACACCACCATGCCGTACTGGCGTGCCACGGTCGCTACCGAGGCCTGCAGCCTGTCGACACCTTGTGGCAGTTGCAAGGGCCCTTCGAGCAGGCCGGGGGTGATGCGCACCCCCTGCTGCGAGAGGATCGCGGCCAGCGCCATCGGCGCGCTCTGGTTGGCGTTACCACGGTAGAACGGCACCGCGCCCAGTTCCACGCGCTGGGGCAGGCTGTTGAGCTGGGATGAAGGCTGGCTGGCGCAACCGGCCAGGCTGGCGGCCAGCAGGCAAGCCAGCAGCAGACGGTGGGACACGCGACGTTTGGGGGCGGTGGGCAACATGGACACTCGCTTGTGCTGATGCCGGGCAGACGACGCCCGGCCCTGGCTTGCGATCATAGGCTGGCGCAGGCCTGCGGTATAGCCCGCGGCACGCTTAGAGCGAACTGAACCAAGGCGCTGGACCACTGGTCAACCGTCTGTCACAGACGATGGGCTAGACTGAGCTTGTGTCCGAATGGCGAGTGCAGCTTGCCCAGTCGAAGGAGGCACGCAATGAGTCTGACGATGGGAATCTTTCTGTTGATAGGCACGTGGCTGGTGGTAGCCGCAGCCATGCTCTGGGGGGTGTTGCGCATCGCGCGCCGCCACCATCTGCACCATCCGCAGCCGACCAGGGCTGCATCCGAGGCACAGCGGCACGCTCGCCGCCACGCCAACGCGCACTGACGCGACACTGCATAACCACCTTCGCCGACAACGCCGGCGTCTGCAGGTGCGTCCTGCAGAGCCGACGTCGCTGGCGAAGCGGTCAGTCAGGTTTCGCTTGCAGTGCCTCGCGCCGCTCGCGAGCCCGGCGCGACATGATGTTGAGCACCTCGATCGCGGTGGAGAACGCCATCGCCGCATACACATAACCCTTGGGCACATGGGCACCGAAGCCTTCGGCGATCAGGGTCATGCCGATCATGATCAGGAAGCCCAGGGCCAGCATCACCACGGTAGGGTTGTCGTTGATGAACCGGGCCAGCGGGTCGGCGGCCACCAGCATCACGATCACCGCACTGATCACCGCGATGATCATGATCGGCAAGTGCTCGGTCATGCCCACGGCCGTGATGATGCTGTCGATCGAGAACACGATGTCCAGTACCAGGATCTGCCCGATCGCCGCGGCAAAGCCCAGGGTCACGGTAGACGACGCCTTGGTCTCTTCCTTGGCACGCGGGTCGACGCTGTGGTGAATCTCGGACGTCGCCTTCCACAGCAGGAACAGGCCACCGGCGATCAGGATCATGTCCTTCCACGAGAAGGCATGGCCGAACACGTCCACCACCGGCTCGGTAAGCTGCACGATCCACGCCACGGTGCTGAGCAGGCCCAGGCGCATCACCAGCGCCATGCTGATACCGATGCGCCGTGCCTTGGAGCGGAACTGCTCAGGCAGCTTGTTGGTGAGAATCGAGATGAAGATCAGGTTGTCGATGCCCAGCACGATCTCCATGGCCACCAGGGTAGCCAGGGCCACCCAGGCGGTCGGGCTTGCAGCAAGTTCCAACAGGTATTCCATGAATCAATCCTGAATCAGTGTGGGTAAAAAAATCAGATTTCCCGGGCGCTGTCGTCGTGCTCGGGTTTGTCCTGCGCCTCATCGGGCTTTTTCGCCAGGGGCGAACCGGTCGCGTCGCTGAGCGCCTGCTGGGCGGCATCGTTGGTCTTGTCGATCGCTTCCTTGGCCGACTGGGCAGCCTGGTTGAGCATCTGCTGGGCAGATTTTTCCGCCTGCTCGCAACCGCTCATGGCCAGCAGCGCCAGCGCCATCACCAGGGGTGTGCCAATCGATTTGAAATACAGCATGGGTTCCTCTCTGAAGGTCTTGCCTTGATAGCGACGCATTCTAAAGAGACTGAAACATCCGGAAAATTCGTATTTTCAGCAGTTATACTTCGGTTTTTACGAATCGGAGATGCACATGCTCAACTACCGACAACTGCATTACTTCTGGGTCGTGGCCAAGACCGGCAGCATCGTGCGTGCCGGCGAGCAGCTCAATCTCACCCCGCAGACCATCAGCGGGCAGATCAGCCTGCTTGAGCATAGCTACGGTATCGAATTGTTTCGCCGTGTGGGACGCCAGCTCGAACTGACCGAGACCGGGCGCCAGGCCCTGTCCTACGCCGAGCAGATGTTCCAGATTGGCGGCGAACTGGAAGCAGTGCTGCGCGCCCAGCCCAATGAGCAGCAGATTCTGTTTCGCGTGGGGGTGGCCGACGTGGTGCCCAAGTCGATCGTGTACCGGCTGCTGGCGCCGACCATGGAGCTGCCCGACCCGCTGCGCCTGACCTGCCGCGAGGACAAGCTCGAACGCCTGCTGGCAGATTTGGCAGTACAGCGCCTGGACATGGTGATCTCCGACAGCCCGATGCCCAGCCATCTGGACATCAAGGGCTACAGCCAGAAGCTCGGGGAGTGCGGCATCAGTTTCTTCGCCACCCCGGCACTGGCTGCCCTGCATCCGGCGCCCTTTCCTGTCGGCCTGCAGCATGCACCGATGCTCATTCCCGGCCAGGAGACGGTGGTGCGCAGCCGGCTGCTTCGCTGGTTCGCCGAGCAACAGTTGCAGCCGCGCATCGTCGGCGAATTCGATGACAGTGCGCTGATGCAGGCATTCGGGCAGTCGGGCAGCGGCATCTTCATCGCCCCCAGCGTGATCGCCGACGAGGTCTGCCGCCAGTACGGGGTGGAGTTGATCGGCCAGACCGATGCCGTCACCGAGTCGTTCTATGCCATTTCGGTAGAGCGCAAGGTCAAGCACCCGGGCATCGTCGCGATCACCGAAGGTGCCCGCCGCGAGCTGTTCAACTGGCCTGCGCCCTGAGAGACACACGGCACCGACATCACATCCCGGGCCTAAACATTCCGCGGCCCGAACCGTCGATAGAAGGACGCGCCGACGCATCGCGACAACACGCCCCACCTACCGCCAGGCAGTGTGCTGCGGTCAGGGCCCGCGTGCTGTGCTAAAGTCCCGCCCCTTTCGCCGCAGGGCTTGCCCGCGGCATGCCTTTGCTACGCTATCCGGGCCTCCCGGACCTTGCACAAGAACGAGAAACACCTGTCATGACCCCACTTCTGAACCTGTTGAACCGTACCAGTCTGGTACTGCAGATCGTGATCGGCCTGGTGGCCGGCATTGCCGTGGCGCTGCTCTGGCCAGCCGCCGCGCTGAACCTGGCATTTATCGGCAAGGTATTTGTCAGTGCACTCAAGGCGGTGGCACCCATTCTGGTGTTCATCCTGGTGATGGCTTCCATCGCCAACCACAGGCACGGCCAGGAAACCCATATCCGCCCTATTCTGGTGCTCTATCTTTTCGGCACCTTTTCCGCAGCGGTAGTGGCGGTGGTCGCCAGCATGCTGTTCCCCTCCCAGCTGGTGCTGGCCACTCATGATGTGGCGATGAGCCCGCCTGGTGGCATCAGCGAAGTGCTGCAAGGCCTGCTGCTGAGCGTGGTGGCCAACCCGGTGACTGCGCTGATGGAGGCCAACTTCATCGGCATCCTGGCCTGGGCGATCGCCCTGGGCGTGGCTATCCGACATGCCGGTGAAACCACCCGCACCGTGGTCGACGACCTGTCCAAGGGCGTAACGCTGATCGTGCGCATGGTCATCCGTTTCGCGCCTCTGGGGATCTTCGGCCTGGTGGCGGCGACCCTGGCCGAATCCGGCCTGGGGGCCCTGCTGGGCTACCTGCACCTGCTGGCGGTGCTGATCGGCTGCATGCTGTTCGTGGCGCTGGTGATGAACCCGCTGATCGTGTACTGGAAAATCCGTCGCAACCCATTCCCGCTGACGCTGCTGTGCCTGCGCGAAAGCGGAATCACCGCGTTCTTCACCCGCAGCTCGGCCGCCAACATTCCGGTCAACCTGGCCCTGAGCGAAAAGCTCGGGCTGCATGAAGACACCTACTCGGTGTCGATCCCGCTGGGTGCGACCATCAACATGGCCGGCGCGGCCATCACCATCACCGTGCTGACCCTGGCGGCGGTGCATACCCTGGGCATCAGCGTCGACCTACCCACGGCCATCCTGCTCAGCGTGGTCGCCGCCGTGTGCGCATGCGGCGCCTCGGGGGTGGCGGGCGGCTCGCTGCTGCTGATTCCGCTGGCGTGCGGCCTGTTCGGCATTCCCAGCGAGGTGGCCATGCAGGTGGTGGCGGTAGGCTTCATCATCGGCATCCTGCAGGACTCGGCCGAAACGGCGCTCAATTCGTCCACCGACGTGCTGTTCACGGCCGCCGCGTGCGAGGCCGAGGAACGCCAGGCGAGCTGATCCTGGCAGGCATGAAAAAGCCCGGCAAGGCGTTGACCTTGCTGGGCTTTTTCATGCCTGGGTAATCAGAACGCGCCCATGTAGTCGCGCTTGCCGATTTCCACGCCATTGTGGCGCAGGATGGCGTAGGCCGTGGTCACGTGGAAGAAGAACTGCGGCAGGCCGTAGGTCAGCAGGTAGCTCTGGCCGGTGAAGCGTTTTTCTTTCGGCGTACCCGGACGGGTGATGATCTCGATACCTTCCTTGCCGTCGATCTGCTTCGCCTCGATCTGCTCGACAAAGGCCAACACCTTGGCGATCAGCGCCTGCAAATCGGCAAATGTAGTTTCAGTGTCGTCGTACTTGGGCAGTTCGACCTCGGCCAGGCGGGCCGAAACCCCCTTGGCGAAGTCCACCGCAATCTGCACCTGGCGAACCAGCGGGAACATGTCGGGGTACAGGCGCGCCTGCAGGAAGACATTGGCGTCGATATTCTTCGCCTCGGCGTGCGCCTGGGCCTTGCCCAGCACATCGCTCAGGGCATTGAGCATCTGCTTGAAAACGGGAACAGAGGCGGCGTACAGGGAAATGGTCATGACAGTCTCGCTGGGTGATGGATTGAGCGTGGCCGATTATAGACACGCTTGGCGCCGCCCGGCGGCTTGTCTTTTATTCTGCAAGGATTAGGCTAGTTGCCTTCCACAGCATAGGGAACGCGCGATGAGCACTGAGTTGGACACCCCCGTTGACGAGCAGCGCCTCGACAGCACGCAAATCCGTATCCTCGGCGCCTTGATCGAAAAGCAGGCCACCAGCCCCGAAACCTACCCCCTCACCCTCAACGCCGTGGTGCTGGCCTGCAACCAGAAGACCAGCCGCGAGCCGGTGATGAACCTGACCCAGGGCCAGGTCGGCCAGAGCCTGCGTGCCCTCGAAAGCCAGGGCCTGGCGCGCCTGCAGATGGGCAGCCGGGCCGACCGCTGGGAGCACCGCGTCGACAAGGCGCTGGAGCTGGTACCGGCGCAACAGGTGCTGCTGGGGCTGATGTTCCTGCGCGGGCCGCAGACGGTCAGCGAGCTGCTGACGCGCAGCAACCGCATGCATGAATTCGAGGATGCCGAACAGGTGCTGCATCAGCTGGAGCGCCTGGTAGCCCGGGGCTTTGCCCTGCACCTGCCGCGCCAGCCCGGCCAGCGCGAAGACCGCTACACCCATGCCTTCGGCGACCCGGCCGACATCGAAGCGATTCTGGCGGCACGCCAGCAAGGCGCGGAACGCCCTGTCGGCGGCGTGTCGGCCGAGCGCATCGAGGCACTGGAGGCGCGTATCGCGGCGCTGGAAGAACGCCTGGCGCAGCTGGAGTAGCCAGCTCGGCACAGGGTCGAGCAATGCTTTGCGGGAGCACGTTCAGCCGCTCCCGCTCACTGCCTGGCGCGAACCTGCCTGCAGGGCTCAATCGCCCCGCGCAAACGCCACCGCTTCGGCGATCTGCCGTGAATCGGGGCGCACCCCGGTATACAGCACGAACTGCTCCAGCGCCTGCAGCGCAATCACCTCCAGCCCGCTAACCACTGGTTTGCCAGCAGCCTGGGCGGCCACGATCAAGGGCGTCTGCGCCGGCATCGCCACCACGTCGAACACCGCCTGCGCCGCCTCGATCTGCTCGTGCTCGAAGGCCAGTTGCTGCGCCTCGGCCCCGCCCGCCATGCCGATCGGCGTCACGTTCACCAGCAACCGGGCCCGCACACCGTGTGGCTCGGCCTGCCAGCGATAGCCACAGGTGCGGGCCAGCCGCTCGCCGGCCTCGCGATTGCGCGCAACGATCGTGCCGTCGCTGAAACCGGCATCGCGCAGCGCGCACGCCACCGCCTTGGCCATGCCGCCGCTGCCGCGCAGCGCCACGCTCCATGCAGGGTCCAGGCGATGCTGGTGAATCAGTTGACGCACCGCCAGGTAATCGGTGTTGAAGCCCTTGAGATGCCCCTGGGTGTTGACCAGCGTGTTCACCGAATCGATGGCCGCCGCCGAGGGGTCCAGTTCATCGAGCAACGCGATGCAGGCCTCCTTGAACGGCATCGACACACCGCACCCACGCACACCCAGCGCGCGAATGCCGGCCACGGCGGCCGGCAGGTCGGTGGTGGTCATGGCCTTGTAGTAGTAATCCAGCCCCAGCTGCTGGTACAGATGGTTATGAAAGCGCACGCCGAAGGTACCGGGGCGCCCGGCCAGGGACATGCACAAAACGGTGTCTTTGCTGGGGGTCATCGATTGGCTCCTGAAAACGGCAGGGGCACCAGTATGCACTCACTGCCCACCGAACCGTTGATCGGGGCTTACACAACCTTTACTCAACGCCCGTGCCATTTTTCCGGGGGCTGCGGTCTTATGGGTATCCCCGCGCCACGTCTTGGGTGTCTCGACAGCACCAGCGCCGGGGCTGCAAACCGAGGAGTCTTCATGAACCGTCACATCCCGAGAATCGCCCTGCTGGTTGGCGCCCTGGCCGTCTGCGGGCAAGCGGCCGCCCACGGTGGTGGCGGCGGCTGGCACGGCGGTGCCGGCCCGGTGCTTGGCGCGGCCGTCGTCGGTGCCGTGGTGGGTGCGGTGGTGTCCGGCAACCACGACCGTACCGTCTACGTCGAGCGCCAGCCGGCCTACTACGGTCCCCCGCCGGTGTATGTCCAGGCCCCGCCGCCGCCGGTGTACTACCAGCCGTACCCGCCGTATCCGGTTGTGGAGCGCTACGTACCGGTGCCGCCGCCGTATTACCGCGAGCGCTACTACGGCCCGCCACCGGTGTACTACGGACCGCCCCGCTGGTAGCACCGGCCCTGCGCCCTGCCTGCGGGCAGGGCGCAGGCTGTCGGGGAAACCGCCCGCATTGGCTTGATCGCCGTTCAGGCCTAGGCTGGCAAACCCTCACAGCCTGAACCCAGGAGTTCGCATGACCGCTGAAAAAGGATTTCCAGCCCCGCTCGACCCAGCCCAACACCCCCTTGCCGCCGCGCAGCAGATGACCCTGGCGATCATCCTCAGCGGCCAGTACAAGCTGCCACAGACGCCCGCCAAGGCGGCCGAGGCAGGCCACGAGCTGCTCAAGGCCGTCACCGCCGGCTACCTCAAGTCACGCTAAGGTCCCGCTCGGCTGGTTCGGCACGCCGATCCAGCCGCTGCAAACGAAGCCCAGGGTTAAATAAATTTCATAGTTCGCCCAATGTTTACGGGGCAATCGACACAGACTCGACCATACTCCTAGAATGTAACGGCTTGTAATAAAAAACCCGTGCACAGCCAACGACATACCTACATTTAGTGAGCACCAACGTGAAAACCTCCCTGTCTATTCTCAGCCTGCTGCTGATGCTCACTGGCACTGCCAGCGTCACGTCGAACGCTGTTGCCCAACCGGCCCCCCAGGTCCAGCGCGACCCTGCCAAGCTGCACCTGGCCTCGGGCAGTGCACTGCTGATCGACCTGCAGACCAACAAGGTGCTGTATGCGAGCAACCCGGACCGTGTGGTGCCGATCGCCTCGGTCACCAAACTGATGACCGCGATGGTGGTGCTCGATGCCAAGCAGGCCATGGACGAACCCCTGACCATCACCATCGCCCAGACCAAGGAAATGAAGGGCGTGTACTCGCGGGTTCGCCTGGGTAGCGAGCTGAACCGTCGCGACACCCTGCTGATTACCCTGATGTCCTCGGAAAACCGGGCCGCCGCGACCCTTGCGCACCACTACCCCGGTGGCTACGCCGCCTTCATCAAGGCCATGAACGCCAAGGCCAAGGCCCTGGGCATGAGCCATACCCGCTATGTGGAACCCACCGGCCTGTCGACCAGCAACGTGTCCACCGCTCGCGACCTGAGCAAGCTGCTGCTGGCCGCGCGCAGCTACCCGCTGCTGAGCGAGCTGAGCACCACCCGCGAAAAGACCGTGGCCTTCAAGAAACCCAACTACACCCTGGGCTTTCGCAACACCGACCACCTGGTCAACAAGAGCAACTGGGACATCAAGCTGACCAAGACCGGCTTCACCAACGAGGCCGGCCATTGCCTGGTGCTGCTGACGCGGATGGACAATCGCCCGGTGGCCATGGTGATACTCGACGCCTTCGGCAAGTACACCCATTTCGCCGATGCCAGCCGCATGCGCCAATGGCTGGAAACCGGCGACGCCAAACCCGCCCCGGCCGTCGCGATCCGCTACAAGGCCGAACGCAGCCAGAACCGCACTGCGGTCGACTGACCCGCCGAGGCTGCCGCGCCTTACGCGGCAGCCTTCGGGCTTTACTGCCAAGCCCCACTCCCCTGCTGCGCTTCAATGTGCGAGAACTTCAACTGGCCGACCGCCTGTGCATGCCGAAGAGGTCGAGTAAATTCTGGCTCTGACAGCTCGTTCTATCGGTGTATTTGCGCAGGATTCGGGGCGCGCGCCACACACGCCCCCCACTCGACCCTCCAAGGAATCGCACCCATGAGCCAGACTGCATCATCCGAAACAATCCACGACCTGATCGGCGTCGGCTTCGGCCCCTCCAACCTGGCCCTGGCCATCGCCCTGGAAGAACTCGCCCAGACCAACGGCCATGCCCTCGATGCGCTGTTCATCGACAAGCAGAGCGACTACCGCTGGCACGGCAACACCCTGGCCACCCAGAGTGAACTGCAGATTTCCTTCCTCAAGGACCTGGTGTCCCTGCGCAACCCCACCAGCCCCTACAGCTTCGTCAACTACCTGCACCAGAAGAAGCGCCTGGCCGACTTCATCAACCTTGGCACCTTCTACCCCTGCCGCCTGGAGTACAACGACTACCTGCGCTGGGCCGCCGAGCACTTCGCCACCCAGGCGGTGTATGGCGAGGAGATCCTGCGCGTGGAACCTGAACTGCTGGACGGGCGTATCGACCACCTGCGCGTGATCTCCCGCAGCGCCCAGGGCCATGAACGCCTGCGCCGGGCACGCTCGGTGGTGGTGGGCAGCGGCGGCACGCCGAAGATCCCGCCGGTATTCGCGCCCTTCAAGGACGATCCGCGCGTGTTCCACCACTCCCAGTACCTGAACAGCCTGGAACAACTGCCGTGCACCCAGGGCAAGCCCATGCGCATCGCGATCATCGGCTCGGGGCAAAGCGCCGCCGAGGCCCTGATCGACCTGAACGACAGCTACCCGTCGGTCAAGGCCGACATGATCCTGCGCGGCTCGGCACTCAAGCCGGCCGATGACAGCCCGTTCGTCAACGAGGTCTTCACCCCCGACTACACCGACCTGGTGTTCAACCAGCCCCAGGCCGAGCGTGCCAAGCTGATCTCCGAGTACCACAACACCAACTACTCGGTAGTGGACATCGACCTGATCGAACGCATCTACGGCATGCTCTACCGTCAGAAAGTCGCCCATCAGTACCGTCACGCCGTTCTGTGCCGACGCAACATCGAGGCCGCCGTCAGCACCGACAAGGGCATCGAGCTGACCCTGCGCGACCTGGCCACCGGCATCCAGCAGACCCACGTGTACGACGCGGTGATTCTTGCCACCGGCTATGAGCGCCGCTCCCATCGCGAGCTGCTGGCGCCGCTGCAACAGCACCTCAAGGACTTCGAAGTGGACCGCGACTATCGCGTGCTGGCCAGCCCGGAGCTCAACGCGGCGGTCTACCTGCAGGGCTTCTGCGAAGCGTCACACGGCCTGAGCGATACCCTGCTGTCGGTACTGCCGGTGCGCGCAGCCGAGATCGGCCAGTCGCTGTACCAGAGCCTGGGCCAGCGCGCCAGCAACGCCCGCGCCAGCGCGACCCTGGCCAGCGCCTGAACCTGCCCCGTGCTATCAGCGCTGCATGCAGCGCCGATAGCGCTCATCCACCCGTTTGGCAAACCATGCCGTGGTCAGCTTTCGGGTGATCTTGGGGCTCTTGAGTTCGATGCCTGGCAACTGCGCCCGCGGCAACGGCTTGCCCGCAGCCGCCTCGGCCAGTGCATACACCCGCTGATACAGCCGCGTGCGCTCGAATGCCAGGCTGTCCCCCTCCTCCAGCTGACTGCGAATGGTCGGGTTGCGCAGGCCGAGCCTGTCACCCAGGCGCCGTACCGCCTGTTCGGTGGCCCCCGGAAAAATCGCCCCTGGCGCGATCAGGTCGCCGTCCAGCGCCAGTTCCACGCCCGACGCCTGGCTGACCGCATGCTGGAACGCCGCGTTGCGGCTTGCGTACCAGCCTGCATTGAAGTCGGCAAACCGATACAGCGGCTGCTCGTAGCTGGCTGTGTAACCCAGCAGATGGGCGATGCCGAAGTACAGCCCGCCGCGCCGAGTGAACACTTCCTGGCGCAGGGTGCCGCTGTAGGCATAGGGGTAGTCCTGGGCGTGGCGTTCGGCGAACGCGATGCTGACCTGCATCGGCCCCCCGGTGCGCACCGGGTTCAGGTCGCCGAGCAAGGTACGCCCAAGCGGCAGCGAACCGATCAGGTCGTCGAACAGTGCACTCAGTTGCTTCTCGCTGCGCACCGCCGCCAGTCGCTGGCTGTAGGTTCTGCCATCGGGCGAGTGGGTTTGCAGCGCGGCCTCCACCAGCCGCTGCGGAACATGCAGACGCGCCGCACGCCGGTCGATCTCGGCGCGGGCAATGCGCCCCAGGCCGGGCACCTGCGGGTCGGCCTGGTAGGTCGACTCCTGCTCGGTCACCGCCAGCACCGCGCACAGGTTGCTGCGGCTGGGGTCGAGCTTCTGTGCGGCAAACGCCGTCTGAATGTCCGCCGCCCACCCTTCACGGTCACCAGTGGCGGCTGGCATCAGTGCAACCACCGTGGCGCGCACCTGGGCCGGCGTGGTCTGTTGCGCCCCACGCTGGCCGGCGCACCCCTGCAACAGCAGCGCCAGCGTGGCCAGCACCATCCATCCGCGTAAAGGCATACAGCCCCCGGCTATCGGTCGAGGGCCCCACAGTACACAGCCGGGGCCGGCCCGTGCAAACCGTCAGCAGCCCGGCTTGGTCAACTCGGTGCCGATGGTGACCGCATTGACCTTGACCTTGTCGAAGCTGGCCTGCGCCACTTCATCGAAGGTGCGCTCGCAGTTGAAGCGGGTGTCCACCACAAAGTCGTCACCCTTGGCCTTCTGCATGGCCTCGCTCCAGTGACCGGCCGCCGCGCTGGCCTCATCATCCACCAGCACCACCTCCAGCAGCACTTCGGTAAACCCCACTGCCCGCGGTCCTTGCCAGAGCGCGTACACCGACGGGTCGGCGGCATTGCCGCACATGCTCAGGCAACTGGCGTAGAACTCCAGCCCGCCTCCCGAAGACCCGGCCATTGCACCGAACGTCAGGGGCTGCGCGGCCGGCGGCGCAAAGTCGCCGATGAACGTGCTCAGGTCTGCCTTGCAGGTGGACGAGAGCTCCATGCGCAGCTCGCTGACCGTGCCGCCGCCGGCCGTGGCGGTGATTTCGCAGCCTTGCACCTTGTAAGTATGGGTGTCGCCGAACGAGGTACGCGCAACACCGGCTACCGACTCGAAGAAACGCAGGTTGGTGCCCAGCATCTCGCCATTGAACACCTGGGCCACCGTGGCCTGGGCCAGGGCCAGATTCGGCAGAGCGCTGAGGGTGAGTGCGCAGCAGAAGCCAGACAGTGCACGTGAACGCATCGGAACATCCTGTAAGGGCAGAAAATGAAGCGCGTACTGTAATCCAGGCTAACGGCAAATAGCCATCAAGCTCGCCCATCAGCCCAGCACGATGTAGTCGCTGCGCTGCACCAGCGGGGCATGCTCGCCTGCAATCAGGCGCACGTATCGGCCACCGAGCTGGTCGATGGCGATGCAGTCATCCACGTCCATCACTGCATCGGTGTGCGCCTGGCTCCAGTGACGTGCCATGCGTTGCTTGCCGATGGCCTTGGCCTGGGCCTTGCTGGTGGCCACCACCAACAGGTACTGGTGCGCCTCGCCGAACGCACCGGGCTCGTAGCCGCCCAGGTTGATGAAATACAGGCGTGGCTCGCCGGCAGCCGGCTGCATGTCCGACCAGTGCAGCTTGTAGCCGTCGACCCCGTCGACCTCCAGCCAGGAATCGACGTGCACGCCCCTGGCGCTGCCGAACCATTGCTCGCGCAATTGCGGGTAGGCCGCTTCGAGGGTCGGGGCCACCACGAACACCACATCGTGCACTTCGATGCGGGCCCGGGGGTGTTTGCCCCCCAGCATCACCACGAACAACATGATCCGCCCACCCTCAAGGTTGCTCGCCGACCAGGAAGGTCTTGCTGATGTGGCGAAATTTCTCGTGGCCGGCGCTGCCCAGCAGCTCGAACAGCACCATCTCGCGAGTCACGATCTGCGCGCCGGCATCACGCATGCGCTGCAGGCCGGCGCTCTTGCTGAGCAGGCTGCGGCTGTCGCAGGCGTCCTCCACCACGAACACCTGCCTGCCCAGCGCCAGCAGCCCGAGCACCGTCTGCAGCACGCACACGTGGGTTTCCATGCCGCACACAATCACCTGGTGGCGGGCCAGCAGGCTGGCGGGCAGGCAGTCGGCAGCCACGCAGGAAAAGTGCACCTTTTCCACCACCTCGGCAGCGGGCGCCGCCTCGAGCAGCGCACCGACGGTGTGCCCGAGGCCCTTGGGATACTGTTCGGAAATCACCGTGGGCAACCCCAGTTCGGCCGTCGCCGCCAGCAACCAGCGGGTGCGGGCCAGCGTGCCGGCAGGGTCGCTGACCGCGCCGATGAGTTTTTCCTGAACGTCGATGACCAGCAGCGTGGCCTGGGTAGGGTCGATCAGCATTGCGTGCGCTCCATGGCGGGCGCCGGGGCGATGGGTGTCACCGCCAGGCGGCTTGCGGACAGAAACCCGGGCAGCGCGATGGCTGCCCGGGCCCGGTCGGATGCTACCACGCGAGGCTCATGCGGTCAGGCGGTGCGGCTCCAGGGCCTGGCTGAGCACGCCCAGCACCTGCTCTTCATGCTCATGGATGAAGAAGTGCCCGCCGGGGAAGAGCGCCAGCGAGAAATCACCCTGGCTCTCCTGACGCCAGGCCAGCAACTGTTCCTGGGTCGCGCGATCCTCCTCGCCCCCCAGCACATGCAGCGGGCAACGCAGTGCCGGGCGCTGCCGATAGGCGTAGCGTCCGCACAACAGAAAGTCTGCGCGCAACACCGGCAGGGTCAGGCTCATCAGTTCCTCGTTGCCCAGCACTTCCTCCGAAGTACCGCCCAGGGTGCGCAACTCTTCGATCAGTTGCGGGTCGCTCTTGGGTTCGCGCCAGCTTTCATCGTCGTAGCCTTCTCGACGGGTCGGCGCCGCCGTACCGCTGGCAAACAATGCCACCGGCGGCGGGCAGCCCAGCGCCTGCAGCTCGTGCACCAGCTCGAACGCCAGCAGCGCCCCCAGGCTGTGCCCCAGCACCGCGTAGGGCTGGTGGGCGACAAGGCTCTGTTCGGCGGCCAGTTGCCGGGCCAGGGCCTGCATGTCGGTGTACAACGGCTCGCCAAGGCGTGCACCCCGCCCTGGCAGCTCCACCGGGCGCACGTTCAACCAGGCGGGCACCTTGCGCCGCCAGCGGCTGAAGACCATGGCGCTGGCACCCGAGTACGGCAGGCACAACAGGGTCAGTGACGACACGTGCCGCCCCTCACTGCGCCGCAGCGGTTTCGGCCATCTTCTGGCGCAGGCTCAGCGGGCGCATGTCGGTCCATACCTCATCGATGTACGCCAGGCACTCAGCCTTCAAACCGCTCTTGCCGACGGTGCGCCAGCCGTTGGGGATAGCCTTGTAGTCCGGCCAGATGGAGTACTGTTCCTCGTGGTTGACCACAACCTGGAACACGATATCGTCGCGATCGAATACGGAAGTCATTGCCTGTCTCCTTGGTTGAATGAGGCTCGTGGCGCGGGAGGCGTACGGGCGCTACTGGAGGAGACGAAGCGGCGTGCGGATAAATTAGCGACGCTGGGAAAATCCCGCGGCACCTGCCGGCGCTAGCAGTTGAAGGTCAGGTTGTAATGCACCGAGCGGTGGTCCGATGCCCCCGGCGCAGAGACATTCCCCGGCGCCGGCACCTGCGAGGTGCCATTGGTCACCGCATAGTCCAGCATGTTGCTCGGCGCCACGCTGGGGTGGGTACTGCCGCCCGCCAGCTCGATACGGGCGATGTCTTCGGGCGACACCCAGTTGCCACGCGTCGGCACCGGGGGAGTGGTCGGTCGCGGATCGCGGTTGAAATCCCCCAGCAGCGCGAACGGCGTATCGGTGTGCCAGCTGATCTCCCTCAACATGCGCGCGGCGTTGACGCCCCCGCCGGAAATGGCATGCAGGTTGAAGATCGCCAGCTCCGGCGTGTTGCCCGCCAGCGCTCGTCGCCTCACACGCACCCCCATGGCCGGGCGGTAAAGGGGCGGGCCCGCCACCGGCAATTGCCCGTCCGAGATGATGGCCAGTTGGCTGACCATGAACTCGCCGGGGTCAGGCATCACGATCGCCAGGTTCACCCGCAACCGCTGCACATCGAGGAAGTAGATCAGGTAGCGCTCGGGCCGGCTGCGGGTGCCGGCCTGCCAGCTGTAGACATGGATGTCGTGGTGACTGCCGAACTGGTCGGCCACCCGTTCGGTGCGGCTGAACACCGCAGAATGCGGGGCAACGCCGACCTCCTGCAGAACCACCACATCGTTGCTGCGCAGCAGCGGCAGGACCCCGGTCAACCATTTGCTCTCGGTGCTGACCGATGCGCCCTGCAGGTTCCAGGTGGCCACCCGTATCGGCACCTCAGTGCGCGCGCTGCGACCTATTTCGATCTGTGCCGAGGGCCCTGCAGTGTTCAATCGGCTGTGGTAGTAATCACGAATGCGCCCATGCAGGCGAATGTGCGCATGCCACGGGCCGAAGATGGCCATGACCCCGTGCTGGAGCATGCGCAAGGGGTCGCCAGGATCCAGCAGGTGTGGCCCCTGTACGCTCCTTAGGCCATTCATGACCAGGGCATGGTGCACACGGTAGAGCCCGATCATCACGCCATGACGATACAGCCCTGGCGAGGCCTGCAGATGCTGCAGCACCGTGGTGTCGCTGTACCAGCGGCGCAACAGGGTGGTCATGCATGCCCCATAGCCGGCCTGTGCCTCATGGTTGCTGCTGCGTATCAGGCGTGCCGAAACGATGTAGTTCAGGTAGACCAGGGTATGCACGCAGTCCCGGGGCCTGGCGGCGGCGAGCAGCGCCACCGCGTCCATGAACACCACGTCGACCTGCTCTTCGAACGCAACGGCCGGCATGTCGGGCACCAGGTTGTTGTCGATGTACAGGCCAATGACACGGTCAACGGGCATGGGAACACCTCCACCGGGTCAGGCCTTCTGGAACAGCGCAAACAGCTCGCCATCGAGCACGCCCAGCCCCACCCGCTCGGTAGCGGCCAGGTTGCTGCTGACCGTTGCCGGGCTGAGGGCATTGCCGTCATAGGCGTATTGATAGAGCGCGCGACCGTTGGCATTGGCAATGCTGCGGGTGAAGGCGAGTTTGAGCAGCCCCGCGTGAACCGTCACACCCGGCATGAACGGGTAGGCCTGCTCGATGAACACCCGTGGCTCGGTCCAGGCCTGCTTGCCGTCGTACTTCACCAACAGGGTCCGACCATCGCCATCCTTGTAGAACAGGTGGATCAGGCCCTGGTAGACAATGGCGATCGGGTCGTCGGGGGTGGTCACCGCTACCCCCCTGGCCCTGAGCACCGGGCCATTGCCCCAGTTTTCCAGGTCTTCACTGCTCAGGCACTCGATCTGCCTCGTGTGGCCGTGCCGATAGAAGGCGTGCAACCGCCCTTGAAACTCCACCAGCGACGGCGAGCCGTGCATGGGCTGACTCAACGTCATGGGCTCGAACCCCATGAGCGTGTCGTTGTAGGAGGCCAGGGTGTATTCACCCTGGTCATCGCTTCGAAACGCATGGACCTTGTCCTTGAACACAAAAAGCGCCAGTGACCTGCTCGGGGTCACCATCAGTGGCAGCACCGTCGGCGTCGTCCATACGTCGATGCCACTCACTTTCGCGACGAATTCGGCCACGTTGCCGTCGGCGTTGTAGGCGCAATAGAGCACGCCCCGGTGTACGACTACCCGGCAACCGCCAGCCACAGGCTGCGACTCGGTAGGGAAAGCACGGTTGAAGATGCCGTGCACGTTGGCTGCGTAACAAAGTTGCATCGCCTGCTCCAGAGGTACAAAGAGCCCCCAGTAGAACAGCGCAGCCCGGCCGGATCAGCCGGGCAAAGCCCAGCGTGTACGTGAGAAACCGGAAGTTGCACGGGCCCGGGTGTGACCTGCCGGGCTGGCAGCAGGCGCACATCGCTGTGCGATTGTTCGGGCCAGATGCACAACACGGGGTTCGCACCGGCGCAGCGCAGGCGTATCGTATGCACTCGAATCCTGATAGGTAACACGGAGTTTCCCCATGCTTGGCGTAACGGACTACGGTGCCTTCGTGATTGCCTTCCTGGTGCTGCTGGCGATCCCGGGGCCGGGCAATTTCGCGCTGATCACTGCCACCGGCAAGGGCGGCATCAAAGGCGGCCTGGGCGCCACCTTCGGCGTCATCCTGGGTGACCAGGTGCTGTTGTGGCTGGCCGTGGCCGGTGTGGCAGCGCTGCTCACCACCTACCCGGCAGCGTTCCATACCGTGCAATGGCTGGGTGCAGCGTACCTGGCCTACCTGGGCCTGCGCATGGCCCTGGCCAAACCCGGCAGCACGCCGGTACGGCCGATGAAGTCCAAGCACTACCTGCGCCAGACCATGATGATCACCCTGCTCAACCCCAAGGCGATCATGTTCTACATGGCGTTCTTTCCGCTGTTCGTCGACCCGGTCCGGCATCAGGGCTTCGTGACGTTCGGCTTCATGGCGGTGACCATTGCGGTGCTGACCTTCCTGTATGGCCTGGTGGCCGTGCTGCTGACCCACAACCTGGCCGCCCGCCTGCGCGCCAACCCCAAGGTCTCGAACCTGCTCGAACGCCTGGCCGGCATGTGCCTGGTGGGCTTCAGCATCAAGTTGGCGGTACTGCGCTAAACCCCTGGCGCGGGTCTACTACACTTGCCTGACCTTGAAGCGGCGCGGCAAGTGAGACGACATGAAGCGACTGACACAATTGATCGGCGGCGCCCTGCTGGCACTGGGCCTAGCCTCCCAGAGCCTGGCGGCGCCCGCTGCGGCCCCCATCCACTTTGGCGACATCACCTGGGAAAGCGGCAGCCTGACCACGCAACTGCTGCGCTTTATCGTCGAGAAAGGCTACGGCTACCCCACCGACACCCTGCCCGGCAGCACCGTGAGCATGGAGGTGGCGCTGGCGCGCAACGACATCCAGGTGATCGCCGAGGAGTGGGCTGGCCGCAGCCCGGCCTGGACCAGGGCCGAGCAGGCCGGCCAGGTGTTCAGCATCGGGGACACGGTCAAGGGCGCCGACGAAGGCTGGTACGTGCCCGCCTACGTGATCAAGGGCGATGAACAGCGCGGCCTCAAGGCACTGGCCCCGGACTTGCGTTCCGTCCAGGACCTCAAGCGCCATGCCCCACTGTTCAAGGACCCCGAGTCACCCGACAAGGGCCGCTTTCTCAACAGCCCCAGCGGCTGGACCTCCGAGACCGTCAACAGCCAGAAGCTCAAGGCCTACGGGCTGGACGGGCAGTACGTGAACTTTCGCAGCGGCTCGGGCGCGGCGCTGGACGCCGAAATCACCTCCGCCATCCGCCGTGGCAAGCCGGTGCTGTTCTACTACTGGTCGCCCACCCCGCTGATGGGCCGCTACGAGCTGGTGCGCCTTGAAGAGCCGCCATTCGACGCCCAGGCCTGGGCCACCCTCACCGACCCCGGCAACCCCGAGCCCAAAGGCACACGCTCGCTGCCAGCCAGGCTGTCGATCGGCGTATCGGCGCCGTTTCGCGAGCAGTACCCGGAGCTGGTGGCATTCTTCGCCAAGGTCGATCTGCCGATCGCCACCCTCAACAGCGCCCTGGCAACGATGAGCGAGCAGCGCCAGGCGCCGGACGCTGCAGCGCAGGCCTTTCTCAAGGCGAACCCGAGCATCTGGAAGGCCTGGCTGCCCGCCGAGGTGGCGACCAGGGTCGAGTCGGCCCTGTGAGTACGGGCTTTCCCGAGGCGCTGCACGTTTCGTTCGCAGACAGCGTCAATCGCTTCGTCGACTGGCTGGTGCTGGCCTACGGCGACCAGCTTCGGGCGGTCTCGGACGGCCTGCTGCAACTGCTGGTAGGGTTGGAAAACCTGCTGCGCGCCACGCCGTGGTGGTTGCTGCTGGCGCTGGTGGCACTGCTGACCTGGCACGCCACACGCAGTGTGCGGCGGGCGCTGCTGCTGAGCGGCCTGCTGTTTCTGATCGGGGTGGTCGGCCTGTGGGACAAGCTGCTGCAGACCTGCGCGCTGGTGCTGGTGAGTACCGGCCTGTGCCTCCTGATCGGCATCCCGTTCGGCATCTTGCTGGCCAGCCGGCCACTGGCGCGCCGGTTGCTGATGCCGGTGCTGGACGTGATGCAGACCCTGCCCAGTTTCGTGTACCTGATCCCGGTGCTGATGCTGTTCGGGCTGGGCAAGGTGCCGGCGATCTTCGCCACCCTGGTGTATGCCCTGCCGCCGCTGGTACGCCTCACCGAACTGGGCCTGTCGCAGGTGGACCCGTCACTGACCCAGGCCGCCCAGGGGCTGGGCGCCAACCGCTGGCAGCGCTTGCGCCGGGTGGCGTTGCCGTTGGCGCTGCCGAGCATCCTGGCCGGCCTGAACCAGTCGGTGATGATGGCGCTGTCGATGGTGGTGGTGGCCTCGATGATCGGCGCGCGCGGCCTGGGTGAGGACGTGCTGGCCGGCATCCAGACACTGAACGTGGGCAAGGGGGTCGAGGCCGGGCTGGCCATCGTTGCGCTGGCGATCGTGATCGACCGCATCACCCAGGCGTATGGCAAGCCGCGGTGAAGCCTTCCTGGTGCAACAGCGTTGACCTGCACCGCCCTTTCAAAGTACTCGTTGCCGGATAGACCAAAGGGGCCGTTCAGCCCGCGCGCACTAAACGCAACTCGTCTACGCTGCTCAAAAGCCTGCCGGCACACTGAAAGGGAGTTCGAGCGTGCGAGCCTACCGTATCCTGTCCGCCGCAACACTGTGCCTGGTCAGTGCATCGGCCAGCGCTTTCCAACTGTCACCCTACGGCAAGGTGAACAATGGTGCCTACACTCGTGTCTTCAGCGAGGCGGTACACGAAAACCTGACCCTGGCATCGATCAGGCAGGCAGCGATTCCCGATGCCCTTAAAGCGGATCAGAACTTCATCGAAAGCCTCATCGCGGGCGCACGCTGGAACGATGATCCGCTGGGTTTCATGAAGACGGGTGTACCAGTGGATTTCTTCCTGTCGTTCAAAGACTCGTGCAAGCGTTCAACACAGATCAATCCCACCTGGGACCTCATGTATCGCACCCACTGCGGCGACATGCAGTACCTTCACGCCATGGCCTCAAGCGCTCTGGAAACCACGACACAAACACGCGCCAGAATCATGATGTGGGCCGAATTCACATTCCGTGTTTCCACCGGAGAAATCCCCAAGAACCGCTACTTTCGCAGCGTGCCGCAACTGATGAGCCCCGAAGGTGGCGAGCAGTTCAGCCAGTCGCTCACCCACAGCAACACCCGACGGCTGCTATGGCAGCCCGAAGACCTTTTCAGCAGGAACTGCACGCGTATGCCCGCACTCAAGGCAATGCTGCGAGGACACGGCTGGACAGAGTCGCGCTGTGACGATTCGCACAATGAGCATGCTGCCAGCACCATCCAGAACCTGGCGTTGGGCTCGTTGCTGCACCTGCTGCAGGACTCCTTCTCCGACAGCCATGTACGGCGCTTCCCCCTGCATGATGAGCACGTCTCTCGGCTGGCAGGGGTGCAGGGCGTCGAACAGTTCGGCAACTATGCCAAACAGGACTCGAGCCGCCACAAGGTGGCAGACAGGCTGCCGGAAACGGCCAATGACGCCCAGCCACTTGATCTGAAGCATCTCAGTGCACAGCTGATCGCACTCTCGGTAACAGGGCGCGACGGTACGGGCGCCGCGCAATGGGAGCAAGCCAGGCCGCTACTCGAACACGCCTTCGATATCAGCCGGGCACAACCCGTCTCGGGCGCGATAGGCTATGAAAAACTCGACCGGTAATGGCACTGGAGGGCCTTTACCGACTGCCGCTATCCCCTTAGACTACAGGCCTTTTCCCGCATCCCGAGGTATTCGTCCAATGCGCCATTGATGCCACCGTCGTTTCAGACGGCCCGTCTTCAGCCCCTTCACCGGGGGAAGCACCAGGCATCCTTGGAGGTTCGCATGACGAACACGTCATCCCTGACGCTGGACAGCGTCACCTATGCACTGCCAGACGGCAGGCTGCTGTTTTCCACCCTCACCGAACGTTTCGACCAGCGCCGCACCGGCCTGGTGGGGCGCAACGGCGTGGGCAAATCCATACTCGCACGCCTGATGGCCGGTCAGCTCGAGCCCAGCGATGGCCGCTGCCTGCGCCAGGGGCGCGTGCACTACCTCGCTCAACAGCCGATCACCTCCCGCACCACGGTCGCCGACCTGGCCCAGGTACGCCAGGTGATAGAAGCGCTCCAACGCATCGAGGCTGGCAGTACCGCCGCGAGCGACTTCGAGACTGTCGGCGAACGCTGGAACATACGCGAGCAACTGCACAGCCACCTGGCCCGCGAGCAGCTCGGCATGCTGCGCTGGGATCGCCCCGCCGAAACGCTGAGCGGCGGCCAGGCCATGCGCGTGGCACTGCTGGGTGCGTTTCTCGGCGACGCCGACTACCTGATTCTCGACGAGCCCACCAACCACCTGGACGCCCCCAGCCGCGCCGCGCTGATGATCATGCTCGAACGCTGGAACAAGGGGCTGCTGGTCATCAGCCACGACCGCATGCTGCTCGCCAGCATGCAGCGCATCGTCGAGCTGTCGCCCTCGGGCCTGCACAGCTACGGGGGCGACTACAGCGCATTCACCGCTTGCAAGGCCCGCGACACCGAACTGGCCGAGCGCAATCTCGAGCGTCTGAAGCTCGAACGCCAGCGCCAGGCCCGCGACCTGCAGCGTCAACACGAGCGCCTCGAACGCCACCAGGCCAGGGTCGGCCACGAGGCCAGGCACAGCAACCAGGCGAAGATCCTGCTCGACCGTCAACAGCAACGCAGCGAGGCCACCGCAGGCAGGCAGCAGCGCAACCACCTGGCCACGCGCCAGGCCATGGACGCCCAGGTGCGTGAAGCCGCTCAACGCCTGGACCCACAGCAGCCGGTGGTACTGCACGCGCCGGCACGTCAGTTGCCGCCAGGCAGCCAGATCGCCTGGCTGCGTGACCTTGAGCTACCCCACATCGAGCATCCGCACGCGCTCGACCTGGTGCTGTACGTCGGCCAGCGCCTTGCCCTCACCGGCGCCAACGGCAGCGGCAAATCCACGTTGCTCAAGGTGCTGGCCGGGCAACTGCCGCCTAGAAAGGGTGAATGCGAGACCCGCGCCAGCGTGGCGTACCTGGACCAGCAGTGCAGCCTGCTCGACCCGAGCGTATGCGTGCTGGAGCATGTGCGCGAGGCGTGCCGTGAACTCGACCAGAGCAGCGTGCGCACCCGATTGGCACAACTGGGCCTGGATGCAGACCGCATCACCCTGCCCAGCGGCCTGCTCAGTGGCGGCGAACGGCTCAAGGCAGCGCTGGCCGCGGTACTCTACAGCGACCAGCCAGCGCAACTGCTGTTGCTCGACGAACCCAGCAACCACCTCGACCTGCCATCGTTGCAGGCCCTGGAACAGATGCTCTGCCAGTATCAGGGGACCCTGCTGGTGGCGTCCCATGACCTGGTGTTCCTGCAACACCTGCAGTTGCAGGGGCAGCTGTGCATGCCGCAATCAGAACTGCACGGCTTCGGTGACGCACAAGGTGGCAAAGCCACTGCCCAGGGTGAGGTTGTGATGGGCGACGATGGCCTCGGCGCCTAGGCCGGGGGTATCCATGCAGGTGTGCGCGTCGCTGACCAGTACCGGGCGCACGCCCAGCTCGGCAGCAACGCGGCAATTGGTATCGACGCAGTACTGGGTTTTCATGCCGACCACCACCAGCTCTTCAACGCCCGCCTGCTGCAGCCACTCACGCAGCGGCGTGTTCCAGAAGGCACTGGGCCGGAACTTGTCGAACACGCGGTCGTATTGCTCGTCTACCTCCAGCGCCGGGAGCAGTTGCCAGGGTGTGCTGCCGGCCTCGATCGGCGAACCCTGCGGGCCGGTGTGGCGCGCGACGAATATCGGCGCCCGGGCCGCCCGTGCGGTGCCGATCAGGCGGTTGATGTTGGCCAGTATCCGCTCGCCCTGCCAGGGCTGTTCGGGTCCATGGAACAGGCCGACCTGCATATCCAGAATCAGTAACGCGCGCCGTACGGGCATGGTGTCTCTCCTTAAGATGCCAGCCGGACGCGCCAACCAAAAGGCCCCGTCCATTGCTGGCGGGGCCTTGGGTGACCTGCTGCGTTCGCTTTACACAGCCACCCATCGCCCGCCGATGGCGGTCGTGGTGGTGCGGGTCGAGGTCAACAGGTCGATATTCATGTCACGCACAATGCTCCACGAGCCCTGCGTCGGTCAAGCCCATGGCGGCGCGACGACTCACGCTCGGTCACGCCGGACCTGAAGCGCTGGCGGCCGGGCACCGGCGCAATCGGCATCTGCCCGTTTCCGATCTGCACGGGATGTATTATCGTGGCTGCTTGCGCAATATGCGTGGCCTGACCATACAGGCATTTGCCAACCGATCGAGGGTGCCATGAGTAACGAGAGCATTAACTGGGACAAGCTGGGCTTTGACTACATCAAGACCGACAAGCGCTACCTTTCCTACTTCCGTGATGGCGAGTGGGACAAGGGCACCCTGACCGAAGACAACGTACTGCACATCAGCGAAGGCTCCACCGCGCTGCACTACGGCCAGCAATGCTTCGAAGGTATGAAGGCCTACCGCTGCAAGGATGGCTCGATCAACCTGTTCCGCCCCGACCAGAACGCCCTGCGCATGCAGCGCAGCTGCGATCGCCTGCTGATGCCGCGGGTGCCGACCGAACAGTTCATCGAGGCCTGCAAGCAGGTGGTCCAGGCCAACGAACGCTTCGTACCGCCGCACGGCAAGGGTGCCCTGTACCTGCGTCCGTTCGTGATCGGCGTGGGTGACAACATCGGCGTACGCACCGCGCCGGAGTTCATCTTCTCGATCTTCGCCATCCCGGTTGGCTCGTACTTCAAGGGCGGCATGACCCCGCACAAGTTCCTGATCTCCGATTTCGACCGTGCCGCGCCCCAGGGCACCGGCGCCGCCAAGGTCGGTGGCAACTACGCAGCCAGCCTGCAACCAGGCTATGAGGCCAAGAAGGCCGGCTTTGCCGACTGCATCTACCTCGACCCGCTGACCCACAGCAAGATCGAGGAAGTGGGTTCGGCCAACTTCTTCGGCATCACCGCCAACAACGAGTTCGTGACCCCGAAATCCGCCTCGGTGCTGCCGGGCATCACCCGCCTGTCGCTGATGCAACTGGCCGAATCGCGCCTGGGCCTGAAGGTGATCGAGGGCGACGTGCTGATCAACCAGCTGGACCGCTTCATCGAAGCCGGTGCCTGCGGCACCGCTGCGGTGATCACCCCGATCGGTGGCATCCAGTACAACGGCAAGCTGCACGTGTTCCACAGCGAGACCGAAGTCGGTCCGGTGACCCAGAAGCTCTACGCCGAGCTGACCGGTATCCAGAGCGGTGACGTCGAAGCGCCAGCGGGCTGGATCGTCAAGGTCGCCTGAATGCATCGCGGGTCAAGCCCGCTCCCACAGGTTCATCGCAACCCTGTGGGAGCGGGCTCGACCCGTGACTGGCTGCGCAGCAGCCCTTTTTCAAGATGAATTTTTCTTTAACCCGGGCACCGCCTATTCTTTGGCACAATCGAGTCTCCACACGCCGCCCAGGTAAGAGCATGCCCCGCGTACTGACTATCGAAGACGATGCCGTCACCGGCCAGGAAATCGTCGCCGAACTCTCCAGCCACGGCCTTGAGGTCGACTGGGCCGACAACGGTCGTGAAGGCCTGGCCAAGGCAATCGCCGGCGGCTACGACCTGATCACCCTCGACCGCATGCTGCCCGAAGTCGACGGCCTGACAATCGTCACCACCCTGCGCAACCTCAAGATCGCCACGCCGATCCTGATGATCAGCGCCCTCTCCGATGTCGACGAACGCGTGCGCGGCCTGCGCGCCGGTGGTGACGACTACCTGACCAAGCCGTTTGCCTCCGACGAGATGGCGGCGCGCGTGGAAGTGCTGCTGCGCCGCAACAGCGTGCCGATGGCCCAGACCCGCCTGCAGGTCGCCGACCTGGAGCTGGACCTGATAAGCCACGAGGCCCGGCGCGGCGAGCAGACCCTCAACCTGCTGCCCACCGAGTACAAGCTGCTGGAATTCCTGATGCGCCACGCCGGCCAGGTCATCACCCGCATGATGATCTTCGAGGAAGTCTGGGGGTACCACTTCGACCCCGGCACCAACCTGATCGACGTGCACATCGGGCGTCTGCGCAAGAAGATCGACGCCGCCGGGCAAACCCCGCTGATTCGCACCGTGCGGGGCTCCGGCTATGCCATTGCCGAACCCGTCTAAGGGCTGGAGTTCGTCCACCAGCCGCCTGCTGGCGCTGTACAGCTTTCTGTTCGTGGCCTGGAGCAGCATCCTCATGGGGGTGCTGTACTTCGAGGTGTCCGGCTACCTGAACAAGCTCACCCGCCATTCCCTGTTGCAGCGCCAGCATCTGTTCGCACACATGAGCGGCAAGCAGCTCGACGACGCCCTGATCGCCAGCCAGGCCTTCGACGAACGCAGCTTCGATGCCTACGGGCTGTTCGACGCGCAGTTCAACCCACTGGGCGGGCAGATCCGCCAGATCCCGCCCGAGCTGGGTCTGGATGGAAGGATCCACGAGCTCAGCCGCTGCCTGGACGCCGACGACCCGCGCATGCCAAAAGACAGCTGTGATGCCGTGGCGCTCAAGGTGCGCGATGGCCGCTGGCTGGTGCTGGTACGCGACAACGGTTCGCTGTTCGTGGTCACGCGGATCATTCTGCATGCGTTGCTGTGGGGGCTGTCGCTGACCATCATTCCCGGCATCGCCGGCTGGTACCTGCTGCGGCGCCGCCCGCTCAAGCGCATAAGGGCGATCCAGGCCAGTGCCGAGCTGATCGTGGCCGGCGACCTCACCCACCGTCTGCCGCTGTCGTCGCGCCGTGACGAACTGGACATGCTGGCAGCCATCGTCAACGCCATGCTCGACCGCATCGAGCGGCTGATGCATGAGGTCAAAGGCGTGTGCGACAACATTGCCCACGACCTGCGCACCCCGCTGACGCGCCTGCGGGCCCAGCTGTACCGGATCCGCCAGCAGGTCGGCGACGACTCGATCCAGGCCGACCAGATGGACCAGGCCATCAGCGAAACCGACACCCTGATGGCGCGTTTTCGCGGGTTGCTGCGCATCAGCGAACTGGAAGACCGCCAGCGCCGTGCCGGCTTCGTCGAGCTGGACCCGCGTGCCCTGCTGGTAGAGCTGCATGACTTCTACCTGCCGCTGGCCGAGGACGGCGAAATTCGCCTGACCCTGGTGCTGCCCGACCAGTTGCCGGCGCTCAAGGGCGACCGCGAGCTGCTGTTCGAGGCCCTGGCCAACCTGCTGGGCAATGCCATCAAGTTCACCCCGGCCGGTGGTCAGGTGCGGATGCGAGCCCGTGAAGACGCCCAGGGCGTGCTGATCGAGGTGGAGGACAGCGGGCCGGGGATTCCGGCGGACGAGCGCGAGGCCGTGCTCAAGCGGTTCTACCGCAGCGAGGAAGGTCATCGGCACAACGGGTTCGGGCTGGGGCTTTCGATCGTTGCAGCGATCGTCGACCTGCATGGGTTTGAGCTGGAGGTAGGAGACAGCGAATTGGGCGGGGCGCGGCTGGTGTTGCAATGTCGGCCGAAGGTGGCCAGTTAGGGCCTCATCGCGGGTCGAGCCCGCTCCCACAGGTTGATCACTGATCTAGAGCACTGTGATCAAACTGTGGGAGCGGGCTCGACCCGCGATGAGGGCAGCGCGATCAGTCAGCCAGGCGCCAGGTCGTTGCGCCCTTGCCGTCTTCCAGCACCACGCCCATGGCGGTCAGCTGGTCGCGGATGCGGTCCGATTCGGCCCAGTTCTTGTCGGTACGTGCCTGCAGACGCGCCTGGATCAACGCCTCCACTTCAGCCGCATCGACCTTGCCTTCGGCGCCCGCCTGCAGGAAGTCGTCGGCCTCCAGCTGCAACACGCCCAGCAGCTCGGCCAGCTCGCGCAAACGGCCCGCCAGGCCAGCGGCCACCTCAGGCTCGGCCTCGCGCACGCGATTGATCTCGCGCACCAGGTCGAACAGCACCGCACAGGCTTCAGGCGTGCCGAAGTCGTCGTTCATGGCCGCGGCAAAACGCTCGACATACGACTCGCCACCTTGCGCGGCCACGCGCGGCAAGCCGCGCAGCGCATGGTAGAAGCGCTCCAGTGCGCCCTTGGCTTCGCGCAGGCTGTCCTCGGAGTAGTTGATCGAGCTGCGGTAGTGGCTCGACACCAGCAGGTAGCGCACCACCTCAGGGTGATACTTGTCGAGCACGTCGCGAATGGTGAAGAAGTTGTTCAACGACTTGGACATCTTCTCGCCATTGATACGGATCATGCCGCAATGCATCCACGCCTTGGCGTACTGCTTGCCGGTGGCCGCCTCGCTCTGGGCAATCTCGTTCTCGTGGTGCGGGAACTCCAGGTCGTTGCCGCCACCATGAATGTCGAAGCTCTCGCCCAGGCAGCAGGTCGACATCACCGAGCACTCGATGTGCCAGCCCGGACGGCCCGGGCCCCACGGCGATTCCCAGCTCGGCTCGCCGGGCTTGACGCCCTTCCACAGCACGAAGTCGAGCGGGTCCTGCTTGGCCTCGTCGACCTCGATGCGGGCACCGATGCGCAGGTCTTCGATCTTCTTGCGCGACAGCTTGCCGTAGCCGACGAACTTGCCGACGCGGTAGTACACGTCGCCATTGCCCGGCGCGTAGGCATAACCCTTGTCGATCAGGGTCTGGATCATCGCGTGCATGCCGGCGATGTGGTCGGTGGCACGCGGCTCCTGGTCCGGCGGCAGGATGTTCAGACGGCGCTCGTCCTCGTGCATCGCGTCGATCATGCGCGCGGTCAGCGCTTCGAACGATTCGCCGTTCTGGTTGGCGCGGTTGATGATCTTGTCGTCGATGTCGGTGATGTTGCGCACATAGGTCAGGTCGTAGCCGCTGTAGCGCAGCCAGCGCGTGACCAGGTCGAACGCGACCATGCTGCGCCCATGGCCCAGGTGGCAGAAGTCGTACACGGTCATGCCGCACACGTACATGCGAACCTTGTTGCCATCGAGCGGAACGAAAACTTCCTTGGTCTTGCTCAGGGTGTTGTAGATGCTTAGCACGTAGAGTTCCTTAGCTGCCCCACGAATCGCGCAGGGTCACGGTGCGGTTGAACACCGGCTTACCCGGCGTGGAGTCTTTCAGGTCGACGCAGAAGTAGCCTTCGCGCTCGAACTGGAAGCGGTCTTCGGGCTGGGCCTGGCCCAGCGAAGGTTCCGCACGACAACCGCTCAGCACCTGCAGCGAATCGGGATTGATGTTGTCAAGGAAGCTGCCGCCGTCGTCGGTCTTCTCGGGGTTGGCCGAACGGAACAGGCGGTCATACAGACGTACTTCGCACTCGACGCTGGCCGCGGCCGGCACCCAGTGGATCACACCCTTGACCTTGCGGCCCTCGGGGTTCTTGCCCAGGGTGTCGGGGTCGTACGAGCAGCGCAGCTCGACGATGTTGCCCTCGGCATCCTTGATCGCCTCGTCGGCGCGGATCACGTAGCTGCCACGCAGGCGCACTTCACCGGCCGGCTCCAGGCGCTTGTAGCCCTTGGGCGGCTCTTCCATGAAGTCGTCGCGGTCGATGTAGATCTCGCGGGCGAACGGCAGTGCACGCACGCCCATGTCTTCCTTGGGGTGACGCGGCAGTTCGAGCTGCTCGACCTGGCCTTCGGGGTAGTTGGTGATGACTACCTTCAGCGGGCGCAGTACGCACATGGCCCGTGGCGCGGTGCGGTCCAGGTCGTCACGGATGCTGAATTCGAGCATCGACATGTCGACCACGCCGTCGGAACGGTTGGTGCCGACCATCTCGCAGAAATTGCGGATAGACGCCGGGGTGTAGCCACGACGGCGGAAGCCCGACAGCGTGGACATGCGCGGGTCGTCCCAGCCCTGTACGTGCTGCTCGTCCACCAGTTGCTTGAGCTTGCGCTTGCTGGTGATGGTGTAGTTCAGGTTCAGGCGGCTGAACTCGTACTGGCGCGGCTTGCACGGCACCGGCAGGTGGTCGAGGAACCACTCGTACAACGGACGATGGCTTTCGAACTCCAGGGTGCAGATCGAGTGGGTGATGCCCTCGATGGCGTCCGACTGGCCATGGGTGAAGTCGTAGATCGGGTAGATGCACCAGGTGTCACCGGTCTGGTGATGATGGGCATGGCGGATGCGGTACAGGATCGGGTCGCGCAGGTTCATGTTCGGCGAGGCCATGTCGATCTTGGCGCGCAGCACGCGCTCGCCATCCTGGAACTCGCCGGCCTTCATGCGCGCGAACAGGTCGAGGTTTTCCTCGACGCTGCGCTCGCGGAACGGGCTGTTCTTGCCCGGCTCGGTCAGGTTGCCGCGGTACTCGCGGGCCTGCTCCGGGGTCAGGTCGCACACATAGGCATTGCCCGACTTGATCAGGTCGACCGCCCACGCGTGCAACTGCTCGAAGTACTGCGAGGCATAGCGCACCGGGCCGGTCCACTCGAAGCCCAGCCACTTGACGTCACGCTGGATGGCGTCGATGTACTCCTGGTCCTCTTTGGCCGGGTTGGTGTCATCGAAGCGCAGGTGACAGGCACCGCCGAATTCCTGGGCCAGGCCGAAGTTCACGCAGATCGACTTGGCGTGACCAATGTGCAGGTAGCCGTTGGGCTCCGGCGGGAAACGGGTGACGATGCTGGTGTGCTTGCCCGAATCCAGGTCGGCCTGCACGATCGGACGCAGGAAGTTCACAGGGACGGCGGGCGCGCCTTTGGCAGCGGCGTTGGGAGCGTTGTCAGCGGTGGGCTTGCTCATAGGATCCTTGAAATACCGGTACACGGCCCGGGTAGGCCGACTGAATCAAAGCGCTTATCATAGCCCAAGCGCCCGAGCTGCCGACAGGGCAGCGCCGACAAACTGGCGCTATATTCGGCTGACCGGGCAAAAAAACTGCCGTGACGTGCGTATCGTGGCCTGTAAACTGTGCGTCAGGGTTACTACGCGATCCTGCGCACCCATTTCTTGAATGCCTGAAAAGCGAGAATTTGAGCATGACCCAAGTCAAACTGACCACCAATCACGGTGACATCGTCATCGAGCTGAACGCCGAGAAAGCCCCGATCACCGTGGCCAACTTCATCGAGTACGTCAAAGCCGGTCACTACGAGAACACCGTGTTCCACCGCGTCATCGGCAACTTCATGATCCAGGGCGGCGGTTTCGAGCCGGGCATGAAAGAGAAGAAAGACAAGCGCCCGAGCATCCAGAACGAAGCCGACAACGGCCTGAGCAACGACAAGTACACCATCGCCATGGCCCGTACCATGGAGCCGCATTCGGCCTCGGCGCAGTTCTTCATCAACGTCGCCGACAACAGCTTCCTCAACCACAGCGGCAAGAACGTGCAGGGCTGGGGTTATGCAGTGTTCGGCAAAGTCACCGAAGGCACCGACGTGGTCGACAAGATCAAGGCCGTTGCCACCGGTTCCAAAGCCGGCCACCAGGACGTGCCAGCCGAAGACGTGATCATCGAGAAAGCCGAGATCATTGGGTGATACTGCTGATCTCCGATCTGCACCTGCAAGAAGAACGCCCGGACATTACCCGGGCGTTTCTTGATCTGCTGGCCACCCGTGCCCGCAGCGCGCAAGCGCTGTACATTCTCGGGGACTTTTTCGAGGCCTGGATAGGCGACGATGCCATGACGCCCTACCAGGCCTCGATCTGCCAGGCCTTGCGTGCGCTGAGCGACACGGGCACCCAGGTGTTCCTGATGCACGGCAACCGCGACTTCCTCATCGGCCAGGCGTTCTGCAAGGCCGCAGGCGCCACCCTGCTACCCGACCCCAGCGTGGTCGAGCTGGGCGGCGAGCCGGTGCTGCTGATGCATGGCGACAGCCTGTGCACCCGTGACGAAGGCTACATGAAGCTGCGCCGTTACCTGCGCAACCCCGTGAGCCTGTGGGTGCTGCGCCACCTGCCGTTGCGTACGCGGCACAAGCTTGCGCGCAAGCTGCGCAGCGAAAGCCGCGCGCAGACGCGCATGAAGGCCAATGACATTGTCGATGTGACGCCCGAGGAGGTACCGCGGGTGATGCAGCAGCATGGCGTGCGCACCCTGGTGCATGGGCACACCCATCGCCCGGCGATCCACAAGCTGATGGTGGGCGATGCGCCGGCGCGGCGTATCGTGCTGGGCGACTGGGATCGCCAGGGGTGGGCGCTGCAGGTGGATGAACAAGGGTTCCAGCTGGCCCCCTTCGACTTTGCCTGAAGGCCGTGCGGGCCCTATCGCGGGTCAAGCCCGCTCCCACAGGTAGATCATTGCTCTGATGATCATTGATGTACCTGTGGGAGCGGGCTTGACCCGCGATGTCAGCGCAGCGCGCTGACGCTGTGGCTCAATGCCCGGCCGACGCCGGCCCGGCCTTGGCCGCGAACGGCGGCTTGGCCAGCCACACCAGCAGCACCAGCCCGACGAACACCCAGCCCATCAACGTGAAGTAATCCACCGTCGACATCATGTACGCCTGGCTGTTGAGCATCTGCTCCAGCTGCGCATACGACTGCCCGTTCGCCCCGCCCAGGTGGCCGAGCATGTCACGGGTGGCCGGCTCATAGGTACTGATGCTTTCGCTCAGGTACGCATGGTGCTGGTCGGCCCGGCGAATCCAGATCCAGGTGGTCAGCGACGCGGCAAAGCTGCCGCCCAGGGTCCGCAGGAAGGTCGCCAGCCCCGAGCCGTCGGCGATCTGCTGCGGCGGCAGGTCCGAAAGCAGGATGCTCAAGGTGGGCATGAAGAACAGCGCCACGCCGATACCCATGAACAGCTGCACCAGGGCGATGTGCTGGAAGTCCACCTCGTTGGTGAACCCTGCCCGCATGAAGCAGCTGGCACCGATTGCCACGAACGCCAGCCCCGCCAGCACACGCAGGTCGAACTTGTGCGCGTACTTGCCCACGAACGGCGACATCAGCACCGGCAGCAGGCCGATCGGCGCCACCGCCAGCCCCGCCCAGGTGGCGGTGTAGCCCATCTGGGTCTGCAGCCATTGCGGCAGGATCAGGTTGATGCCGAAGAACCCCGCATACCCGCCCACCAGCACAATGGTGCCGATGCGAAAGTTGCGGTGGGCGAACAGGCGCAGGTTCACCACCGGGTGCTTGTCGGTCAGTTCCCAGATGATGAACACCGCCAGGAACACCACCGAAATCAGGCTGCCGATGACGATGAAACTGGACTCGAACCAGTCCAGGTCATTGCCCTTGTCGAGCACGATCTGCAATGCCCCCACCCCGACGATCAGGCTCAGCAGCCCGATGTAGTCCATCGGCTGGCGGCTGGTGCTCACCGGCCGGGTACGCATCTGCTGACGCACCACGGCGGCAGCGAACAGGCCGATCGGCACGTTGATGAAGAAGATCCACGGCCAGCTGTAGCTGTCGGTGATCCAGCCACCGAGTATCGGCCCGGCAATCGGCGCCACCACCGTGACCATCGCCAGCAGCGCCAGGGCCATACCCCGCTTGGCCGGGGGGTACACCGCAATCAGCAGGGTCTGGGTCATGGGGTACAACGGCCCGGCCACCACGCCCTGCAACACGCGAAAGCCGACCAGCTCGGGCATCGATTGCGAGATACCGCACAGGAACGACGCCAGCACGAACAGCAGCGTGGCCCAGATGAACAGCTTCACCTCGCCGAAGCGCCGGCTCAGCCAGCCGGTCAGCGGCAAGGCTATCGCGTTGCTCACCGCGAACGAGGTGATGACCCAGGTGCCCTGCTCCGAACTCACCCCCAGGTTGCCGGAGATGGTAGGCAGGGCGACGTTGGCGATGGTGGTGTCGAGCACCTGCATGAACGTCGCCAGCGACAGGCCGATGGTGGTCAGCAGCAGGCTTGGCGGGGTGAACGAAGCCTGCCCGCTCATCGCTGCGCAGTCTTGCCGCTGGCGGCGCTGTTGTCATGGATCAGGCGCGCGATCAGGGTATCGGCCTCCACCAGCTGGCGGTCGTACACCTGGGTGGCGAACGAGGCTTTCTGCGGCGGCTGTTGCGCCAGCACCGGGCCGCTCTGGTCGTGCAGGTCGACGTCGACCTGGGTCGACAGGCCGATCCGCAGCGGGTGTTCGGCCAGTTGCTCGGGGTTGATGTGGATCCGCACTGGCACGCGCTGGACGATCTTGATCCAGTTGCCGGTGGCGTTCTGCGCCGGCAGCAGGGCGAAGGCGCTGCCGGTACCGGCGCCCAGGCTGTCGATGGTGCCGCTGTACTTCACGTCGCTGCCGTACAGGTCGGCAACGATGTCCACCGGCTGACCGATACGCATGTTGCGCAGCTGGGTTTCCTTGAAGTTGGCGTCGATCCACAGCTGATCCAGCGGAATCACCGCCATGGTCGCGGTGCCCGGCTGCAGGCGCTGGCCCAGTTGCACCGTGCGCTTGGCCACATAGCCGGTGACCGGCGCCACCAGGGTGGTGCGGGCATTGTCCAGGTAGGCCTGGCGCAGGTCGGCGGCGGCAGCCTGCACTTCGGGGTGCGAGGAGACCACGGTGTCGTCGACCAGCGCGGTGGTGGTGTTGAGCTGCTGCTGGGCATTGCTCAGCGCGCTTTGTGCCGATGCCAGGTCGTCCCGGGCGTGGGACAGCTCCTCCTGCGAGATCGCCCCGCCGGCGGCCAGGGTCTTGCGTCGGTTGTAGTTTTCCTGGGCCTTCTGCAGCTCGGCCTTGCGCGCCGCCACCTGGGCCTTCTGCCCGTCGACGTTGCTGTAAAGCCCACGCACCTGGCGCACGGCGCGGGCCAGCTTGGCCTCGGCGCTCTGCAGGCCGACCTCGGTGTCGCTCGGGTCGAACTGGATCAGCACCTGGCCGGCGTGCACCAGGTCGCCATCGTCGGCGCCGATGCTGGTGACGGTGCCGGTGACCAGCGGGGTGATTTCCACCACGTTGCCGTTCACATAGGCGTCGTCGGTGTTTTCGCTCCAGCGCCCGTAGAGCTCGTGCCAGGCCCACACACCGGCGCCAAGCACGAGTACGAGCACCAGCAGCCCGAGCAGCAGCGTCTTGCGCTTGCGCTGATTGTTGAGGTCCTGCTCGGTAGGGGCAGTGTCCGGGGAGGATGCAGTGGCCATGAGAAATACCTTGGCGTTTTATTGATTGCGGGAAGTCGAGGGCAATGCGGCGGCCTGGGTGTCGGCCTGGTAGCCGCCCCCCAGCGCCTGCATCAACTGGATCGACAGGTCGATCTGTTCGGCGTTCAGTTCGGCCAGCTGACGCTGCGACTGCAGCAGCTGCTGTTCGATGCTCAGCACATCCAGGTAGTTGCCGATGCCGGAGCCATAGCGCTGCATCACGGTGTCGTAGGACTGCTGGGCGATGTCGGTGGCACGTTGCTTGGCTGCAATCTGCTGGCCCAGTGCATGCAACTGGTCGATGCTGTCGCTGACCTCGCCCAGTGCACGCACCAGGCTCTTGTTGTATTGCGCCACGGCCAGGTCGTAGTCGGCATCACGGGCATCGAGGTCGGCGCGCAGGCGCCCGCCGTCGAAAATCGGCAGCGACACGGTCGGGGCGATGTTGAAGAAGCGGCTCGGCGCGCCGAAAATCGCATCGCCCAGCAGTGCCTGGGTGCCGGCGGCGGCGCTCAGGTTGAGGTTGGGGTAGAAGCGTGTCTTGCTCGCATCGATCGACTTGCTCGCCGCCTCGACCCGCCAGCGCGCGGCCACCAGGTCCGGACGCCGGCCCAGCAACTCGGCCGGCAGCACCGAGGGCAGCGCCACCGCAGCAGGCTTGAGCACATTGGGGCGAGCGATCTGCTGGCCACGGTCGGGGCCCTTGCCCAGCAGCACCGCCAGCGCGATCTGCGCGCTGCGTAGCTGCTTCTGGGCATTGATGGCCTGCTCCTGGGAGCTGGCCTCCAGGCTTTCGGTCTGCTGCAGCTGGTACTGGCTGTCGATACCCGAGGCCAGCCGGCGCTGGCTGAGTTCGAGCATCTGGCGGGTACGCTTGAGGTCTTCCTGGGTCAGGTCATTGACGATGTGCGCCTGGCCCAGCTGGCTGTAGGCACGGGCAACGTCGGCGGCCAGGGTCAGTTGTGCGGCCTGGCGGTCCACCTCGGCGGCACGGGCCTGGCCCAGGGCGGCTTCCCAGGCATCGCGTTGCCCACCCCAGAGATCGAAGGTGTAGTTGAAGGTCGCGCTCAGGCTGCGCAGGGTGGAGTAGCTGCCGCCCTGCCCCGTCGGGTCCTGGTCACGGGCCAGGCGCGAGCGGCTGATCCCGGCGCTGGCATCCAGCGTGGGCATGCGCTCGGCGTCGGCAGCGTAGGCTGCGGCGCTGGCCTGATGGGCACGAGCGCTGGCAACCTGCATGTCGGGGCTGTCGCGCAAGGCCTCGCCGATCAGGCTGTTCAGTTGCGGGTCGCCAAGGCGGGTCCACCAGTCGCCCTTGGGCCAGGCCGCAGGCGACAGGGCAACGCCGCCGAGGGTCTTGCCAGCCTGCAGGTCGGCGGCGCCGAGGCGCCGGCCCTGGGTATCGAGGCCACTGTAGTTGGCGCAACCGGCCAGGCTCAGGGCAAGCACCAGCAGGCTTGCACCGGCACGCAGGGCTCGTGGTTTCATTGGGCCTCCACGCGCAGAGCGGTGACGGCATCGCCGGCCGCCAGCAGCACCTTGGCCAGGATCTTTTCCAGGGTCTTGAGCTCGTCCGGGGCCAGCACGCCAACCAGCTCGTTCATCGCCGAAGCACCGATCTGGGGCAACTGGCCGGCCAGCACATCGCCATCGGCGGTGAGCTCCAGACGTACCTGGCGCCGGTCCTGCGGGCAGCGGCTGCGGGCGATCAGGCCCTTCTGCTCCAGACGATCGAGCATGCGCGTCATCGACCCGCTGTCCAGGCTGAGGAAACGGCACAGTTCGGCGGGGGTATCGACCCCGTACTGGGACACGATGATCAGCACCTTGAACTGCGCGGCGGTGACGCCGAAGTCCTGCAGGTGGCTGTCCAGAATGCGGTCCTTCACCAGTGCGGCGCGCCCCAGGAGCATGCCGATGGTGCAGGACTGGAAGTTTTCGGGGGTGAAGTGCTGCATGAAGGGAGATACCTGCTTAGGCAGTGGATGCCGCAGATATTACTGCCCAGGCAGCGAATGGCCAAGCATTAATTAGCTTGCTTTCTATTTGGCCGACAAAAGGAGGTCTTGCGGCGCCCGTATCGCGGGCCAAGCCCGCTCCCACAGGATGGGTCATCAGCCTGCGGGCGCGGGCTTGGCCCGCGATGCTTTCAGGCCGGCACGCCGCTATGGAAGCGAAACTCCACGTCCGGCGTGGTGATCAGTTCGGCTTCCACCTCGCGCACCCGCTCCACGGTGCGCTCCACATCCGCCGCCTCGCCATACTGGTACGCCAGCTTCAGGTACCCCTGGTAATGGCGCGCCTCGCTCTTGAGCAGCCCGTGGTAGAACTTGCCCAGTTCCTCGTCCAGGTGCGGCACCACCGCAGCAAAGCGCTCGCAGCTGCGCGCCTCGATGAACGCGCCGACCACCAGCGTGTCCACCAGCTTCACCGGCTCGTGCGCGCGCACCACCTTGCGAAGCCCCGAGGCATAGCGCCCTGCCGACAATGGGCGCAAGGCCACCTTGCGCTTCTTCATCAGGCGCAGCACCTGCTCGTGATGCACCAGCTCCTCGCGGGCCAGGCGCGACATCATGTTGATCAGGTCGACATGCGTGTTGTACTTGGCAATCAGGCTCAGCGCCGTGCTGGCGGCCTTGAACTCGCAGTTCTTGTGGTCGATCAGCATCGTCTCCTGGTCGGCCAGGGCGGCATCGACCCAGGCATCCGGGGTGCGGCAGGCGAGGAAGGCTTCGATTTCGGGAATAAGGGACATAGGCTCACAAACGGGCATGGGGTGTCGACAAGACCGGCGATTATACCGGCGGCAGTGGCGATCACCAGTGACTATGCTTGATGCATATCAACATCCACCGCATCCGGGGCGCCGACTATAGTCAGGCATCGCATGCCATTGTCGAAGGAGTTCTCCCTCATGCTTTTAGAAGTTCGCAGCATCCTGGTGGTGCTCGACCCCGACCACGCCCACAGCAAGGCCCTGACCCGCGCCAAGCTGATCGCCGGCGTCACCAAGGCACGCCTGCACCTGCTGATGTGCGACAAGAAGCAGGACCACAGTGCCCTGCTCAGCCTGCTCGCCAGCCAGTTGCACGACGATGGCTACGACAATGTCACCTATGAGCAGGCCTGGCACGACACCCTGCACGAGTCGATCATCGACGTGCAGAAAGCCGAAGGCTGTGAGCTGGTGATCAAGGAACACCGACCGGAAAACGCGCTGAAGAAGTTCCTGCTGACGCCTTCGGACTGGAAACTGCTGCGCCAGTGCCCGTGCGCGGTGCTGATGGTCAAGACCGAGCGCCCCTGGACCGGTGGCGTGATTCTGGCGGCGGTGGACGTGGGCAACGACGATGAGGAGCATCGCAAGCTGCACGCCAGCATCATCGACCACGGCTATGCCATTGCCAGCGTGGCCAAGGGCAACCTGCACGTGATCAGCGCCCACCCCTCGCCCATGCTCTCGGCGGCGGACCCGGTGTACCAGCTCAAGGACACCATCGAGAAGAAGTACCGCGACGAATGCGCTGCGTTCCAGGCCGAATTCGATATCGCCGACGATCGCCTGCATGTGGCCGAAGGCCCGGCGGACGTGCTGATTCCGCACACGGCTAAAAAGTACGAAGCCGTGGTGACGGTGATGGGTACGGTGGGGCGTAGCGGGATTACCGGTGCGCTGATCGGCAACACCGCCGAGGTGGTGCTCGATTCGCTGGAATGCGATGTGCTGGTGCTCAAGACCGAGGACCAGGTGAAGCACCTGGACGAGCTGGCCAGAGGCTGAAGACCCCATCGCGGGTCAAGCCCGCGCCCACAGGGTAAGCGGTGATCCAGTGGGCGCGGGCGTGACCCGCGATGGGAACACCGCTTAACCCAGCGCATCCTTGAGAAAGCCCGGCGCGATGTAGCGCTGATAATGCGCCTCGGACAACAGAAAGAATTCCCGATCGATGGCATCGCGCAGCTCGGGCAGCTCCCAGTCGCGAAACTCCGGCAGCAGCACCATCCCGTACGCTTCCAGCTCGCGAATCACCCGCGCACCCCGCGCAATCAGCTGATAAGCCCAGCAATACTCGGACTGATGCGGCACGAATCGAATCTTGCGCAGCTCCAGCTGGCCGCGCAGCTTGTCGGCGTCGAACACCTCCAGCTTGGCCGCCATCACCTGCACCAGCAGGTGTTCCAGGCGCAGCCACACCGCACGCTTTTCATCGTCGTTGTAGCCGTTCCAGTGGATCACCTCATGGTGAAAACGCTTGCACCCGCGACACACCAGGTCCCCGTAAACCGTGGAACACAGGCCGACACAAGGCGTTTTTATTGACTGATTGGACATGAAAGATTCAACGGCATGGCGATGGAACAGACGGCCATGTTAGCCCTTTGTCTAACGGGGGTCACGCCGTAAAGTCGTTGCAATCGCCTTACCTTTGGCGCGTTTTTACCGTAGAATCACCCGGCCTTTTTAAGGCAGCAATGTCCGTTAGAAGCTGTTTTCAAAGCGTCACGAGCACAGTTGATCCGGTAGAACGGCGTTGGCTCGGGGTATTCGAACATCGAATGCACCGCGCCAGCCCTCATCAGCCTCCGTTCTACAGGCGTAAAACTTTGAAAGCAGCTTCTGTAAGGATGTCCTGCAACCCTGGCTACGCGGCTCAAAAAGCCGTATTGCGCATGGGTGCCGGCCATTCTGGATGAGCGTCCCGGACACCCATTTGGGACCACTGATGAGGGTAATAACTGTGCTTGAAGCCTACCGCAAACACATCGAAGAGCGTGCCGCCCAGGGTATCGTGCCCCAGCCGCTTAACGCCGAACAAACCGCAGGCCTGGTCGAGCTGCTGAAGAATCCCCCCGCTGGCGAAGAAGCCGTCCTCGTCGACCTGATCACCAACCGCGTACCACCAGGAGTGGACGAAGCCGCCTACGTCAAGGCCGGTTTCCTGTCGGCGGTCGCCAAGGGCGAAGCCACCTCCCCGCTGATCAGCAAGCAGCGCGCCGTTGAACTGCTGGGCACCATGCAGGGCGGCTACAACATCGCCACCCTGGTCGAGCTGCTGGACGACGCCGAACTGGCCGCCGTTGCCGCCGAACAGCTTAAGCACACCCTGCTGATGTTCGACGCCTTCCACGACGTGGCCGAAAAAGCCAAGAACGGCAACGTTCACGCCAAGGCGGTACTGCAGTCCTGGGCTGACGGCGAGTGGTTCAAGAAGCGTCCGACCCTGGCCGACAAGATCAGCCTGCGCGTCTTCAAGGTCACCGGCGAAACCAACACCGACGACCTGTCCCCTGCTCCGGACGCCTGGTCGCGCCCTGACATCCCGCTGCACGCCCTGGCCATGCTGAAAATGGCCCGCGACGGCATCGTGCCGGACGTGCAAGGCGCCATCGGCCCGATGAAGCAGATCGAGCAGATGCGCAACGAAGGCTTCCCGATCGCCTACGTCGGTGACGTGGTCGGTACCGGTTCCTCGCGTAAATCGGCGACCAACTCGGTGCTGTGGTTCTTCGGCGACGACATCCCTTACGTGCCGAACAAGCGCGCTGGCGGTTTCTGCTTCGGCTCCAAGATCGCCCCGATCTTCTACAACACCATGGAAGACGCCGGCGCGCTGCCGATCGAATTCGACGTGTCGAACATCCACATGGGCGACGTGATCGACCTGTACCCGCACGCCGGCAAGGTGTGCAAGCACGGTACCGACGAAGTCATCACCACCTTCGAGATGAAAACCCCCGTGCTGCTGGACGAAGTCCGCGCCGGTGGTCGTATCCCGCTGATCGTCGGCCGTGGCCTGACCGAGAAGGCGCGCGCCGAGCTGGGCCTGGGCCCGACCGACCTGTTCAAGCTGCCTGAAGCACCTGTCGACACCGGCAAGGGCTACACCCTGGCCCAGAAGATGGTCGGCAAGGCCTGCGGCCTGCCAGTGGGCAAGGGCGTTCGTCCTGGCACCTACTGCGAACCGAAGATGACCACCGTCGGCTCCCAGGACACCACCGGTCCGATGACCCGTGACGAACTGAAAGACCTGGCGTGCCTGGGCTTCTCGGCCGACCTGGTCATGCAGTCGTTCTGCCACACCGCGGCCTATCCGAAGCCGATCGACGTGACCACCCACCACACCCTGCCGGATTTCATCCGCACCCGTGGCGGCGTGTCCCTGCGTCCAGGCGACGGCATCATCCACAGCTGGCTGAACCGCATGCTGCTGCCGGACACCGTCGGTACCGGTGGTGACTCGCACACCCGTTTCCCGATCGGCATCTCGTTCCCGGCCGGTTCCGGCCTGGTCGCCTTCGCCGCTGCCACTGGCGTGATGCCACTGGACATGCCGGAGTCGGTACTGGTGCGCTTCAAGGGCAAGCTGAACCCAGGCATCACCCTGCGTGACCTGGTTCACGCCATCCCTTACTACGGCATCCAGAAAGGCCTGCTGACCGTCGAGAAGAAGGGCAAGATCAACGCCTTCTCCGGCCGCATCCTGGAAATCGAAGGCCTGGACGACCTGACCGTGGAACAGGCATTCGAACTGTCCGACGCCTCGGCCGAACGTTCGGCTGCCGGTTGCACCATCAAGCTGCCTGAAAAAGCCATTGCCGAGTACCTGAAGTCGAACATCACCCTGCTGCGCTGGATGATCAGCGAAGGCTACGGCGATGCGCGCACCATGGAGCGCCGTGCCCAGGCAATGGAAGCCTGGCTGGCCAAACCCGAGCTGCTGTCGGCCGACGCCGATGCCGAGTACGCCGAAGTCATCGAGATCGACCTGGCCGATATCAAGGAGCCGGTTCTCTGCGCTCCTAACGACCCGGACGACGCTCGCCTGCTGTCCAGCGTCCAGGGCCAGAAGATCGACGAAGTGTTTATCGGCTCGTGCATGACCAACATCGGTCACTTCCGCGCTGCCGGCAAGCTGCTGGACAAGGTCAAGGGTCAGCTGCCAACCCGTCTGTGGCTGTCGCCGCCGACCAAGATGGACGCTCACCAGCTGACCGAGGAAGGCTACTACGGCATCTACGGCAAGGCTGGCGCGCGCATGGAAATGCCGGGCTGCTCGCTGTGCATGGGTAACCAGGCACGTGTAGAGCCGAACTCGACCGTTGTGTCGACGTCGACCCGTAACTTCCCGAACCGTCTGGGCGATGGTGCCAACGTGTTCCTGGCCTCCGCCGAACTGGCTGCCGTTGCCTCGATCCTGGGCAAGCTGCCAACCGTCGAGGAGTACATGGAGTACGCGGCGAATATCGACAGCATGGCTGCCGACATCTACCGCTACCTGAGCTTCGACCAGATCGCCGAGTTCCGTGAAGCCGCTGCGAACGCCAATATCCCGGTCGTTCAAGCGTAAGCTGACTTAGCGTGAAAAGAAGCCCCGCCAATTGGCGGGGCTTTTTGTTGTCTTCTGAAAAGCTTCGCCCCTCAGATCACGAACAGATCCATGAACCGATGCACCGCCGTCGCCTCAAGCTTCGCCTGATCCTTGCACAACGCAAGGATCTCGGCCGAACGCTGCGCAGTAAACCGCGTCGCCAGGTTGGCCTTGAACTTGTCCTCCAGCAGCGGGATGCCCTGGGCGCGCCGGCGCCGGTGCCCGATGGGATACTCCACCACCACCTGCTCGGTGCTCGAGCCGTCGGTGAAGAACACCTGCACCGCGTTGGCGATCGAGCGCTTGTCGGCCTCCAGGTACTCGCGACTGAAACGCGGGTCTTCGACGATCACCATCTTCTCGCGCAAGCGGTCGATGGTCGGGTGCGCCGCATGAAAATCATCTTCGTAATGCTCGGCCACCAGGTTGCCGAAGATCAGCGGCACCGCCGTCATGTACTGCAGGCAGTGGTCCCGGTCCGCCGCGTTGGCCAGCGTGCCGACCTTGGAAATGATGCGAATCGCCGACTCATGGGTGGTGATCACGATGCGCTCGATTTCATGCAGGCGATTGCGCACCTGTGGATGCAGGGTCACCGCCGCCTCGCAGGCAGTCTGGGCATGGAACTCGGCCGGGAAGCTGATCTTGAACAGTATGTTCTCCATCACGTAGCTGCCGAACGGCTGCGACAGGCTGAATTCGCGCTTGCCTTCGGGCTTGAGCGCCAGGTCCTTGTTGGTATGGCTGAACAGCACGTCATAGAAGCCCCACTGCGGCGCGGTGAGCACGCCGGGGATGCCCATCTCGCCGCGCAGGGCGATGTCCGCCAGGCGCACCCCGCGACTCGACGCATCACCGGCCGCCCACGACTTGCGCGAGCCGGCATTGGGGGCATGGCGGTAGGTGCGCAGCGCCTGGCCATCGACGAAGGCCTGGGACAGGGCCGCCAGCAACTGCTCGCGATTGGCGCCCATGAGCCGGGCGCACACCGCCGTGGATGCGACCTTGACCAGCAGCACGTGGTCCAGGCCCACCCGGTTGAAAGCGTTTTCCAGCGCGAGCACGCCCTGGATCTCGTGAGCCATGATCATGGCCTCGAGCACCGCGTGCAGGGTCAGCGGCGCGTCGCCGTTGGCCACGCGCTTTTGCGAGAGGTGGTCGGCCACCGCGAGGATGCCGCCGAGGTTGTCGGAGGGGTGACCCCATTCTGCGGCCAGCCAGGTATCGTTGTAGTCCAGCCAGCGCACGATGCAGCCGATGTCCCAGGCCGCCTTGACCGGGTCGAGGCGGTACGCGGTGCCGGGCACCCGCGCGCCATGGGGCACCACGGTACCCTCCACCAGCGGCCCCAGGTGCTTGGTGCACTCGGGAAAGCGCAGCGCCAGCAGGCCGCAACCCAGGGTGTCCATCAGGCAGTTGCGCGCCGTGTCCAGCGCCTCCCCCGGCTCGGCCCTGAAGTGCAGGACATAGTCGGCAATGTCCTGCAGGACCCGGTCGTAGTCGGGGCGGTCGTTCAGGTCAACATTGGCACTCATTGTCGTCTCTCTGTTCACATGGGGTGAAAGGAGAGCCGAGCACCGCTGCCTCTAGAAGGTATCGCCAGGTACGCGTACCCAACCCTCCATCAGCACGCGAGCGCTGCGGCTCATGATTGCTTTGGTAACGGTCCAGTCGCCATTCACCTGGCGCGCCTCGGCGCCCACGCGCAAGGTGCCCGAGGGGTGACCGAAGCGCACGGCGCTGCGCTCGCCGCCACCGGCAGCAAGGTTGACCAGGGTGCCGGGGATGGCCGCCGCGGTGCCGATGGCCACCGCTGCCGTCCCCATCATCGCGTGGTGCAGCTTGCCCATCGACAACGCACGCACCAGCAGGTCGATATCGCTCGCTGCCACGGTCTTGCCGCTGGAGGACTGGTAGTCGGCCGGCGCTGCCACGAACGCCACCTTGGGCGTGTGCTGGCGCTGCGCGGCCTGCTCGACGTGCTCGATCAGGCCCATGTGCACGGCGCCGTGGGCACGAATGGTTTCGAAACGCGCCAGGGCCTCGGGGTCGCCGTTGATTGCGTCCTGCAGCTCGGTGCCGGTGTAGCCCAGGGCCTGGGCGTCGATGAAGATGGTCGGGATGCCGGCGTTGATCAGGGTTGCCTTGAAGGTGCCGACACCGGGCACCACCAGGTCGTCGACCAGGTTGCCGGTGGGGAACATCGAGCCGCCCGCGCCGTCTTCGTCGGCGGCCGGGTCGAGGAATTCGAGCTGCACCTCGGCGGCCGGAAAGGTCACGCCGTCGAGTTCGAAGTCGCCGGTTTCCTGCACTTCGCCTTCGGTGATCGGTACGTGGGCGATGATGGTCTTGCCGATGTTGGCCTGCCAGATGCGCACCACAGCCACACCATTGCGCGGGATGCGACTGGCGTCGACCAGGCCGGCGCTGATGGCGAACGAGCCGACTGCCGCCGAGAGGTTGCCGCAGTTGCCGCTCCAGTCGACGAAGGCCTTGTCGATGGCGACCTGGCCGAACAGGTAGTCGACGTCGTGCCCGGGCTTGATGCTGCGCGACAGGATGACCGTCTTGCTGGTGCTGGAGGTGGCCCCGCCCATGCCGTCGATCTGCTTGCCGTAGGGGTCGGGGCTGCCGATAACCCGCAGCAGCAGCGCATCGCGCGCGGCGCCGGGGAGCTGGGCGGCTTCGGGCAGGTCTTCGAGGTTGAAGAACACGCCTTTGCTGGTGCCGCCACGGATGTAGGTGGCGGGGATTCTGATCTGGGGTACGTGTGGCATGGAAATCTTGTCCTGTAATGTGATCGAGCCACCTGCTCTGTGGGAGCGGGCTCGACCCGCGATGCAAGCGATGCGGTTACAGCCAGTACCGCGTCGCCTGCATCGCGGGTCAAGCCCGCTCCCACTAGGGCGAGGCAAGCTGAGTCTTTTATGCCACCGACGACTCGAGGAAGTCCTGGGCAAAGCGCTGCAGTACACCGCCCGCCTCGTAGATCGACACCTCTTCCGCCGTGTCCAGACGGCAGGTCACCGGCACCTCCAGGCGCTCGCCGTCACGCCGCGTGATCACCAGGGTCAAGGTGGCCCGCGGTGTCCGCTGCCCCACCACGTCATAGGTCTCGCTGCCATCGATACCCAGGGTCTTGCGGTCGGTGCCCGGCTTGAACTCCAGCGGCAACACGCCCATGCCCACCAGGTTGGTACGGTGGATACGCTCGAAGCCCTCGGCCACGATGGCCTCGACACCGGCCAGGCGCACGCCCTTGGCCGCCCAGTCGCGTGACGAGCCCTGGCCATAGTCGGCACCGGCCACGATGATCAGCGGCTGCTTGCGCTGCATGTAGGTCTCGATGGCCTCCCACATGCGCGTCACCTTGCCCTCCGGCTCGATACGCGCCAGCGAACCCTGCTTGACCTTGCCGTTCTCCTGCACCATCTCGTTGAACAGCTTGGGGTTGGCGAAGGTCGCGCGCTGCGCGGTCAGGTGGTCGCCACGGTGGGTGGCGTAGGAGTTGAAGTCCTCTTCGGGCAGGCCCATCTTCGCCAGGTACTCGCCTGCGGCGCTGTCGAGCATGATCGCGTTGGACGGCGACAGGTGGTCGGTGGTGATGTTGTCCGGCAGCACCGCCAGCGGGCGCATGCCCTTGAGCGAGCGCTCGCCTGCCAGCGCGCCTTCCCAGTACGGCGGGCGACGGATGTAGGTGCTCATGGCGCGCCAGTCGTACAGCGGGTCGACCTTGGGCCCGGTGTCTTCGTGCACGGCGAACATCGGGATGTACACCTGGCGGAACTGCTCCGGCTTGACCGCAGCCTTGACCACTGCATCGATCTCTTCGTCGCTGGGCCAGATGTCCTTGAGGCGGATTTCCTTGCCGTCCACCACGGCCAGCACGTCCTTCTCGATATCGAAACGGATGGTACCGGCAATGGCGTAGGCCACCACCAGCGGCGGCGAGGCCAGGAAGGCCTGCTTGGCATACGGATGGATACGCCCGTCGAAGTTGCGGTTGCCCGACAGCACGGCGGTGGCGTACAGGTCGCGGTCGATGATTTCCTGCTGGATCACCGGGTCCAGAGCGCCGGACATGCCGTTGCAGGTGGTGCAGGCAAACGCCACGATGCCAAAACCCAGCTGCTCCAGCTCATCCTCCAGGCCAGCCTCTTTGAGGTACAGGGCCACGGTCTTGGAGCCTGGCGCCAGCGACGACTTGACCCACGGCTTGCGCGTCAGCCCCAGCCTGTTGGCATTGCGCGCCAGCAGCCCGGCAGCGATCACGTTGCGCGGGTTGCTGGTGTTGGTGCAGCTGGTGATGGCAGCGATGATCACCGCGCCGTCAGGCATCTGCCCCGGCACCTCTTCCCATTGCCCGGCAATGCCCCTGGCAGCCAGCTCGCTGGTGGCCACCCGCGCATGCGGGTTGGACGGGCCGGCCATGTTGCGTACCACGCTCGACAGGTCGAACTGCAGGCCACGCTCGTATTCGGCATTGACCAGGCTGTCGGACCACAGGCCGGCGACCTTGGCGTAGGTTTCCACCAGCTTGACCTGGGCGTCTTCACGACCGGTGAGCTTGAGGTAATCGATGGTCTGCTGGTCGATGGAGAACATCGCCGCCGTCGCGCCGTATTCGGGGGCCATGTTGGAGATGGTCGCGCGATCGCCCAGGGTCAGCGCACGGGCGCCCTCGCCGTAGAACTCGAGGTAGGCGCCTACCACCTTGGCCTTGCGCAGGAACTCGGTGAGCGCCAGCACCACGTCGGTGGCGGTGATGCCTGGCTGCGGCTTGCCGGTGAGCTGCACGCCGACGATTTCCGGCAGGCGCATCCAGGACGCACGACCCAGCATCACGTTCTCGGCCTCCAGGCCGCCGACGCCGATGGCGATCACGCCCAGGGCATCCACGTGGGGGGTGTGGCTGTCGGTACCGACGCAGGTATCGGGATAGGCCACGCCCTGCTCGGCGTGGATCACCGGCGACATCTTCTCCAGGTTGATCTGGTGCATGATGCCGTTGCCGGGCTGGATCACATCGACGTTCTTGAACGCCTTCTTGGTCCAGTTGATGAAGTGAAAGCGGTCTTCGTTGCGACGGTCTTCGATGGCGCGGTTCTTCTCGAACGCCTGCGGGTCGAAGCCGCCGCACTCCACGGCCAGCGAGTGGTCGACGATCAGTTGCACCGGCACCACCGGGTTGACCTGGGCCGGGTCGCCGCCCTTGTCGGCGATGGCGTCACGCAGGCCGGCAAGGTCAACCAGTGCGGTCTGGCCAAGGATGTCATGGCACACCACGCGGGCCGGGTACCAGGGGAAGTCGAGGTCGCGCTTGCGCTCGATCAGTTGGCTAAGCGAGGCATCGAGGGTTGCCGGATCGCAGCGGCGCACCAGGTTTTCGGCCAGTACGCGGGAGGTATAGGGCAGCTTGTCGTAGGCGCCGGGGCTGATGGCGTCGATGGCGGCGCGGGCGTCGAAGTAGTCGAGCGTGGTGCCCGGCAGGTGCTTGCGAAATTCAGTATTCATGGACGCGGGACTCAATCACGGATAAGTCGGCGGTGCGCAGTCCCCCTGATGGCATACCCCGCCCCCTGTGGGAGCGGGCTCGACCCGCGATGGCATCGGCGCGGTATCAGCTACTGCGCGCAGCGGCTATCGCGGGGCAAGCCCGCTCCCACCAGGTTCGGCAGGGCCATATCAAAGGTACTGCACGCCAGTCTCAGCGTTGTTCGATTGGCACGAACTTGCGCTGTTCGACGCCGGTGTATTCGGCGCTCGGGCGGATGATGCGGTTGTTGGCACGCTGCTCGAACACATGCGCCGCCCAGCCGGTCAGGCGCGAGCAGACGAAGATCGGGGTGAACAGCTTGGTCGGGATACCCATGAAGTGGTAGGCCGAGGCATGGTAGAAGTCGGCATTGGGGAACAGTTTCTTCTGCTCCCACATGGTCTTGTCGATGGCTTCGGACACCGGGTACAGCACGGTGTCGCCCACCTCGTCGGCGAGCTTCTTCGCCCAGCCCTTGATCACTTCGTTGCGCGGGTCAGACTCCTTGTAGATGGCATGCCCGAAGCCCATGATCTTGTCCTTGCGCTCGAGCATGCCGAGGGTGCCGGCAACGGCTTCCTGCGGGGTCTTGAAGCGCTCGATCATTTCCATCGCGGCCTCGTTGGCACCGCCATGCAGCGGCCCGCGCAGCGAGCCGATGGCCGCCGTCACGCACGAGTACAGGTCCGACAGGGTCGAGGCACACACCCGGGCAGTGAAGGTCGAGGCGTTGAATTCATGCTCGGCGTACAGGATCAGCGAAACGTTCATCACCTTGACGTGCAGCTCGCTCGGCTTCTTGCCGTGCAGCAGGTGCAGGAAGTGCCCGCCCAGGGTGTCTTCGTCGCTGGTGCAGTCGATGCGCACGCCGTGGTGGCTGAAGCGGTACCAGTAGCACATGGCCGCCGGGAACAGCGCCAGCAGGCGGTCGGTCTTCTCGTGCTGCAGGCCGAAGTTGAGCTCCGGCTCCAGGGTGCCGAGCACCGAGGAGGCGGTACGCATCACGTCCATCGGGTGGGCGGTGACCGGAATGCGCTCGAGCACTTCCTTGAGCGCCTGGGGCAGGTCGCGCAGCGCCTTGAGCTGGTGCTGGTACTCGCTCAGCTCGGCCTGGGTCGGCAGCTCGCCGTACAGCAGCAGGTAGGCGACCTCTTCGAACAGCGCGTGCTCGGCCAGGTCGCGAACGTCATAGCCACGGTAGGTCAGGCCGGCACCGGCCTGGCCCACGGTCGACAGTGCGGTTTGCCCGGCCACCTGACCACGCAGGCCGGCACCACTGAGTACTTTTGCTTCGGCCATTGGTTTTCTCCACTTTTGAATTTGTTATGGGAATCGGCTAATTGCGGTGTGCTGCGGTTCAGCTCTTCTTCTGAGCGAACAGTGCGTCGAGCTTCTGCTCGAACACGTGGTAGTCGATGGCATCGTAAAGCTCCATGCGAGTCTGCATGGTGTCGATGACGTTTTTCTGCGTGCCGTCGCGGCGCAGCGCGGTGTAGACGTTCTCGGCCGCCTTGTTCATGGCGCGGAACGCCGACAGCGGATACAGCGCCAGCGACACGTCGGCCGAGGCCAGCTCTTCGGTGGTGTACAGCGGCGTGGCGCCGAATTCGGTGATGTTGGCCAGGATCGGCGCCTTCACGCGGTTGGCGAAGGTCTTGTACATCGACAGCTCGGTGATGGCCTCGGGGAAGATCATGTCGGCACCGGCCTCGATGCACGCCGCAGCGCGATCCAGCGCGGCCTCCAGGCCTTCTACCGCCAGGGCGTCGGTACGCGCCATGATCACGAAGCTGTCGTCGGTACGCGCATCCACGGCCGCCTTGATGCGGTCGACCATCTCCTGTTGCGAGACGATTTCCTTGTTCGGACGATGGCCGCAGCGCTTGGCGCCCACCTGGTCCTCGATATGAATGGCGGCGGCGCCGAACTTGATCATCGAGCGGACCGTGCGCGCCACGTTGAACGCCGACGAACCGAACCCGGTGTCCACGTCCACCAGCAGCGGCAGGTCGCACACGTCGGTGATGCGGCGCACGTCGGTCAGCACGTCATCCAGACCGGTGATGCCCAGGTCGGGCAGGCCCAGCGAGCCTGCCGCCACACCGCCACCGGAGAGGTAGATGGCCTTGAACCCGGCGCGCTTGGCCAGCAGCGCATGGTTGGCATTGATGGCGCCGACGACCTGCAGCGGGTGCTCGGCGGCGACTGCATCGCGAAAACGCTGGCCGGGACTGCTTTTCTGACTCATGACTCACCTCGTGGGCTAGGGGCGGTGGCGTCTTTGTAATGACGCTCGATATTGCGCTTGGATGCGCCGATGTGGCGGCGCATCAGTAATTCGGCCAGCTCGCCGTCACGGTCGGCGATGGCATCGAGAATCCGGTGGTGTTCGGCGAACGCCTGGTGCGGGCGGTTGGGCGTGGCGGAGAACTGGATGCGGTACATGCGCACCAGCTGGTACAGCTCGCCGCACAGCATCTGCACCAGGGTGCGGTTGCCGCTGCCCTGGATGATGCGGTAGTGGAAGTCGAAGTCGCCCTCCTGCTGGTAGTAGCCCACCCCGGCCTGGAACGCGGCATCACGCTCATGGGTGTCGAGCACCCGGCGCAACTCGTCGATCTCGGCTACGCTCATGCGTTGGGCGGCCAGGCGGCAGGCCATGCCCTCGAGGGACTCGCGAATCTCGTACAGTTCGATCAGCTCGGCATGGCTCAGCGACACCACCCGCGCCCCTACGTGCGGCACCCGCACCAGCAGGCGCTGGCCTTCCAGGCGATGGATGGCCTCGCGCAGCGGGCCGCGGCTGATGCCGTAGGTACGCGCCAGCTCCGGCTCGGAGATCTTGCTGCCGGGGGCGATCTCGCCCTTGACGATCGCGGCCTGGATGCGCCGGAAGACGTTTTCGGAAAGCGTCTCCGAATCTTCCTGAAGGGGGGCGGAGGCTTGGGCTGCATCCAGCATATTGTCGACACCTTGAAAATCTGTAGGGCCAAAACTAGCTAATTAAGCCACCCCAGTCAAAGACAAATTCAATATTGTCGACAATCGTCTAAGAACGAACTTCGTGTCTGTCGGTGTTGTCTGACTCCAGCCGCTGGCATCGACACACCAGCGTGGTAGAATGCCGCCGCCTCTGAGGGGGCAAACCCCCACAGCATCGCGTCAGGATTTATGAGACTCACACCCTTTCTACTGTTACTCAGCCTCTGTGGGCTGCCTGCCCTGAGCCAGGCGGCAGACAAGACTGTCTATGGCCTCAATGAATATGCCCGCCTTGTCGATATCGACCTCGAGGTTGCGGCCAAGCTCGACACCGGGGCCAAGACCGCCTCGCTGAGCGCGCGCGATATCAAGCGCTTCAAGCGCAACGGCGAATCGTGGGTGCGCTTCTATCTGGCAATTGACGCAGCCCATTCGCATCCGATAGAACGACCACTGGCTCGTGTCAGCAAGATCAAGCGACGCGCCGGTGACTACAACCCGGACGAAGGCAAGGCCTATACCTCCCGCCCGGTGATCGCGCTGAATATCTGCATGGGTACGGCCCTGCGCAGCATCGAAGTGAACCTGACCGACCGCAGTGCCTTCCAGTACCCGCTACTGATCGGCTCCGAGGCGCTCAAGCACTTCGACGCGCTGGTCGACCCAAGCCTTAAATACGCTGCCGGCAAACCTGCCTGCGCCACTGACGCTCATACCGCAGAGTAATTTCGATGCGCTCTCTTACCCTTCATCTGAAAGTCCTGATCACCCTCCTGGTGTTGCTGGGTGTGTCGATCACGGCGTACCAGATCTTCATGCTCGGCATCCCGGTGACCGAAGACGAAACCGACGACCTGTGGAACATCGATGCCAAGGTCGAGTTCGTCGCCAGCCCCAAGGACCCGATCAAGATCCAGATGTTCGTGCCGCCATTGAGCAACGACTACGTCAGCCTCAATGAGAGCTTCATCTCCAACAACTACGGCGTGAGCGTCAACCGTGTCGATGGCAACCGCAAGGTGACCTGGTCGGCGCGGCGCGCCAAGGGCAACCAGACCCTCTACTACCGCCTGGTACTGACCAAGCGCTACAGCAGCGAAAAGGTCAAGATCAAGGGCCCGACCTTCCGTGACAGCCAGCCGGTCGAAGGGCCGGAGAAGATCGCCGCCGAAGCGTTGATGGCACCTATCCGCCAGCACTCGGCCGACGTCGAGACCTTCGTCAGCGAGACCATCAAGCGGGTCAACAACCCCAACGACGACAATGTCAAGCTGCTGCTGGCCGGCGATGCCTCTTCGCTGAACAAGGCCAAGGTCATCGACCTGCTGCTGTCGATCGCCCACGTACCGGTGGAGAAGGTGCACACCATCCGCCTGCTGGCCGACCAGCCGCAGAGCCCGGAACTGTGGCTGCGCAGCTTCAACGGCAACGACTGGCTGTACTTCAACCCGGACACCGGCGAGCAGGGCCTGCCGGCCGACCGCCTGCTGTGGTGGACCGGCGATGATCCGCTGATCACCGTCGATGGCGGCAAGAAGGTCAACGTCAGCTTCAGCCTGAACAACAGCGAGATGAACGCCATCCGCCTGGCCAAGCTGACCGACGAGAACACCGACGCCGACTTCCTCGAATACTCGCTGTACGGCCTGCCGCTGCAGACCCAGCAGACCTTCATGATCATGGTGATGATCCCGATCGGCGTGCTGGTGATCCTGGTACTGCGCAACCTGATCGGCCTGCAGACCCTGGGTACCTTCACCCCGGTGCTGATCGCCCTGGCCTTCCGTGAGACCCAGCTGGGCTTCGGTATCGCCCTGTTCACGGTGATCACCGCGCTGGGCCTGACCCTGCGTTCCTACCTCGAACACCTGAAGCTGCAGATGCTGCCGCGCCTGTCGGTGGTACTGACCTTCGTGGTGGTGCTGATCGCGGCCATCAGCCTGTTCAGCCACAAGCTGGGCCTGGAGCGCGGGCTGTCGGTGGCACTGTTCCCGATGGTGATTCTGACCATGACCATCGAGCGCCTGTCGATCACCTGGGAGGAACGCGGCGGCGGCCATGCCATGAAAGTCGCCATCGGCACCCTGTTCGCCGCCTCGGTCGCGCACCTGCTGATGAGCGTGCCCGAACTGGTGTACTTCGTGTTCACCTTCCCGGCGGTGCTGCTGATTCTGGTGGGCTTCATGCTGGCGATGGGCCGCTACCGCGGCTACCGCCTGACGGAGCTGGTGCGCTTCAAGGCCTTCGTGAAGGCTGACGCCTGATGTTCGGCCTATGGAAAACCTGGAAGGCCCTGGAAGCCCGGGGCATCATGGGTATCAACCGGCGCAACGCGGACTACGTGCTCAAGTACAACAAGCGCAACCTGTACCCGATCGTCGACGACAAGATCATCACCAAGGAGCGGGCGATCAAGGCCGGCATCCACGTGCCGGAAATGTACGGGGTGATCTCCACCGAAAAGGACATCGACAAGCTCGACGAGATCATCGGCGGGCGCAGCGATTTCGTCATCAAGCCGGCGCAGGGCGCCGGTGGTGACGGCATCCTGGTGATCGCCGACCGCTTCGAGAACCGCTACCGCACGGTGTCGGGCAAGATCATCACCCACGAGGAAATCGAGCACCAGGTGTCGAGCATCCTCACCGGGCTGTACTCGCTGGGTGGCCATCGCGACCGCGCGCTGATCGAGTACCGGGTAACCCCGGACCAGATCTTCAAGAGCATCAGCTACGAAGGCGTGCCGGACATCCGCATCATCGTGCTCATGGGCTACCCGGTCATGGCCATGCTGCGCCTGCCCACGCGCCAGTCCGGCGGCAAGGCCAACCTGCACCAGGGCGCCATCGGCGTGGGTGTGGACCTGGCGACCGGCCTGACCCTGCGCGGTACCTGGCTGAACAACATCATCAGCAAGCACCCCGACACCACCAATGCGGTGGACGGCGTGCAACTGCCCAACTGGGACGGCTTCATGAAGCTGGCCGCCGGCTGCTATGAACTGTGCGGCCTGGGCTACATCGGCGTGGACATGGTGCTGGACCAGGACAAGGGCCCGCTGATCCTGGAACTCAACGCCCGCCCCGGCCTGAACATCCAGATCGCCAACGATTGCGGCCTGACCCTGCGCACCCACGCCGTCGAGGCGCACCTTGAGGAACTGGCCAGCAATGGCATCAAGGAAAGCGTCGAAGAGCGCGTGCGCTTCGCCCAGGAACTGTTCGGCCACATCCCGGCGCAGTAATCTGCCACCGCCCTGGCGCAGCAGCGCACAGGGCGGTCGCCGATCCGCTAGGAGCATCGCCTGCACAGGGCTACAATGCTCGCCCCGCCTCGACAGCTGTTCACCCGAATGCCGACCTGCACACTTCACCCCCTGCCCTACCAGGCCGACCCGGCCGCCTACTTCGCCCGTATCCGCCAGGCACCTGGCGCCGTGCTGCTCGACAGCGCACGGCCTGGCGCCGTGCGTGGGCGCTTCGACCTGCTCAGCGCCTGGCCACTGTGCACGCTGACCCCGGACGCCGAAGAAGACGGCCAGCACTACCTGCAGCGCCTGCGCGAGCAACAGGCCGGGCTTGGGCGCGCGCACTTGCCGGCAGGTGTCGAGCTGCCGTTCGCCGGCGGCCTGATCGGCTACCTGAGCTACGACTTCGGCCGGCGCCTGGAGCGCCTGCCCGCCATTGCCTGCAACGACCTGGGGCTGGGTGACGCAAGCCTGGGGCTGTATGCCTGGGCACTGATCAGCGACCATCAGCTGCAGCGCAGCCAGCTGGTGTTTCATCCGGCGCTGCCCGCCACCGAACGCGAGCGCCTGGTGGCACTGTTCGAGCACGACGCCCCGACGGCAGCCGGCGCATTCAGGCTTGCTGCGCCAATGCGCGGCGACCTCGCAGCCGAGGATTACCGTCAGGCGTTCGAGCGGGTGCAGCAGTACATCCATGCCGGCGACTGCTACCAGATCAACCTTACCCAACGCTTTCGCGCACCCTGCCAGGGCGACCCGTGGGCGGCCTACCAGGCGCTGCGGGCTGCCTGCCCTACGCCCTTCTCCGGCTATCAGGTACTGGCCGATGGCAGCGCGCTGCTGAGCTTCTCGCCCGAGCGCTTCATCAGGGTCAGCCAGGGCGAGGTCGAAACCCGCCCGATCAAGGGCACCCGTGCGCGCAGCAGCGACCCCGTGCAGGATGCCGCCAATGCTGCCGAGCTGCTGGCCAGCACCAAGGACCGCGCCGAGAACCTGATGATCGTGGACCTGCTGCGCAACGACCTGGGGCGCAGCTGCGCTACCGGCTCGGTGCAGGTGCCGGAGCTGTTCAGCCTGGAGAGCTACCCCAACGTGCACCACATGGTCAGCAGCGTGACCGGACGCCTGGCACCGGGCAAGGATGCGCTGGACCTGATAGCCGGCAGCTTCCCCGGCGGCTCGATCACCGGGGCGCCGAAGATTCGGGCGATGCAGATCATCGACGAACTGGAGCCGAGCCGACGTGCACTGTATTGCGGCTCGCTGCTGTATGTGGACGTGCGCGGGGAGATGGACAGCTCGATCACCATCCGCAGCCTGCTGGTGAAGGACGGCCAGGTGTGCTGCTGGGGAGGCGGTGCGGTGGTGGCAGACTCGCAGTGGGAGGCGGAGTACGAGGAGTCGATCACCAAGGTCAGGGTGTTGCTCCAGACCCTGCAGGGCCTCTAGAACGCTTCGCCGGCAAGGCCGGCTCCTACAGCGTGCAGGAGCCGGCCTTGCCGGCGAAGGCGGTATTACAGGCTCAACGACCTGTTCGAGGCCTTGATGAACTCTTTCTTCAGCGCCTCGAAATCATGCACCGCCGGGAACTGCGGGAACTCGCGAATCACGTTTTCCGGCGCATGGAACAGGATGCCTGCATCCGCCTCGCCCAGCATGGTGGTGTCGTTGTACGAGTCACCCGCCGCGATCACCCGGTAGTACAGGCTCTTGAATGCCAGCACCGACTGGCGCTTGGGGTCTTTCTGGCGCAGTTGGTAGCCGGTCACACGATCGCTCTGGTCGGTGATCAGGCGGTGGCACAGCAAGGTCGGGAAACCCAGCTGGCGCATCAGCGGCTGCGAGAATTCGTAGAAGGTGTCGGACAGGATCACCACCTGGAAACGCTCGCGCAACCAGTCCACGAACTCGATGGCGCCGTCCAGCGGCTTGAGCGTGGCAATCACTGCCTGGATGTCGGAGAGCTTGAGGCCATGCTCATCCAGGATGCGCAGGCGCTGCTTCATCAGCACGTCGTAATCGGGAATGTCGCGGGTGGTGGCCCGCAACGATTCGATTCCGGTTTTTTCCGCAAAGGCGATCCAGATCTCCGGGACCAGTACACCTTCCAGGTCGAGACAGGCAATTTCCACAGCTCACTCCTCGAACAACGCTAAAAATGGAAGGCGCACTCTACAGGCGCACCGTCTAACCCGGCAATTTTTGTTAACATTCGCCCATTACGAGCGCCAAGCGCCATTCAATGACCGGAAGCCGCCTGATGAGCCAACCCTTCGACGTCGCCGCCCTCGCCGCGACCTATGCCAACAAGTCCCCGCAGGACATCCTCAAGCTCGCCTTCGAACACTTCGGCGACGACCTGTGGATCTCCTTCAGTGGCGCCGAAGACGTGGTGCTGGTGGACATGGCCTGGAAGCTGAACAAGAACGTCAAGGTGTTCAGCCTCGACACCGGCCGCCTGCATCCGGAAACCTACCGGTTCATCGACCAGGTGCGCGAGCAGTACAAGCTGCCGATCGAGATCCTTTCCCCCGATCGCAGTGCACTCGACCCCTTCGTGAAGGAAAAGGGCCTGTTCAGCTTCTACAAGGACGGCCACGGCGAATGCTGCGGCATCCGCAAGATCGAGCCGCTGCGCCGCAAGCTGAGCACCGTCAGCGCCTGGGCCACCGGCCAGCGCCGCGACCAGAGCCCGGGCACCCGCAGCCAGGTGGCCGCGCTGGAAATCGACAGCGCCTTCTCCACCCCCGAGCGCACCCTGTACAAGTTCAACCCGTTGGCGCAGATGAGCAGCGAAGAGGTGTGGGGCTATATCCGCATGCTCGAGCTGCCCTACAACAGCCTGCATGAACGCGGCTTCATCAGCATCGGCTGCGAACCCTGCACGCGCCCGGTACTGCCCAACCAGCACGAGCGCGAAGGCCGCTGGTGGTGGGAGGAGTCGACTCAGAAGGAATGCGGCCTGCACGCCGGCAACCTGATTACCAAGGGCTGAACATGCACACCCTGAGCGCAGCACCTGGCCCCACCTGCCAGACATTGCGTCAGCAGTAAGGGCATCGTGGCCAGTGGCTGGGCTACCTGCTCGCGGGGCTATCTGCAGGAGCGCCTTCAGGCCACCGTGCTGGCGGCCTGAAGGCACTGCAAGGGCTTAGTGCACTGGCAGTTCGACGCCAGCGAACAGCTCTTCGAGCTCCTGTTTGTTGTGGCACTGGATGGCCTTGGCCATCACTTCACGGGTCAGGTGGGGCGCGAACTTCTCGATGAAGTCGCACATGAAACCACGCAGGAAGGTGCCACGACGGAAACCGATCTTGGTGATGCTGGACTCGAACAGCTCACTGGCATCGAGCACCACCAGGTCGTTGTCGAGCTTGGTGTCCACCGCCATCTTGGCCACGATGCCCACGCCCAGGCCCAGGCGCACGTAAGTCTTGATCACGTCGGCATCGGCCGCGGTGAACACCACCTTGGGGGTCAGGCCGCGATGGCTGAAGGCTTCGTCGAGCTTGGAGCGGCCAGTGAAGCCGAACACATAGGTCACGATCGGGTATTCGGCCAACGCCTCCAGGGTGAGCTTGGGCAGCTTGGTCAGGGGGTGACCCTGCGGCACCACCACGCAACGATTCCAGCGGTAGCACGGCATCATCACCAGATCACCGAACAGCTCCAGGGCCTCGGTGGCGATGGCGAAGTCGACGGTACCGTCAGCCGCCATCTCGGCGATCTGCATCGGCGAGCCCTGGTGCATGTGCAGCGCCACTTCAGGGTATTGCTTGATGAACGAACTGATCACCGGCGGCAGGGCGTAGCGTGCCTGGGTGTGGGTGGTGGCGATCGACAGGGTGCCCTTTTTCTCGTTGGAGAATTCCTGGGCGATCTGCTTGATGCTCTCGACCTTGCGCAGAATCTCGCCGGCGGTGGTGATGATGCGCTCACCTGCCGGGGTCACGCGGGTCAGGTGCTTGCCGCTGCGGGCGAACACTTCCACACCCAGCTCGTCTTCCAACAGGCGAATCTGCTTGCTGATCCCCGGCTGGGAGGTATACAGGCTCTGCGCTGTCGCGGAGACGTTGAGGTCGTGGTGCGCCACTTCCCAGATGTAGCGCAATTGTTGAAGCTTCATAGGTATCCCTCAAATCAACTGGGCGTCACCGGCAGCAGCGACGAGTTATAACTATATTAGTGGTTTGAAGAATAAATCTAGAACTATTTCTTCAGCTTTCTTACAACGTCCTACACCGCCTCCCCTATGACTTGCGCCGCCCCAGGTACTGCGCCAGGGGCACCATGTACACAGGCACCGGCGACAGCTGAAGGACGCGTACCGCCGTGCGCCCCAAGGGGATCTCGCTACCGGCGCCCTGGCTGTGGCTGCCGACGATCAGCAGGTCGACGCTCAGGCGCTGGGCCTGCTCCAGGATCACGTCGGCCGGGTCGCCCTGGCGTACCCGCACCGCGCGGATCAGCGCCAGGTCTTCCTTCTCGCCCAGTTCATCCTGAAAGTTCTCCAGCACCCGCTGTTCGATGTTCGCCATCACGGTATTGAGCGCCCGACCGCGCATATGGGACAGGGTATGTTCATCAAGGTAGCTTTCCAGCAGCGATTCGGCGAACTGGCCCATCGGTTCCACGGCATGGACCACGTACAGTTCGGCGCTGAAGCTGCGTGCCAGCGCCAGCGCGTGTTGCATGACATAAGGGGAGTAACAACCGAGGTCGGTGGCACACAGCATCGAACGGATCATTTGACCTCCTAGCTGCCGATACGGCAGGGCAAGGTTCAGCTTAGCAGCGCCGAAACGACGCGCAGAGCCGTCCGGCGCCCTGCCAGACGGCCTAGCCGGGGGTACGTTCGTTGCTGATGCCGTGGGGCACATGGCCGGTGGCGACCACTGCACTGGCGCGTTCGCAGTGCCCTGCCTGGTCGTCGAAGAACACATCGGCCGCGAACGCCTCGAGAAACGCCGACTTGTCCAGGCCGCCGAGAAACAGCGACTCGTCCAGGCGAATGTCCCATTCGCGCAAGGTGCGGATGACCCGCTCGTGGGCCGGCGCCGAGCGCGCCGTCACCAGTGCGGTGCGAATCGGACAGGCGCCACTGGGGAACTCTTTCTGCAGCACGTTGAGCGCCGCCAGGAAGGCCTTGAACGGCCCGCCGCGCAGCGGCTCGCGGGCCGACTCGCGCTCGCTGGCCTGGAACGCCTCCAGGCCGCCTAGCTGATAGACGCGCTCGGACTCGTCGGAAAACACCACTGCATCGCCATCGAAGGCGATACGCAGCTCCGCGCTGGCCGCACGCCGTGCCCCGCCGGAAAGGATGGTGGCAGCGGCAAAGCCGGCGTCCAGTGCGCGGCGCACATCTTCTGCATCGGTGGACAGAAACAGGTGGCAACCAAAGGCGGCCAGGTACGGATACGGACTGCGCCCGCCAACGAAGGCTGCCCGCGAGATACCCAGACCATAATGCTCGATGGAATTGAACACCCGCAGCCCGGTGTCGGCGCTGTTGCGTGACACCAGCACCACCTCGACCCGGGCCTGGCCGAGGCTGGCATTGAGGCCCAGCAGCTTTTCCACCAACGGGAACGCATCACCCGGTTGCAGGTATTCGTCTTCGTGCTCGATCTGGTACTGGCGGTAGGCTTCGACACCCTCGGCCAGGAACAGTCGATGGCTCTCGCTGAGGTCGAACAGTGCCCGTGATGAAATGGCTACCACCAGTTTGTCGCCAAGGCCTTTGCTCATCGCCGCTCTGCTCCGCACTGCCCTGCATCGGGCGCCATAAGGTCAAACAATCGACACACTATCAGCCCGGGCGCTGCCGCCCGCAACCTGCGAGCGTGTCGGGTGACGGCACTTTTGATCAGAAAAGCCCATACCAATGGGCCAAAGCGGCAGGAAAGCGGGCCCTGCCCATTGTCGAATCACGGTGTAACGCGCTAAGGTTCGGCACCCCGCCGCGTTCAATCATGCTGCTCCGCCGCGCGGGTAGCTGGCGGCCGGCACCCGTGACCTGACGAGTAACACGATGGCTGATTTACCGATCGACGACCTTAACGTTGCCTCCAACGAGACCTTGATCACCCCCGATCAGCTCAAGAAGGACATTCCACTCAGCGCCACCGCCCTGCAGACCGTGACCGCGGGCCGCGAAGTGGTACGCAATATCCTCGACGGCAAGGACCACCGCCTGTTCGTGGTGATCGGCCCCTGCTCGATCCATGACCTCAAGGCCGCACACGAATACGCCGAGCGCCTGAAGGTGCTGGCGGCCGAAGTCGCCGACACCCTGTACCTGGTGATGCGCGTGTATTTCGAGAAGCCGCGCACCACGGTGGGCTGGAAGGGCCTGATCAACGACCCGTACCTGGATGACTCGTTCAAGATCCAGGACGGCCTGCACATCGGTCGCCAACTGCTGCTGGACCTGGCGGAAATGGGCCTACCCACCGCCACCGAAGCCCTCGACCCGATCTCCCCGCAGTACCTGCAGGACCTGATCAGTTGGTCGGCGATCGGCGCGCGCACCACCGAATCCCAGACCCACCGCGAGATGGCCTCGGGCCTGTCGTCGGCCGTCGGCTTCAAGAACGGTACGGACGGCGGCCTGACCGTGGCGATCAACGCACTGCAATCGGTTTCCAGCCCGCACCGTTTCCTGGGCATCAACCAGGAAGGTGGCGTATCCATCGTCACCACCAAGGGCAACGCCTACGGTCACGTGGTGCTGCGCGGCGGCAACGGCAAGCCCAACTATGATTCGGTCAGCGTCGCCCTGTGCGAGCAGGCCCTGGCCAAGGCCAGGATCAAGCCGAACATCATGGTCGACTGCAGCCACGCCAATTCCAACAAGGACCCGGCCCTGCAACCGCTGGTGATGGACAACGTGGCCAACCAGATCCTCGAAGGCAACGAGTCGATCATCGGCCTGATGGTCGAAAGCCACCTCAACTGGGGCTGCCAGGCCATCCCCAAGGACCTTGCCGAACTGCAGTACGGCGTGTCGATCACCGATGCCTGCATCGACTGGGAAGCCACCGAGAAGTCCGTGCGCAGCATGCGCGCCAAGCTCAAGGACGTGTTGCCCAAGCGCAACCGCGGCTGAAAGCCATCAACGAAAACGCCGGGCAATGCCCGGCGTTTTCGTTTTCAACAGGGTGTCAGCAGGCTCAGGCCTTGTTGGAATGCTTTTGATGACGTTCCATGTAGCGCTCGACATAGGAGCACGAGGGGATCACGGTGTAGCCCATGTCCTCGGCATAGGCGAGGGCCTTTTCGGTCAGCGCCGCAGCGATGCCTCGCCCACGCAGCGCATTGGGCACGAACGTGCGGTAGATATCCAATGTCTGCTTACCCAGGTCCATGTAGGTCAGGTAGGCACGATGACCGTCCACATTGGTCTCGAACTGATGACCAGCCTGGTCATGGTGGATGGACAACGCCTCGCTCATCACTACTCCTCGCGGGTCTTCTCGTCAGACCCTTACCTTACCGATGTTTGTCCGGCGAAGGAACCTCTACGCCACCCCGTGCCCGTTTGGACAGCGAGAACAGCCTGGTTGTTCTCTGGCAACTGAGCACCTACAAATAGTAGGCGCCCAGTGCACAGATGCTCAAGGTACTTGATCGTAAAAAACCTGCACTTGCAGCATGCGAACACGGCAGCGAGCCACACTGCCAACAGTAGCCGGATGATGTAGTGGTAAGACGAACAATGACACTTGGAGTCACTTTTAGTTCACTACAAAGACGCATTTACAGCGGTGTTTCAGCGCCGCTACAAAAGCGCCTGCATTCTTTTCACACCCCCGCCGGGGCGGCCTGCGCAACCGCGCAATTTTTTTCCGGTTCTTGCGCTCGGTCAGTTTACTTACTACAAGTAATGGGTACTATGTACGCCGGCCAGTTTCTCTTTGTTGAGAGATGGCTCTTTAATAGAAAGTCCTTGAAGGGGAACACGATGAACAACGTTCTGAAATTCTCTGCTCTGGCTCTGGCCGCAGTACTGGCCACCGGTTGCAGCAGCGTCTCCAAAGAAACCGAAGCCCGTCTGACTGCAACCGAAGACGCAGCAGCCCGTGCACAAGCTCGTGCCGATGAAGCCTACCGCAAGGCTGATGACGCTCTGGCCGCCGCTCAGAAAGCTCAGCAAACTGCTGACGAAGCTAACGAGCGCGCTCTGCGTATGCTGGAAAAAGCCAGCCGCAAGTAATAATCCCTCGGGATTGTTAAAAAGCCGACCCACCTGTGGGTCGGCTTTTTTATTGCCTGCAGAACCGTCCTGCGCAAACGACGAGGCCCGCATGAAGCGGGCCTCGTGCAAACACAGGCGGGTTACTGCATTTCGAGCGGAACGCTCGATACCATCGGCGCACTGGCGTCACCCGGCACCGCGATCTCTACCGGGATACCATCTTCGGCCGCCACCACGTCACGCACCATGTCCCAGTTCATGCGCAGGTTGTTGGCCAGGTCTTCGCGCTTGAGTAGGGCATTGATCACTGCCGTGTGCTTGTCGACCACCGACGGGTCGCCCTTGTCATCCAGCGGAGTATGCGCCTCGAGGTAGACCTTGCCACCACTGAGGCCGAACTTGTACGGCTCGTTGATGATGCGCACCGAAGTCCCCACCGGGGCCATGCTCGCCAGTTGCAGCACGTTGTTGTTGAGCATGCGGAAACAGCCATGGCTGGTACGCATGCCGATGCCGAACTTCTTGTTGGAACCGTGGATCAGGTAGCCCGGTACGCCCAGGGTGAACTTGAACGGGCCCAGCGGGTTGTCCGGGCCGGCCGGCACCACGTTGGGCAACGGATCACCGTCGGCGGCGTGCTCGGCCTTGATCGAGGCCGGTGGGGTCCAGGTCGGGTTCGGCGTCTTGGCCGTGACCTTGGTGTTGGCAATAGGCGAACCCCAGCCTTCGCGGCCGATGCCCAGCGGGAAGGTGTGCACCACGTTCTCGCCTTTGGGGTAGTAGTACAGGCGGTACTCGGCAAGGTTGATCACGATGCCTTCGCGCGGGCCCGGCGGCAGGATGAAACGGGTCGGCAGCACGATCTCGGTGCCGGCGCCTGGCAGCCAGGGGTCCACGCCCGGGTTGGCCGCGACCATCTCCAGGTAGCCCAGGTCGTTGGCGGTACCGATGTCGGCGAAGGTGTCCTCATACTTGGCCTTGATCACCTGGACCTGGCCGATGACATCCTCGCCCGGCGGCGGCAGGGGGAACTCCAGAGCGGCAACAGGGCCCGCCGCCAGCAGGGCGGCCAGGGACAGGCAACGGGTGACGGCGGGAAAGCGCGGCAACATCCGGGAAATCCTTCGCTAATTCAGGTGGGTCAAGCGGGCAATTGTACACCGCCCCCTGCGGGATCGGGAGGCATCCGGGCACAGAACCCTTGCCAAACGTAAAAGATCCGACGTCAGGCCTGCAGCTCGGGCCATACCGGACGCGTGCCGCGCCGCTGCGCCTCGAGGATCGCCCGGCACAGGCGGCACAGGCGCTGGTCACGGTAGATGCTGCGTTCCACACCCGACCAGCGCGGTTGCGCCGGCAACAGGGTGCCACACAGGGTACGGTCGACGGAGCCGCCCAGTTCGAGTTGGCGGGCGATCAGGTGGACGCGACTCTCCTGGCAGGCGAACAGGTCAAGCTGTTCGTCAGGCTCGATCAATTGATAGGCATACAGGGACCAGGCGGGACGCGGCATCGGGGGCTCCAAATCGGGGGCGCAACATTAGCCGAAAGCCGATCAGTATAAAAGCGTCAAAGCAGCGGTTTTATTGATGGCCAGGCATTTTCCAGCAACTGCGCCTGGGCGCCCTGCCCCGGATGGATGCCATCGGCCTGCATCAGCTCGGGCACGCCACCTACCCCTTCGAGAAAGAACGGCACCAGCGGCACGTCCTTTTCCTTGCCAAGATCGGCATACACCTGTGCGAACGCATCGGTGTAGCGCTTGCCATAGTTGGGTGGCAGGCGCATGCCCAGCAGCAGCACCCTGGCACCGGCATCACGGGAGCGATCGATCATCGAGGCAAGATTTTGTTGCAATTGCGCCGGTGCCTGCCCGCGCAGCCCGTCATTGCCGCCCAGCTCCACCACCACCAGGCTGGGCTTGTGCTCTGCAAGCAGCGCAGGCAGCCGCGCCTGGCCCCCGGCACTGGTGTCGCCACTGATCGAGGCATTGACCACCTTGTCATCGAAACCCTCGGCCTTGAGCCGCTGTTCGAGCAGGGCAACCCACCCCTGACGGGTATCCAGGCCAAAAGCGGCACTGATACTATCCCCAACGATCAACACCGTTCCTGCCGATGCGCCCTGGGCCATGCACAGCAAGGCCAGGCCTGCACTCAATAACCACACTCGCATTGGATTCTCCATGGGCCCCAGCATCTTGACTGCGCGCAACCTTAGCAAAGTGGTCCCCAGCGCGGAAGGCGACCTGACCATCCTGCACGAACTGAGCCTGGAATTGAAACAGGGCGACAGCCTGGCCATTGTCGGCGCCTCCGGCTCGGGCAAGTCCACCCTGCTCGGCCTGCTGGCCGGCCTCGACCTGCCCAGTGCAGGCTCGGTGACACTGGCCGGGCACGACCTGGGCCCGCTCGACGAAGACCAGCGCGCCCAGGTCCGCGCCGAGCATGTCGGCTTCGTGTTCCAGTCGTTCCAGCTGCTCGACAGCCTCAATGCCCTTGAGAACGTGATGCTGCCCCTGGAGCTGGACGGACGCCGCGATGCCCGCGAACACGCCCGCAGCCTGCTCGAACGGGTCGGCCTGGGCCAGCGCCTGAGCCATTCGCCACGCCAGTTGTCCGGCGGCGAGCAGCAGCGGGTGGCAATTGCCCGCGCCTTTGCCGCCGAGCCTGCGGTGCTGTTCGCCGACGAGCCCACCGGCAACCTCGACAGCCACACCGGTGAACGCATCAGCGACCTGCTGTTCGAACTGAACAAGGAACGCGGCACCACCCTCGTCCTGGTCACCCACGATGAACGCCTGGCGCACCGCTGCGGCCGGCTGATTCGCCTGGAAGCCGGCCACCTGGTCACCCCGCTGGAGCCCTAGATGGCACACCTGTCGTTTCTGCGCCTGCCGCGCCTGGCGTTGCGTCAACTGATGCGCGATGCACGCGCCGGCGAACTGCGCGTGCTGTTCTTCGCCCTGCTGGTGGCCGTGGCCGCCAGCACCGCCATCGGCTACTTCGGCGCCCGCCTGAACGGCGCCATGCTGCTGCGTGCCACCGAGTTCCTTGGCGCCGACCTGGTGCTGCAGGGCAGCGCCCCGGCCACCCCGGAACAGATCCGCAACGGCGAACAGCTGGGCCTGGCCCATGCGAAAGTGGTCGAGTTCTCCAGCGTGATCGCCACCGACAACGGCATCCAGCTCTCCAGTGTCAAGGCTGCCGGCACGGGTTACCCGCTGCGCGGGGAGCTGCGCAGTGCCGCCGAGGCCTACGGGCCGGAGGTGGCCGGCGGTGGCCCGGCGCCGGGCGAAGCCTGGGTCGAGTCGCGCCTGCTGGCGGCGCTGAACCTCAAGATCGGTGACAGCGTCGACGTGGGCATGAAGACCCTGCGCCTGAGCCGCGTGCTGACCTATGAGCCGGACCGCGCCGGCAACTTCTACAGCCTCACCCCGCGGGTGCTGATGAACCTGGCCGACCTGGATGCCACCGGCGTGGTGCAGCCCGGCAGCCGGGTCACCTACCGCGACCTGTGGCGCGGCGAGCCCCAGGCCCTGGCAAGCTACACCCAGGCTACCAAGGCGGGGCTTGCCGCCCACCAGCAACTGCGCGACTCGCGTGACGGCAACCAGCAGATCGGCGGTGCACTGGGCAAGGCCGAACGCTACCTGAACATGGCCAGCCTGGTGGCGGTGCTGCTGGCCGGCGTGGCCGTGGCGCTGTCGGCCAGCCGTTTTGCCATGCGCCGCTTCGATGCCAGCGCCCTGCTGCGCTGCCTGGGCCTGTCCCGGCGCCAGGCGCTGAGCCTGTTCTGCCTGCAACTGGCGATTTTGGGCAGCGTGGCAGCCCTGGGGGGCGCACTGCTCGGCTGGCTGGCGCAACTGGGTCTGTTCGCCCTGCTGCAGGGCCTGCTGCCTTCGCAGGTGCCGCCAGGCGGCATCGCCCCGGCCCTGGCCGGGATCGCCACCGGGCTGGTGGCGCTGGCCGGCTTCGCCCTGCCGCCATTGGCAGCGCTGGGCCGGGTGCCGCCGCTGCGTGTACTACGCCGCGACCTGCTGCCGGTGCCGGCAAGCAGCTGGCTGGTGTATGGCGCAGCGCTGTTGGCCCTGGGCCTCATCATGTGGCGCCTGAGCCTGGACCTGCTGCTGACCTTCGCCCTGCTCGGCGGCGGTCTGGTGGCCGCGCTGGTGCTGGGCGGTCTGCTGCTGCTCGGCCTGCGCAGCCTGCGCCGGCTGCTGGCCGGCGCCCCGCTGGCCTGGCGCCTGGGCCTGGGGCAACTGCTCAAGCATCCGCTGGCGGCGGCAGGCCAGTCGCTGGCCTTCGGCATGATCCTGCTGGCCATGGCCCTGATCGCCCTGCTGCGCACCGAGCTGCTCGACACCTGGCAGAACCAGCTGCCCAAGGATGCTCCCAACTATTTCGTGCTCAACATCCTGCCGGACGACAAGGACACCTTCGCCCAGCGCCTGAACGAATTCTCGGTCCATGCCGCGCCGTTGTTCCCGGTGATTCCCGGGCGCCTGACGCTCATCAATGGCGAGCCGGTGCGCGAGATCGTCAGCAAGGAATCCACCGGTGACCGCGCCGTCCAGCGCGACCTGAGCCTGACCTGGGCCGCCGACCTGCCCCAGGGCAACACCTTGAGCGCCGGCCAGTGGTGGCAGGCACAGCCAACGGCCGATGCCTTGCCCGGCGTGTCGGTGGAGGCGCAGCTGGCCGAGAGCCTCAAGCTCAAGCTGGGCGACACCCTGACCTTCAGCATCGGTGGCCTGGAGCGCCAGGTACAGGTCAGCAGCCTGCGCACGGTCAACTGGGACAGTTTCCAGCCCAACTTCTACATGATCTTCCAGCCCGGCACCCTGCAGGACCTGCCGACCACCTATCTCACCAGCTTCTACCTGGCCCCAGGCCACGACCAGCAGGTGGTGGCCCTGTCGCGAGCGTTCCCGGCAGCCACCATCCTGCAGGTCGATGCGCTGCTGGAGCAGTTGCGCAGCATCCTGGCCCAGGTGACCCTGGCGGTACAGTATGTGCTGCTGTTCGTGCTGGCGGCGGGCCTGGCCGTGTTGTTTGCCGGGCTGCAGGCCACCCTGGACGAGCGCATCCACCAGGGTGCGCTGCTGCGGGCACTGGGCGCCAGCCGCAGCCTGCTGGTCAAGGCCCGGCGCATCGAGTTCGGCCTGCTGGGCGCCGCCAGCGGCCTGCTCGCGGCGCTGGGCACCGAACTGATCAGCCTGCTGCTGTACCGCTACGCATTCGACCTGCACTGGAGCCCGCACCCGTGGCTGCTGCTGTTGCCGGTGATCGGTGCGTTGCTGGTGGGGGGTGCGGGGGTATTCGGCACGCGCCGGGCGCTCAATGCCAGCCCGCTGACAGTGCTTCGCGAGGGCTGATAGACTCGGCGGCTACCTACCCGAGCCTGGAAGCCCATGAGCCGATACCGCCCGCCCCGCACTGCCGGCACCGCACTGATCACCCCACAGGGCGAGGCGCGCATGCGCGCCGAGCTGCATGAACTGTGGCATGTGCGCAGGCCCCAGGTGACCCAGTCGGTCAGTGAGGCAGCAGCGCAAGGTGACCGTTCGGAAAACGCCGAGTACACCTACGGCAAGAAGATGCTGCGCGAAATCGACAGCCGCGTGCGCTTCCTGACCAAGCGCCTGGAAAACCTGAAAGTGGTGAGCGAGCGGCCCAGCGACCCGAACAAGGTGTACTTCGGGGCCTGGGTCACGGTCGAGAACGAAGACGGCGAACAATCGCGCTACCGCATCGTCGGGCCCGACGAGCTGGACTTGAAACTGGGCCTGATCAGCATCGATTCGCCCCTGGCCCGCGCCCTGATCGGCAAGGCGCTGGACGCTGAAGTGCGGGTGCAGACACCGACTGGCGAACAGACGGTGTACATCGTCGAGATCGAGTACCCCTGAGCGATCAGGCGCGGGTGATCAAGCCCTGGCGGGCGACGCGGGTCAGGTGGTGGATCACTTCGGCGGCATCGGCCCTCGAGGGCGCCTGCACCACGGCCAGGTCGAAACGGTCGTTGCCGAACCGGGCGAGGGTTTCGCAGGAGTCGGCGAACTGGATCAGGAACGCCGTGGCGCGGCCTTTGGGGCGGGGCCAGCCATCGAGGTAGCGCAGCAGGGTCGGCTGGTGTTTGCCGCTCAGCAGAATGCGCGGCGTGCGAGCCGCCTGGCTGGTAGGGAGAGGGGTGAGGCAAACGCTGGTACGTGGGCAACTCATGGTGTACTTCTCTGTGCCTCGCAGATCCCGCTGGGCTGCGGTGCGAGGCGTCACCGAACCAGCGCTTTAGCGGTATTCGGACGACCTGCTGGTGGTCTTCCTGCGCCCCGCAAGTAGCTGTTTAAATCGGCGCAAGCCAGCATCCTAGAGAAGCGCCGGCCCGGCTGTCAACAATGCCATCGTCTGATAAACGACCCGCACGCCAGAAAAACAAGCGAGTTTCTCGCATTCGACGGCGACGCCGGTTCCTGCACCTGTCGGTGCCCCTGAAGGCGCCTGCGTTGCCGCAGAAGCAAGCAGCCGGGTCGGGCACAAAAAAGGGCCTGCAATGCAGGCCCTTTTTGTGCCACAACGCCAAGGCTCACTTGGCGATCATGCGGTCCACCGACGCCCTGCCCGCCCCTTCCACCAGTACCGCAATCGCGCCACCCAGCAGCGCCAGGGCGAACTCATAGCCGTTGTTGGCCATGAACAGACCGTTGCCGATGTGCACCGAGAAAATCGCCACCAGCAGCAACCCCACCAGCGCCAGGGCCGCCGGGCGTGCCAGCAGGCCGATGACCAGTGCCAGCCCGCCGAAGAACTCGGCCCCACCGGACAGCGCCGCCATCAGTGTCGGCGGGGTCAGCCCCAGGCTTTCCATGTACTGCGCGGTGCCTGCCAGCCCGCCGCCACCAAACAGGCCGAACAGCTTCTGCGAGCCATGGGCCATGAAGATGATGCCGATGAAGATGCGCAGTACGGTAATGCCCCAGCCGGCGCGGGTGAACAATACGGAGTTGATGGCGTTCATGCTGTCTTCCTTAAGCGATGCAGGTGTGTGGTAGAGGTCGCCATCTTAATCATATTTTCAAATGTTAAAATCGCGATTATCTGCACATACCAATCGTAATTTTCGATTACTTGCGTGAGGCCACTTTTCGTCCCCGGGCTTCCAGCGCGTCGCGTTCGCGGTCGAATGCCAGAAAGTACTTGTTGACGCTATTAACATAGCTGACCGGCCCCATTCCCACCTGCTCGAGCGCCACACGCTCTACCTGAAAGAACCACTGGTTGGGGTTCAGGCCGCGTCGCCGCGCCTCGGCCCGCATGGCCTGAACCCGCTCCGGTCCCAGGTTGTAGCCGGCCAGCACGAACGCCATGCGCTCGCGTTCGTTGAGCTGGTTGCTGGAAAAGAACTTGCGCCGGATCAGTGCCAGGTAGCGCGCGCTGGCCTGTACATTGCCATCGACATTGGCGATATCGCTGATCCCCACCCGCTGCGCCGCACCGGGGGTGATCTGCATCAGCCCATGGGCGCCACCTGCGCCCCTGGCCGCCGGGTCAAGGGCCGACTCCTTGAACGCCAGTGCCGCCAGGTTCAGCCAGTCCAGGTTCTGGGCCTGGGCGTGACGCTGCAGCACCGGCCGCAGTTTTTCCAGGCGCTGGCGGTTGGCCTGGGCCAGCGGGTAATGCACCTTGTACAGGCGCCGGTAGATACGCTCGAACGCCACATCCTGATCGGCCGGGGCGTGATACCCCTTGAGGAAGCGATCGACACTGGCGTGCAGCATCGCCGCGTCGCGGCGCACGTACCAATGCATCGCCTCGGGCTGGGCCAGCTGCACCTTGCGCTGCACCAGCAGCTTGGGCATCACCTGCGCCCAGCGCCGGGCAATCGGCTGTTCGACCACGGTCAGGTGGAAGATGCCGGCCTGCACCATTTCCAGCACATCCTCCACCGCAAGGCTGGGGTCCGCCCATTCCACCTTGAGCGGCGCCAGCTTGCGCAGGGCCAGGCGCTGGTTGATTTCGTGGAGGGTATCGCCTGCCGCACTCGAACTGGTCAGGGTCACGGTGCGGCCGGCAAGCTGCTCGACGCGCTGGTAGGTCCGTTCGCCCTTGCGCCCCACCAGCACCAGCGGCACATTCTCCAGCACCGGGTCGCTGGCCATCACCCCGCGGGTGGAACTCAAATCGATCAGCTCGCCGGGCGCCACCAGATCGCCCTCGCCACGCTGCAATGCGCCGATCAACTGGTCCTTGGCCTTGGGGATGATCTTCAGGCGGATCTGCTGACCGTCACGGGCACGCCCGTTGAGATAGTGCTCGAAGGCGATCAACCGATGGTATTCGATGCCCACCGGCTGGCCCTTGACCTCGCCGGAGCTGTTGCGGCTCTGGTTGACCAGCACGCGCAACACCCGGCTTTCACGGATCTGCGCCAGGTCGCGCACCTTGGCCGCAGGCACCGCCTGCTGCGGGCCGGGCAGGCGTGCGTGGGCCGGGCCGGCGCACAGCAGGCCCACACACAGCAAAAAAAGCCAAAGTGATCGCGTCATCCGGTCTCCGGCAAAGGGCCGCGATTGAGTATTTGACGCCATAATGAGCGGTCGGTCCGTGACAATTGACCGCAAAAGACCGCGACAACTTCTTGAAGTTCTTGGCGTTATTGGTATTTTTCGGCGCTGCCAAGCGCTTTTGCCGCACAACCTGAGGTAGCACCATGCAACTCATCGACATCGGCGTCAATCTGACCAACCCAAGTTTCGACGGCAAGCACGAGGCCATCTTGCAGCGTGCCGAGGCCGCCGGGGTGCATCAGATGCTGGTGACCGGTACAAGCCTGGCCGGCAGCGAAGCCGCGCTACACCTGTGCGAGCAACTCGACCCGCAGGCCCGGCGACTGTTCAGCACGGCCGGTGTACACCCCCACGATGCCAGCAGCTGGAACAGCGACACCGCGCGCCATCTGCGCGCGCTGCTCGAACAGCCACGGGTGCACGCGGTGGGTGAATGCGGGCTGGACTTCAACCGCGACTTCTCGCCGCGCCCGCAACAGGAAAAGGCCCTGGAAGAACAACTGGCGCTGGCGGTGCAGCTGCAGATGCCGGTGTTTCTGCACGAGCGTGATGCCAACGAACGCCTGTTGCAGATTCTCAAGGACTACCGCGACCACCTGCCCGCCGCCGTGGTGCACTGCTTTACCGGCGAGCGCAGCGCCCTGTTCAGCTACCTGGACCTGGACCTGCACATCGGCATCACCGGCTGGATCTGCGACGAACGTCGCGGTACCCACCTGCACCCGCTGGTTGCCAGCATCCCCACTGGCCGCCTGATGCTGGAGAGCGACGCCCCCTACCTGCTGCCCCGGACCCTGCGCCCCAAACCCAAAAGCGGTCGCAACGAACCGGCCTACCTGCCCGAAGTGCTGCGCGAAGTGGCCCTGCACCGGGGCGAGACACCCGAGCAGGTGGCTGCGCACACCAGCGACTGCGCCCGGCGCTTCTTCGGGCTCCCCGACATAGTTTGACGCATATCAAGATTTGTCTTTGAATTGGCTGGCACACTGATGGCACCTTGCCAAATTGTTTCCGCTCAATCAGAGAAGACCTATCCATGGGTGCCTGGCTCAGCAATATCTCACTGAAGTACAAGTTCTGGGCGGTGAACGCAGTCGCCTTCGTCACAACCCTGTTCGTGGTGCTGTATGCGGTGCACCTGGAAACCCGCGCCAGGGCCGAGACGGCCCAGGCCCGGGTGCAATCCGAAGCCCGCCTGCTGGCCGCCTGGCCCGCCGGCCAGGCCTTGCCGCAGAACGCCACCTGGGTAAGCTTCACACCCGGGCAGGCGCCCACCTTCGATGGCCAGGCGTTGCCGGCCCTGGCCACTGCCCAGGGCTGGGTCGAGCTGAACGGCATGCCGCTGCTGGGCAGCGACCCGCTGATCGGCGCGCAGGTCATCCAGCGTGATGGCCAGCAGATCGCGGTATTGGCCCAGGCCCCGAGCATGGCGCAGGTGTTCACCGACCGTTTCGTCAACTATGCGGTGTGCGTGCTGATCCTGATGCTGGCCATGCTGTGCGCCTCGCAGTTGCTGATCCGCTTCCTGCTCAGCCAGCTCAACATCCTCAAGGACGTGATGCTGCACGTCGAGAAGACCGGTGACCTGTCGGCACGGGTGCCGCTGTCCTGCGGCGACGAGATCGGCCAGATGGCCAGCGCCTTCAACGCCATGCAGACCACCTACCACCGCGTGGTCAACACCGTGGCGCGAACCGCCGCGCAGCTGGATGCCGGCGCCGCGCGCCTGGCCGCCAGCATGAACGAGGTGCGCCACGGCATGCTCGGCCAGCAGAGCGAAACCGACCAGGCCGCCACCGCCATCAACGAAATGACCGCCACCGTCTACCACATCGCCCAGCATGCCGGCGCCACACGCGACCTGTCGCAAAGCGCCGACACCCTGGCCGGCAGCGGCAAGGACGTGGTCAGCCGCGTGCAGTCGTCGATCTCGGGGCTCTCCACCGGCGTGCAGCAGACGGCCGAGATGATTCGTCAACTGGCCGAGGACAGCCAGAAGATCAACAGCGTGGTCGGGGTGATTCACAGCATCGCCGAACAGACCAACCTGCTGGCCCTCAACGCGGCGATCGAGGCGGCCCGTGCCGGCGACCTGGGCCGCGGTTTCGCGGTGGTGGCGGACGAGGTGCGCAACCTGGCCAAGCGCGTGCAGAGCTCCACCGATGAAATCACCACCATGGTCTCTGCCCTGCAGGCCGGCACCCGCGATGCGGTGGAGTTCATGACCGAGAGCTCGTTCAAGGCCGACGACTGCGTCAAGCAGGCCCAGGAAGCCGGCGAGGCCCTGGCGGAGATCACCGGCGCGGTGGCGCAGATGCGCGAGAGCAATACCCAGATCGCCGTGGCGGCCGAACAGCAGAGCCAGGTGGCCGAAGAGATGAACCGCGCAGTGGTGAGCATCCGCGACGTGACCGAAGAGACCGTGCAGCAGACCGTCGACTCGGCCACCACCAGCAGCGAACTGGCCACCCTGGCCGGCGAGCTGAACAAGGCCATCGGTCAACTCAAGCTATAAACGCGATAGCCGCGCGCAATTGGCCCCCTGGCGGGGGCCAAACTACGCTTGGGTTATCCGTTTTGCACCTTGAGGAGAACCGTGATGAACAAGCACCTGTTTCACCTGCCCCACTGGCATCACGCCCCTCGTACCCCTACCAACATCGCGCTGCAGCTGATTGCACTGCCGCTGCTGGCCATCGGCGCGCTGCTGGTCTTGAGCGGTGCGCTCGACGCCGACCTGGGCACCCTGGCCGTCGGCGTCATCGGCCTGCTGGCCGGTGTGGCGGTGGAGCGCCAGCGCCAGTGATTCAGGCGAACACGGTCACCGTCTGGCGGCTGATGGCAAGCAAATCACCGGCCCCGTTCCACAAGGCAGCCGCCACATGGCCGTAGCCGTCACGCGCATAGTCGATCTGGGCGCAGTACTGGCACCAGTCCAGGGTGGTCAGGCTGGCCACCGGCTGCACGAACTCGATGGTCCAGGTCAGGGTGCTGCCGGCAGCGGGCGTGCTCAGGTGCGGCATCAACGCCGGTGGCCAGGCATCGACCAGCGCCAGCAGGTGGGCTTCGGTCACCGGCTCCTCGACCACATCCTCACCGCGCAGGCGCACCCAGCCGCCCATTTCGCGTGACCGGCTACCGCTGAACGGCAAGCCGCCAATGCCCCAGCGCATGGCCAGGTGGCGAATGAACTCGGGGGTCACGCCCTTGATGAAGGGCAACTCGGGGCTGGACTCGGCAAGGCTTTTCATCGGCACCGGCGCCAGCCCTGGCACCTGCACCACCGAATCGCGCCCGGCACCGAAACTGCCCTGCACCAGGGTCACCACCTGGCCATTCTGTACCGCGCGCCCCAGCAGCGAGCTGACCGCCTTGCCGTCACGCAACAGCTCCACCTCGAAACTGATCGGCACCCCAGGCTCGGCCGGCCCTACGAAGGTGATGGCCAGCGAGCGCACCGGACGGTCCGGGGCGACCTTGGCGTGCATGGCCTCGTACACCAGCGCCGCCATCAGCCCGCCGAAACAGGCACGCCCCTGGGCCCATTCGGCCGGGATGGTCACCGCCTGGGGCTGCAGGCGCACGGCGGTGAGCAGTTGGGAAAAATTCATCGGGACCTCGACCAGTGGGCAAATGTGGCGATGTTAACCAGCCGCCGCGCCGCGCACAGGCCGCATTTGCGCCAAACACGCGACTTATCGACGTTGGATTTCGCTCAGCAGTGTCTCCAGCGTGCGGTCGGCACGTTGCTCGGCCGCCGCCTGTTGCGCCTGCCAGTGCGCCACGCAGGGCGCCAGGCCAGGCTGCTGCTCGGCCTGCAACAGCCACTGCAACAGGTCGTGCCAGTCGCCCAGATCGCCCTGGGCGCGCTTGAGCCCTCGGCGCAGGGCCGGGCGCAGGCGTTCGAGCTGTGGATAGGCCTCGGCGCCATAACGCACCCGCTTGATCAGCAGGCGCAGGCGGTGGCGGTCGTGCGCCGGGTCGTTCATGGCCGCCTGCAGGTTGCGCCACTGCTTGTGCAGGCGCTTGCCCACCCGCGCCTCCAGGCGGCGTACCAGGCCCTGGCGCTGGGCCGCGCGCAGGAACATCGGGAAGGCATCGATGATCGCCAGCAGCCGCGCAAGCTCGGCGCTGGCCGCCACCCGGGCAAAGGTGCGGGCCGGGTCGCCAAGCTGCTGGCGGGCCACCTCGGGCAGCCCGCGTTCGAGCAACTGCGCGGCCAGCACCTCGCGATCGCGCAGCGGCGTGGTCAGGCGCCCCAGCTCGGCGGCAGCATCCTCCAGCTTGTCCACCCCCGGCAGCCCGCGCAGGGGCCGCAGCAGGCTGCGCAGGCGACGCACGCTAGTACGCAGGTCATGCAGCGCCTCACTGTCGGTATTGGCCGCCAGGCGCGCCTGGCAGGCCAGCAGGCGCACGTGCAGGGTCAGCACCTGGGCGATCACATGGTCGAGCATTGCCGACATGGCCTGGTCCTCCCTCAGCGCCCGGCGCGCGATTCACGGATGTAGAAGCGTGCCTTCTCGGCCTTGTTGCTGCAGCCTTCGAAGGCTTCGAACTGCTGCTGGGTCTTGGCGCCGGTCAGCAGCGACAGGGCCTTGGAATAGCTGACCGTGCCGGCGAAGCCCTCGGCCTTGGCCAGGTCCAGCTCCTTCCAGGCCGAATCCAGCTGATTGGCGCAGCTGTCCCGGTACGCCGTCTTGCCGGCGCAGCCGCTCAGTACCAGGGCAATCAGGGGCAGGCAGATCCAGGCTTTCATCGGTGTTACCTCAAAAGGAAAATGTTCGGGGTGGCACTTCGACGGCACGCACGCTGAAAAGTGCCCTGCTCAGCGTAGCCCAGCGCTTGTCACGATTGAAGCACAGCCCTGAATGGGTGCATTGTTAGGCCCACGAGCAGAACAGCCGCAAGGAACGACCATGAGCAAACGCGTAGCACTGGTGCTGGGGTCGGGGGGCGCCCGAGGGTATGCACACATCGGCGTGATCGAGGAGCTGGAGCGGCGCGGCTACGACATCGCCTGCATTGCCGGCTGTTCGATGGGCGCGGTGATCGGCGGCATCTACGCCGCCGGCAAGCTCGACGAATACCGACGCTGGATCGAGAGCCTGGATTACCTGGATGTGCTGCGCCTGGTGGACGTGAGTTTCAGGCTGGGCGCGATTCGCGGCGAGAAGGTGTTCGGGCAGATCCGCAAGATCGTCGGCGAGGTCAACATCGAGAACCTGCGCATCCCCTACACCGCAGTGGCGGCCGACCTCACCAACCAGCAGGAGATCTGGTTCCAGGAAGGCTGCCTGCACCAGGCCATGCGCGCCTCGGCGGCGATCCCCAGCCTGTTCACCCCGGTGGTGCAGGGCAACCGCATGCTGGTCGATGGCGGCATCCTCAACCCGTTGCCGATCATCCCGGTGGTGTCCAGCCACTGCGACCTGATCGTGGCGGTGAACCTCAACTCCACCAACCAGAAGCATTACCAGTTGCCGGTGATCGAGCGGCCGGCGGCGTTCAAGTTGCGCTTCGACAACCTGATCAACTCGCTGGGCTCGCACCTGCCGTTCCGGCGCAAGGCCGCCGAAGGGCTGATCCGCATCGAGCAGGCGGCGCCCAACCCGTGGCTCAGCGATGCGGCCGAGCCCGAGGCGCAGCAGCCCTCGGCGGCGCCCGAGACTGACGGCGCGCCGAAATCGGCGGCCGGCTCGTTCATTGTCGACAACGTGGGCCCGGCTTCGCTGCTGGACCTGATCAACCAGAGCTTCGAGGTGATGCAGACGTCGCTGGCGCAGTACAAGATCGCCGGCTACCCGCCGGATGTACTGATCAACGTGCCCAAGCGGGTGTGCCGGTTCTTCGAGTTCTACAAGGCGCCGGAGCTGATCGCGCTGGGACGCGAGATTGCACGTGATACGCTGGACAACTATGAGGCCGAGAGGCGCTAGGCCGGCGAAGAGGCCCTCAAGCCTGCTCCGGCCCGATCAACCGATACCCCACCCCCGGCTCGGTCACGATGAACCGCGGCGCCGTCGGGTCGTCCCCCAGTTTCTGCCGCACATGCGCCACCACGATGCGCAGGTAGTGGCTGTCCTCCACATGGGTGGGGCCCCAGATATCCTTGAGCAACTGCTGCTGGGTGATCACCCGCCCCGGGTGACGCGCCAGTTGCGCCAGCAACGCATACTCCTTGCGGGTCAGCGCCACCTCCTCGCCCTCCAGCGTCACGCGCCGGTAGGCAAGGTCCACGGTCAACGGGCCGAAGCGCGGCGCCGACTCTTCGGCCACCGCCTGGGGCGCCTGGCGCAGCAATGCGCGCACCCGCGCCAGAAACTCCTGGATGCCGAACGGCTTGGTCACGTAGTCATTGGCCCCGCCGTCCAGCGCCTCGACCTTCTGCACTTCGCTGGCCCGCACCGACAACACCAGCACCGGCACCTGGCTCCATTCGCGCAGTTCGCGCAGCACCTGCTGCCCGTCCATGTCGGGCAACCCCAGGTCGAGCACCACCAGCTCCGGCCGACCCAGCGCCGCCTGGCTCAGGCCCTCGGCACCGGTGCCCGCCTCCAGCACCTTGTAGCCCTGCGAGCCAAGGCTGATGCGCAGGAACTTGCGGATCTGCGGTTCGTCGTCGATGACCAGCACGGTCGCGGTCTGGCTCATGGGGTCTCGCTGTCCAGTTCAGGTTGGGCCGGAAGCGGCAAGCATAGTGTGATGCAGGTGCCACGGCCATCGATGCCGTCCTCTACACGGATCTGCCCGCCATGGGCGCCGATCATGCCCTGGCAGATCGCCAGCCCCAGCCCCGTGCCCTGCCCGCCCCGGTCCCCGCGCGCAGCGGTGTAGAACATGTCGAAGATGCGCGCCCGGTCCTGCGGCGCAATCCCCGGGCCCTCGTCGGCGACGGCCAGGCACAGCTGCTCGCCTTCCACACTCACCCGCAGTTCGAGGCGCCCGTGGGCCGGCGAGAAGCGTGCCGCGTTCTCCAGCACATTGATCAGGGCCTGCTCGATCAGTGCGGCATGCACGAACAGCAGCGGCAGCTCTGCCGGCACCTCGGTGCGCAACTGCAACGGGGCCAGCACCACGCGCAGGCGGCTCAGGGCGCTGCCGACGATGTCGGTCGGCGCCACCCAGTCCCGCGCGAGCTTGAGCCCGCCATGCCCCAGGCGGGTCATGTCGAGCAGGTTCTGGATGTAACGGTCCAGGCGCTCGGCCTCGTCGCGGGTGCCTTCGAGCAGCTCGCGACGGTCGTGCTGACTGATTGCCTCACCCAGTGCCAGCAGGCTGTCGATGCTGCCGCGCATGGCAGTCAACGGGGTGCGCAGGTCGTGGGACACCGAGGCCAGCAAGGCACTGCGCAACTGCTCGGTTTCGCCGTGCAGGCGCGCCGCCTCCAGCTGATCGGCCAGCCGCGCCCGGGCCAGGGCCTGGGCCAATGGCTGGCTGAGGGCCTTGAGCAGGCGCCGGCGCTGAGCCGTCAGCACCTGGCCCTCGCGCGGGCGTACCCCCAGCAGGGCCAGCGGGCCTTCCTCCACCGACAGCGGCCACCACCACCAGCGCCCGTTGGGCAAGGTGTCGCTGCCAAGGCCGGCGGCCTGGTCATGCTGCCAGGCCCAGTCGGCGGCCGCCCGCTCGGTGTCATTGAACTGCAGGGCACCGCCGCTGGCCACCTGCAGGCGACCTTCGGCATCGCGTTCGAGCAGGCACATCTGCACGTCCGTCCAGCCCTCCAGGTGGTGGCTGGCGGCATTGAACACCGCCTGGCGGTCGGTGGCTGCGGTCAGCCGGCGGGTCAGGTCCAGCAATTGGCCGGTCTGCTCCTGGGTTTCGCGCAGCGCCTGCAACTGACGCCGCTGGCGCGCCGCCAGGTTGCCGGTCAGGGCGGCCATCAGCAGAAAGAACACCAGGGTCAGCACGTCCTCCTCGCGCTGGATGCTCAGCGAGAAATTCGGCGGTATGAACAGAAAGTCGTAGGCCAGAAACGACAGCGCGGCGCACACCAGCGCCGGGCCCAAGCTGCTGCGCACCGCCACCAGCAGCACTGCTGCCAGAAACACCAGCGAGATGTTGGGCAGCGCCAGCACACCGGCCACGCCCCAGGCCAGTGCACTGGCCAGCACGGTGGCAAGCAGCGCCAGCAGGTAGTGGCGCCAGGCCCAGGCTCGCGCCACCGGAGCGCTGACCGGTTCTGGCTGTGCGTCGCGGTCGAGCACGTTGATTTCCAGCCCGTGGGCCTCGCGCAACAGGCGCGCCGCCACACCGGCACCGAACCAGCGCCGACGCAGCCGATCACGCGACTGGCCCACCAGCACCAGGCTCGCACGCCGCTCCAGCGCATGCTGGATCAAGGTGTTGGCCACCTCGCCGGCGCGCAGCACCACCACTTCGCCGCCCAGCCGCTCGGCCAGCTGCTGGGCGGCCTGCAGGCGCTGGCGTGCGGTTTCGTCGCGCAGGCGGCCGTTGTCCACGTGCACCAGGCTCCAGGGCAGGTGGCGGCGCTGTGCCACGCGGCTGGCATGACGTACCAGACGCTCGGCCTGGGCATCGCCATCCACCCCCACCAACAGGCGCCCACGCAGCGCCGGCGCATCCTGGCCCAGGCTGCGGTAGCCGTGGGCGAGGTCGGCATCGACCTGGGCGGCGGCGGTCTGCATCGCCAGCTCGCGCAGGGCCGTCAGGTTGGTCTGGGTGAAGAACGCATCGATCGCCGCCCGCGCCTGCTCCGGCACGTACACCTTGCCGTCGCGCAGGCGTTCGAGCAGCTCGCGCGGCGGCAGGTCGATCAGCACCAGTTCGAAGGCTTCCTGCAGCACCCAGTCGGGCAGCGTTTCGCGCACCTGCACGCCGGTGATGCCGCGCACATGGTCATTGAGGCTTTCCAGGTGCTGCACGTTGACCGTGGTGTACACGTCGATACCGGCCGACAGCAGCTCCTGCACGTCCTGCCAACGCTTGGCGTGGCGGCTGCCGGGTGCGTTGCTGTGGGCCAGCTCGTCCACCAGCGCCAGTTGCGGGGCGGCCTTGAGCAGGCCGTCCAGGTCCATTTCCTCCAACTGCACGCCACGGTACTCGGAGCGCACCAGCGGCTGTTGCGGCAAACCGCCCAGCAGCGCCTCGGTTTCGCTGCGCCCATGGGTTTCGACGATGCCCGCCAGCACCCTCACCCCCTGGCGCAACTGCGCATGGGCCGCCTGCAGCATGGCGTAGGTCTTGCCTACGCCGGGCGCTGCGCCCAGGAACACCTTGAGCCGGCCGCGCCCCTCGCGCGGCAACTCGGCCAACAACGCATCGGCGCGTTCAGAATCACTCATGGTCGACACACGTCCTTATTTCGAAGCAGGTGCGAGCTGGTCGAGGGCCGCATTCAGGGCCAGGATATTGACCACCGGCGGCCCCACCAGTGGGTGCAGGGTGGACTGCTCCACCAGGGCTTGCAAGGTGGGCAGCGGCAATTGCCGCGCCGCTGCCACCCGCGCCAGCTGATAGGCCACGGCTGCTGGCGGCAGGTGCGGGTCCAGGCCGCTGCCGGAGGTGGTCAGCAGCGCCAGCGGCACCGGGCCTTGTGCCGGCACATACAGCGCCTGGGCCTGCTCGCCCACGCGTTTGGCCAACGCCGGGTTGCTCGGCGCCAGGTTGCTGGCACCGCTGGACACCGTGGCATAGTCGGCCGCCGAGGGCCGCGGCTGGAACCAGCCCGCGCCACTGAACGGCTGGGCCAGCAGGCGAGAGCCGCGCACCTGGCCACTGTCGTCGCGCAGCAGGCTGCCGTTGGCCTGCTCGGGGAACGCCACCTGGGCGACCCCGGTGACCACCAGCGGGTACACCGCGCCGGTGATCAGGGTCATCAGCACAATCAGGCTCAGGGCCGGGCGTACTAGCGTAGTCATGTTCATCTCCCAGTTCACACAAGGTGCAGCGCATTGAGCGCCAGATCGATCAGCTTGATCCCCACGAACGGCACCAGCAGCCCGCCCAGACCGTAGATCAGCAGGTTGCGCCGCAGCAGGTGGGCAGCGCTGGCGGCCTGCACCCGTACCCCGCGCAGCGCCAGCGGGATCAGCACCACGATGATCAGCGCGTTGAACACGATCGCCGAGACGATGGCGCTCTGCGGGCTGGCCAGTTGCATCAGGTTGAGCACGCCCAGCTGCGGGTAGATCGCAGCGAACAGCGCCGGCAGGATGGCGAAGTACTTGGCCACGTCGTTGGCAATGGAAAAGGTGGTGAGCGCGCCACGGGTCACCAGCAGCTCCTTGCCCACCTGTACCACATCCAGCAACTTCGTCGGGTCGCTGTCCAGGTCGACCATGTTGGCCGCCTCGCGGGCCGCCTGGGTGCCGTCATTCATGGCCATGCCGACATCCGCCTGGGCCAGCGCCGGGGCGTCGTTGGCGCCGTCGCCGCACATGGCTACCAGGCGCCCGTCGTTCTGTTCCTGGCGAATGCGTGCCAGCTTCTTCTCCGGCGTGGCCTCGGCCAGCACGTCGTCGACCCCGGCCTCGGCGGCAATCGCCGCGGCGGTCAGCGGGTTGTCGCCGGTCACCATCACGGTGCGAATGCCCAGTTTGCGCAGCTCGGCGAAGCGCTCGCGAATGCCGGGCTTGACCACGTCCTTGAGGTGGATAACGCCCAGCAGGCGCTTGTCCACGCACACCAGCAACGGGGTACCGCCACTCTGGGCAATGCGGTCGACTTCACGGGCCAGGGCGGCCGGCAGGTCCAGGCGTTGCATGCCGACGAACGCCAGTACCGAATCCACCGCGCCCTTGCGGTAGCGCTGGGCGCCGAAGTCGACGCCCGACAGGCGGGTTTCGGCGCTGAAGGCCACCGGCACCAGGTGTGCAGCGTCGGGTGGGGTGAAGTCATGCAACTGGCGCAGGTAGTCGACGATCGACTTGCCTTCGGCGGTGTCGTCGGCCAGCGAGGCCAGCAAGGCGCCCTCGCCCAGCTCGCGGGCAGTGATGCCGGGGGCGGCGTGCACCGCACTGCAACGGCGGTTGCCGAAGGTGATGGTGCCGGTCTTGTCCAGCAGCAGCACGTGCACATCGCCGGCCGCTTCCACTGCACGCCCCGAACGGGCAATCACGTTGAGCCGCACCAGTCGGTCCATGCCGGCGATGCCGATGGCCGACAGCAGGCCGCCGATGGTGGTGGGGATCAGGGTCACCAGCAAGGCCACCAGAAACACCATCGGGATGCTGCCACCGGCAAAGTGCGCGAAGGGCTGCAGCGTGACCACTACCACCAGGAAGATCAGCGTCAGGCCGATCAGCAGGATGTCCAGGGCCACCTCGTTGGGCGTCTTCTGGCGTTTGGCGCCCTCGACCAGGGCGATCATGCGGTCCAGGGTCGACTCGCCCGGGTTGCTGGTGATCTGCACCAGCAGCCAGTCGGACACCAGCCGGGTGTTGCCGGTGACCGCAGAGCGGTCGCCGCCAGACTCGCGGATCACCGGTGCGGACTCGCCGGTGATTGCCGCCTCGTTGACTGCGGCGATCCCTTCGATCACCTCGCCGTCACCGGGGATCATCTCCCCGGCATCCACACGCACCACATCGCCTTTGCGCAGGTCACTGGCCGGCACCACCTCGAACTCGCCCGAGGCCATGCGCCGCCGCGCGTTCAGGCCCTGGCTGCCGGCCTTGAGGCTGTCGGCGCGGGCCTTGCCACGGCCTTCGGCCAGGGCCTCGGCGAAGTTGGCGAACAGCACGGTGAACCACAGCCACACGGCGATCTGCACCGATACGCCGGTGGGCACGTCGCTAGGCAGCAGGCACAACAGGGTGGTAAAGATAGCGGTCAGTTCCACCACCAGCATCACCGGGGCGCGCTTGAGCTGGCGCGGGTCGAGCTTGACGAATGCCTGCACCAGGGCCGGGCGCCAGAGCGCGGCGAAGGTGGTGCGGGCAGTGGCGGACGGGGCCGCCTTCACTTCGGAAACAGGCAGGTTCATGGTCGGCTCCTCACAAGCCCAGGCTCAGGTATTCAGCAACCGGGCCCAGGGCCAGGGCCGGCAGGAAGGTCAGGCCACCGATCAGCAGGATGGTCACCAGCAACAGCGTGACGAACAGCGGGCCATGGGTCGGGAAGCTGTTCTGGCCCACCGGCGCGCTCTTCTTCAGCGCCAGGCTGCCGGCCAGGGCCAGCACCGGCAGGATGTAGCCGAAGCGCCCGATCAACATGCCCAGGCCGATCATCAGGTTGTGGAAGGTGGTGTTGGCGCCCAGCCCGGCAAACGCCGAGCCGTTATTGGCACTGGCCGAGGTGTAGGCGTACAGCAACTGGCTGAAGCCGTGCGGGCCCGGGTTGCTGACCGCGGCGGCAGGCCCCGGCAGGCTGGTGGCCAGCGCGCCGAGCACCAACACGCCCACCGGCATCACCAGCAGTGTGGCGACCAGTAGTTGCACCTCGCGGGCCTGCAGCTTCTTGCCCAGGTATTCAGGGGTACGACCGATCATCAACCCGGCCAGGAACACCGCGATCAGCACGTTGAGCAGCATGCCGTAGAGCCCGGCGCCGACGCCGCCGAAAATCACCTCGCCGACCATCATGTTGACCAGCGCGACCATGCCGCTGAGCGGGTTGAGGCTGTCGTGCATGTTGTTCACCGAGCCGTTGGAGGCCGCGGTGGTGGTCACGCTCCAGAGCACGCTGGCGGTGGTGCCGAAGCGGCTCTCCTTGCCTTCCAGCGGCGCGGTCTGCTCCACCAGCGGGCTGTTCAGGGTGGGGTTGGGCTGGTACTCCGACCACAGCGCGGTGGCGCCGCCGATCACGAACAGCGCAAGCATGCAGGCGATGATCGCGCGGCTCTGGCGCAGGTCCTTGACGTAGTGGCCGAAGGTGAACACCAGGGCCACCGGAATCAGGATGATCGAGGCCACCTCGAACAGGTTGCTCCAGGCGCTGGGGTTCTCGAACGGGTGCGCCGAGTTCACCCCGAAAAAGCCGCCGCCGTTGGTGCCCAGCTGCTTGATCGCGATCTGGCTGGCAGCCGGGCCCAGCGGGATCACCTGGTCGGCGCCCTGCAGGGTCAGTGCATGCACATAATCGGTGAAGGTCTGCGGCACACCCTGCCATACCAGCAGCAGCGCCAGCAGCAGGCACAGCGGCAGCAGCCCGTAGAGGGTGGCGCGGGTCATGTCGACCCAGAAGTTGCCCAGGGTGCTGGCCGAGCGTCGAGCAATGCCACGACACAGCGCGACCAGCACGGCAAGGCCGGTGGCGGCGCTGACGAAGTTCTGCACGGTGAGGCCGAGCATCTGGCTCAGGTAGCTGAGCGAGGCTTCGCCGCTGTAGGACTGCCAGTTGGTGTTGGTCATGAAGCTGACGGCGGTGTTGAACGCCAGCGACCACTCCTGGCCGGGCAGGTGCTGCGGGTTCAGCGGCAGGTGCCCTTGCAGCAGCAATACGGCAAACAGCAGCCCGAAGCCTGCAAGGTTGAAGGCAAGCAGCGCCAGGGCGTACGTCTTCCAGCTCTGCTCGGTGGCAGGGTCGACCCCGGCCAGCCGGTAGCAGCCCCGCTCCACCGGCCCCAGCAGCGGGCTCAGCCAGGTGCGCTGGCCTTCCATCACCTTGTAGTAGAAGCGGCCCAGCCAGGGCGCCGGCAGCAGCACCAGGGCGAAAAAGGCCAGCAGCAATGCGTAATCGTAACTGTGCATGGCTGCTCCTAACCGCGATCAGCGCGCAGCAGCGCGGCCATCAGGTACACAAACAACGCCACTGCCAGCAGCAGTGACACCCCGTCCAGAATGCTCATGAAGAATCTCCGTCCCGCGGCACGGTGCCGCTGACGGTGATTGTCGGGAGGGGGGGCGTAAAGGGGCGAGAGGGCTAGCGAGGGTTGGGTATAAAGAATGCGTAAAGAGAGCGAATCGGCATGGCTGGGACGCCCCGTTGGCCGGCAGGGCCGGCGCCTGGCAAGGGCGGCCCGGCCAGCCAGGCCGGTGCGATCAGGCCCGCGGCGGGTGCTGCGGCTCGCTGCGGGTCCAGTCCAGCAGCAGGCTGTAGGCCACTGCCAGCAGCGTGGGGCCGATGAACAGGCCGATGAAGCCGAACGCCAGCAACCCGCCAAACACCCCCAGCAGCACGATCACCAGCGGCAGGTTGCCGCCCCGGCTGATCAGGTAGGGCTTGAGCACGTTGTCCACGCCACTGATGATGAACGTGCCCCAGATCCCCAGGAACACCGCCATGCCGTACTGGCCCTGCCACGCCAGCCATGCGGTGGCCGGCACCCAGGCCAGCGGCGGCCCCATGGGGATCAGGCTGAGCAGGAAGGTCACCAGGCCCAGCACCAGCGCGCCCGGCACCCCGGCGATCAGGAAGCCGATCAGCGCCAGCAGGGCTTGCGCCGCTGCGGTGCCGATCACGCCGTTGACCACCCGTTGCACGGTGCCAGCCACCAGGTCCAGGTAGTATTCGGCGCGCTCGCCGATCAGGCGGTTCAGCAGGCGCAGCACGAAGGCCGACAGCCGCGGCCCGTCACGGTAGAAGAAGAACACGAACACCAGGCTCAGGGTCAGTTCGAGAATCCCGCCGCCGATCTGCGCACTGCGGGCCAGCAACCAGTTGCCCACCTGCCCCAGGTGTGGCTTGATCGCCGCCAGCATGGCCGCGCCCTGCTGGTCGAGGGTGTCCCAGAAGCCGACCAGGCGCTCCCCCACGAAGGGTATGCCGCCCAGCCAGGCCGGCGCATCGGGCAGGCCGTCGACCTGCACGTCGCGCACGAACGCGGTGGCATCACGAATATGGTCGGCCAGGTTGAAGCCCAGCCACACCAGCGGCAATGCCACCAGCAGCATCCACACGCCCGTCAGTACACTCGCCGCGAGGGTTTCGCGCCCGCCGAGCACGCGCGTGAGCAGGCGCATCAGCGGCCAGCTGGCATAGGCCAGGATCGCCCCCCACAGCAGCGCGGAAATGAACGGGGCCATGACCCACAGACCGGCCCCCAGCAGGCCGATAAGGATGATCTGCACCAGCAGGCGATCGTTGTTGAGCATAGCGGCCCCGGTCAGCGGATCAGTTCGACATGCAGCCCGGCAGCCGGCTGCGTACCCACTTCAAGCCGTGCTGCGCGCACCCCGGCCTTGACCAGTTGCTCGCGCCAGGCCTCGGCCTGGGCGCCGGTCAGGGTCACGCGCAAGGTACTGTTCAGGTTGAGGCTGCGCGACAGCAGGTTGACCCAGGCCGGCTGCGGTTCGCCCTTGAGGTCGGCATAGTCGAGCTTGCCGGTGCTCAGCAGTTCGCGCTGCACGGTGGCCGGCGTGGGCAACACCTCGCCCAGCGGTGCGTTGGCCACGAACTCCTCGACATGCAGGTACGCGCGCCGATTGCCCTTGGTGATGCTGTACAGCGCAACCAGGGTGTCGCTGGAGGCGCCGGAGCGGCGCAACAGAATGAACGCCTGCTGGTTGTCGGCACCGGTCAGGTTGAATCGCCCGGCCAGCTGCGCCGACCACAGGCTGCTTTCACCGCAGTCCTGCCCCTGGCACCAGAACAGCGGATAGCCACCTGCGGTCTGCAAGGCTTCGCGGGCGGCGGTAAAGGCTTCGTTGGCACTGCGCTCGGCCGGCAGCTGGTAGGTGGCATAGCTGACCTTGCCGCGGCCCTCGACCTTGCCCTCCATGCGTACCACATTGCTGATCTTGCGCAGCGAACCGAGGGGGTACACCCGCTCCTGTTCCTGCTCCAGTTCCTGCGCACTGGTCTGGCCCACTACCTTGGCATCCACCGGAATCGGCAGTTGATCGGCCATCAGTGGCGTGCTGGCAAGCACGGCCAGGCCGGCAAGGCCTGTTCGAATCAGACGCGAAATACTCATTGGCGGGCCATGGCGCTAAGGGCCTCGATGGCGAAAAAAGGTGCAACGGTGTCGCGCTTGGTCATGGTTGTCTCCCTGTTCAACCCGCCAAGCCTCGACAGTTGCCCGCCGCAAGTCAAGAAATGGCAAAGAAGCGATTGAAACAGTCTGCAACAAGGCTGGCGCCCGACTCGTCGTTCAGGTGCAGGTGATGCCCGCCCGGCAGCTGTTCCAGCTTGAAGGGTAGCTGCTCGAGCAGGGGGGTGTTGCGCGCCAGCATGCCGTCGGCGGCCACCACCAGTTGGGTCGGACAGGCGATGCGGCGCACGAAGGTCAGCGCCTGTTCTTCGCTCATGCGCAGCGGCGACGGCAGGGTCAGACGGCTGTCGCTGCGCCAGGTGTAGCCACCCGGCACCGGCATCAGGCCGCGCTGGGCCAGCAGCTCGGCGGCCTCGCGGGTGACCGCGACCATGCCCTGCATGCGTGCCTGCACCGCCAGCTCCAGGGTCGGGTAGACGGTCTTGCCCTTGCCGCCCTGGCGCAACTGCGCCTGCAAGGCCATGCCCATGCGCTCGGCCGTGTCCTGGGGGCCGGCGCCGGGCGGGATCACCCCGTCGATCAGCGCCAGGCGGGTGATCCGCTCGGGCAAGGCACCGGCCAGGATCACCGAGATGATCGCCCCCAGCGAGTGCCCGAGCAGGGCAAACCGTTGCCAGCCCAGTTGCTCGGCTACCCGCAGCACGTCGTGGGCGTAGTCCCACAGCGCGTAGCCGGCGCCCACCGGCCGATGGTCTGAATAGCCATGCCCGGCCAGGTCCAGTGCCACGATGCGCAGCCCATGCAGCCGGGGCGCCAGGCGCGCGAAGGTGTTGGCGTTGTCGAGCCAGCCATGCAGGGCGATTACCGGGATGCCCTGCTGCGGGCCGAACAGGTGCGCTGCCAGTTCGATGTGCCCCAGGTTCAGGCGCACTTCCTCCACGCCACTCATTGCACCGCCTCCTGCCAGCGATCGAACAGGCCCTTGATCAGGCTCGCGGTGTCATGCGGGCGCTCCAGCGGAAACATGTGCCCACCCGGCAGGCTGTGGAACTCGCCCCTGGGCATGCTGCGCACGGCATACGCGTGGTGGCGGCGTACCACGCGGCTCTGGCTGCCACGCACCATCGCCAGCGGCAGCGTCAGCTGGCGGGCCGGGCCGGGGCTTACGTGGGGCAGGCTGCGATAGATGCTGATCTCGGTGGCCGGGTCGAAGCGCAGGCGCAACTGCTCGCCCTCGTCCTGCAGGCCATGTTCCAGATAAGCCTCGAAGCAGTCGGGGTCGAACTGTCGAAACAGCGCCTTGCCGGTGAAGTAGGCCCGGGCGCTCTCGCGGTCGGCGAACGCCTCGCGGCGTCCCAGGGTGCGGCCGGCCGGGGTGATGCGGTCAATGAAGCCAAAGCGCTTGGCCAGCTGGATCAGCCACTCGTCGGCTCGGGTCAGCACCGGCGAATCGAGCATCACCACCCCACGGTAGTACTGCGGGCAGCGCATCGCCGCGTGCAGGTGCAGCACCCCGCCCAGCGAGTGCCCTACCCCCCACACCGGCTCGGGCTGCTGCTCCAGGTGATGGATCAGTTCATCGACCAGGTTCTGCCAGTTGTCGTTGACCGGAAAGCGCGGGTCGTGCGCGTGCTGCGGCAGGTGGGTGACGTGATAATCGGGGGCCAGCGCAGCGAACAGCTTGCCGTAGGTGGCCGAGGGGAAGCCGTTGGCATGGGCGAAGAAGATCTGCTGCGTCATGGTCGCCTGTCCGCGAAGGGGAATCGGGCCATTTTCCCCGCCGCAGCAACACCCGGCAACATCCGTACAGGCCAGGGAGCACGACGATCAGGTCAATTCGCGTCGAAGCTGGCAATCGAACGGCGCAGGCAGGCCTGCAGGTACAGCAACTGGTACTCGAGCGCATCACGTGCCTTGCGCTTGTGCTCGCGGCTCAGTTCGGCCCGGCGCAGTGCCAGGCAGGTGGCCTGCAACTGATGCCCCATCAGGCGGCCCGTCTCGCGCAATTGCCTGAGCTCGCGCAGCCCCTCCAGGCGTCGCATCAACTCGTCGAGCTTGGCCTCGGCACTGTCCTTGAGCACGTTGTACTCGGCAAAATCCAGCGCCTGGGCACGCTCGACCTGGCGCACGATGTCGTAGAAGTAGGCCGAGCCTGCCATTTCCGGATCCGGTGTGTTCATCGCCAAACTCCTGTTCGCGCCCCCGATGGGTCCTGGGGGCACGCTAGCAAGGCAGCGCATGGGCAACAACTGGTAGAAATATCAGGTCGCCGGTGGGTTGTCGCCCAGCGCGATGACGGCGATGGTCAGGCGCGAGATGCAGTTGAGCTTGCCGTCTTCGGTGCTCAGGCGGATGTCCCACACATGGGTGCTGCGGCCAATGTGTACAGGCCGGGCAGTGGCCGTGACGCGCCCGCTGCGCACACCGCGCAGGTGGTTGGCGTTGATCTCCAGGCCCACGCAATAGAAGCGCGTGGTGTCGATGCACAGGTAGCTGGCCATGGAGCCGACGCTCTCGGCCAGCACCACCGAGGCGCCGCCGTGCAGCAGGCCGAATGGCTGGTGGGTACGCTGGTCGACGACCATGCTGGCGCTCAGGGAGTCGTCGGTGAAGCCTTCGAAGCGAATATCCAGCACTTCGCCGATGGTGCCTTTCTGGCGGGCGTTGAGCTGGTCGATATCGGGTTGGGTTTTCCAGAGGCTCATGCAGCATTCCTTGTCGTGGTTGGCGATCAGGTGGGAGTGAGACTGCGCAGTGTCATCAGCCCGGCCAGGGGGTGGTCGCCGTCGAGTTCGGCCAGGCTGGCGGTGCCCATGGGTGCGGGGTCCTTGCGGTGGCCATGCTCGAGCAGGCACACCAGCGTGCCCACCAGCGGTTGATGGCTGACCAGCAGCACCTGCTCCAACCCCAGCCTGTCCAGCTCGGCGATGACCTGCTGCGGGTCGCTTTCGGGAGTGAGCCAGGGCACGGTCTGCACCGGCTTGTCCAAACCCAGCGCCTCGTGGACCAGCGCAGCGGTCTGCTGCGCGCGTACATAGGGGCTGGCCAGGATCACCTGCGGCGCGCAGCCGAGCAACTGGGCGGCACTGCGCAGCACCTGCTCGCGACCGTGGGCGGTCAGCCGGCGTTCGGCGTCGCTGTTGGCGCGGGGCTCGGCTTCACCGTGGCGCAGTACCCACAGCTTCACAGCTTGGGCTCTTCGTCACGCGCCGGGTGTGGCGCAGGCGGCACGCTGTGGGCGGCTTCGCCTTCCGGCGCGCGCGGGGTGGGCCAGTCGGCGAACGGCCAGGGCTTCTGGTCGGTGTGGAAACTGCCGAAGCGACCGATCTGGGCCAGAAACTGGCTCAGGCTGTCGCCGAAGTTCATCAGGCTGGCACTGGGTGCGCCGTAGATCAGCCGGTACACCAGTTGCACCACCACCAGGCCACCCAGCAGCAGCTCGGCCAGTTGCCATACCAGTAGGAACACCAGCATCCACAGCACACGCAAGATGATCGATTCGCGCTGCGCCTGTTTTGGGGACTCGTTCATGCCCTGCTCCTGTAATTCAGTTGAAACCGCTGGTGGAAATGAAGTCGACGTCGGTTTTCGGCTCGCCGCGCATCAGCAGCTCGATCACCTGGCTCAGGGTCCGGCCTTCGAACAGGATGGCATGCAGGCCGGCTACCAGCGGCATGTACACCTGCACTTGCTCGGCCTTGGCCTTGAGCACCTTGAGGGTGTTGACCCCTTCGGCCACCTCGCCCAGGCGGTTGACCGCCTCGTCCAGGCTCAGCCCCTGGCCCAGGGCATGGCCGACCTGGTAGTTGCGGCTCTTGGGCGAGGAGCAGGTGACGATCAGGTCGCCGACACCGGCCAGGCCCAGGAACGTCATCGGGTTGGCGCCCTGGCTGACGGCGAAGCGGGTCATCTCGGCCAGCGCGCGGGTGATCAGCATGCTCTTGGTGTTCTCGCCCATGCCCAGCGCCACCGCCATGCCGGCGATGATGGCATAGACGTTCTTCAGGGCGCCGCCCAGCTCGACGCCAAAGCGGTCGTTGCTGGCATAGACACGGAAGGTACGCCCGTGCAGCACGGCCTGGACCCGCTGGCACAGCTGCTCGTCCTCGCTGGCGACCACGGTGGCGGTCAGCGCGTGCTCGGCCACCTCGCGGGCCAGGTTGGGCCCGGAGAGCACGCCGATGCGCGCCTGTGGGGCGATCTCTTCGAGAATCTGGCTCATCAGCTTGAAGGTGTGCGCCTCGATGCCCTTGGTCAGGCTCACCAGCAGCTTGTTGCTCAGCAGCTCGGCATGGGGCGCCAGCACGCTGCGCAGGGCGCTGGACGGCAAGGCGACGAAGATCAGCTCGCAGGCCTGCAGGGTGGCCAGCAGGTCGTTGACCGGCTCGACGCCCGGGTGGATCTTCACGCCCTTGAGGTAGCGCGGGTTTTCGCGGTTGTTGCGCATGGCCTCGGCTTGCTCGGGGTCGCGCATCCACTGCCGTACCTCGACACCATTCTCGGCCAGCAGGTTCGCCACGGCGGTACCAAAGCTCCCGCCTCCAAGAACTGCAACAGGCTGCTGTTCAGTCATATCCAATCCGTTAAAACCAATAAAGTGGCGACCCCCGCATTATACGGAGCGTTAAGGCCACGGCCAGCGCCAGATGTGCGATTGGACCGCAGCAATGCGGGTTTGATCGCTGGAAAAAGCCGGCTACTCGGTTAACATGCCCGCTCGATACCCGCCATCAAGGCCGCGCCGTGCATCTTGGCCCTCCCCCCTCGCGCCCGCTGGTTCTGCTGACTGCCCTGCTGGGCGGTCCGGCGGTGGCGGACGACCTGTTCGTCGACAGCCAGGCGCTGCCGCAGATCCTGACCGCCACCCGCCTCAGGCAGTCGCCGGCGGCGGTGCCCGGCAGCATGAGCGTGCTCGACAGTGAGCTGATCCGCGCCAGCGGCGCGCGCAACGTACCCGAACTGCTACGCCTGGTGCCCGGCATGATGGTCGGCTACGGCGCGGGCAACCAGCCGGCGGCCAACTACCACGGCAGCAGCGTCAACGATGCGCGGCGCATGCAGGTGCTGGTCGATGGCCGTTCGGTGTACCGCGCGGGGCTGGCGACGGTGGACTGGGGCGATATCCCGCTGGCACTGGAGGATATCGAGCGCATCGAGGTGTTCCGCGGGCCCAACACCGTCAGCTATGGCGCCAATGCACTGATGGCGGTGGTCAACATCCTCACCCGCAGCCCGGCCGACAGCCATGGCACGCGGCTCAAGGTGATCCGCGGCCAGCGCGGCATCGACGACTGGTACGCCAGCCAGGGCCTGGGCTGGGAAGGCGGCGACCTGCGCCTGTCGCTGTCGGGCCAGCAGGACGACGGCTTTGACCACAACGCGCAGGGCCAGCACTACCGCGATGGCCGCCGCCTGACCCGCCTGAGCCTGAGCGCCAGCCATGCGCTGAACGCCGAGCAGAGCCTGGACTGGCAGTTTTCCGCCAAGGAAGGCAGCGAGCAGCGCCCCTATGCCTATACCCCGGTGTTCCCCGGCGTTAGCGGCGCAGGGGCGAACGCCGACGTGAATGCCAAGGACTACGCCGCCTCGGTACGCTGGAACATCGACCTGGACCCGCGGCACAGCCTGTACCTGCAGGGTTCGGCGCTGCACTGGGATCGCCAGCAGGTGTGGAGCGCGTGCGATGCGGCCATCGCCTTCAGCCCGCAACTGGCGCAGCTGTGGCGGCTCAACCCGGGCTATACCGAACGCCTGGCCCGCAACATCGACGCGCCGATTCCTCCCGGCAGCGACCAGGAGCAGGCGCTGGCCCGCGAGGTCCGCCAGCAGTGGCACAACGGCGGTGCCAACCCGGTGTGCGGCGACATCGACCAGAGTACCCGCGAAAGCCGCCTGGACCTGGAGCTGCAGGACACCCTGAGCCTGAGCGACAGCCTGCGCCTGGTCAGCGGAATCGCCTACCGCTACGACCGGGCCGACTCGCAGACCTACTACGATGGCAGCCTCGACGACACCACCTGGCGCCTGTTCGGCCAGCTCGAGTGGCGCGCCGACGAACACTGGATCGTGCAGGGCGGCGCGATGTTCGAGGATACCCGGCTGGCGGGCAGCTCGCTGGCCCCGCGCCTGGCCGTGAACTACCTGATCACCCCGCGCCACGGCCTGCGTGCGGTGTACTCGGAGGCGGTACGCTCGCCGGACATGTTCGAGAACAACGTCAACTGGAGCTACCGCGTCGACAACCTGCGCCCGGCCGCCTTCGGCCAGCGCCACGCCGAGTACTTCGTCACCACCCGCGGCCCGGGCGACCTCGATCAGGAACGCATGCGCTCGCAGGAGCTGGGCTACAACGGCTTTTTCAGCGAAATCGGCCTGAGCCTGGACATCAAGCTGTTCCATGACCAGCTCACCGGCATGGTCAGCGAACCGCTGCGCAACAACCGGCCCATCGCCAGCAACGCCAACAAGGCGCGTTTCACCGGCAGCGAGGCGCAACTGGACTGGCAACTGCGCAGTGCCGACCGCCTGCGCCTGACCTACGCCTATGTGGATGCCTGGGCCAGCAACCCCGATGACCGCCACCTCAGCGCACGCAACAGCGGCTCGGCCGGCTGGCTGCGCGACTGGGGCCGAGGCTGGTCGAGCGCAGTGTTCTACTACGGCGACGACGCCCTCAACCAGTACCGCTTCGAGCGTATCGACCTGCGCGTGGCCAGGCGCATCCCCATCCGCAACGCCAGCCTGGAGCTGGCCGGGATGCTTCAGCAACGCCTGGATGACGAGCCCACCAGCAACTGGCAGAACCGCTACGACAGCCGGCAGGTGCTGTACCTGAGCGCGGAGCTGGAATTCTGATGCGCCTGCTGCACGCTTGCCTGGTGCTGATGCTGGCGTGGCCGCTGAGCGCACTGGCGGCCGCAGACATTCTGGTTACCGCCGCCCAGGGCAATGCAGGCGTGCGCGACTTCGTCACCGCCCTGCGCGCGCAGCGCCCCACCGATCACGTGCGCTTCACCGCCGTGTCAGAACTGCCTGCCGGGCACAGGCTCAAGCCGGGCACGCGCCTGATTCTGCTCGACCTGGCCGCACTGGACTGGCGCCTGAAACAGGCCGAAGGCCCGCCGACGCTGGCCTTGCGGGTCAGCCGGGTACAGGCCAGCCGGCACCTGGGCGACCGACGCCCGTCCTACCTGAGCCTGCTGTGGAGCGACCCGCCGCCCGCGCGTCAGTTGCGCCTGGCCCACTACCTGCTGCCCCAGGCCAGGCGCATTGGTGTGCTATATACCGAGAACAGCCGGTTCCTGCTCGACGAGCTGCGCCAGGCGGCCAAGGCGCTGCGCCTTGAGATCATCGCCCAGGCCTGGCCCGACCCGCGTGACAATCGGCCGCTGCAGGCCGTGCTCAAAAACAGCGATGTGCTACTGGGCCTGGACGACCCACTGCTGTACAACGCCACCACGGCCAAGCACCTGCTGCTGAGCAGCTATGCACGCCAGGTCCCGCTGATCGGTCCGAATGCCGGGTTCGTGCGCGCCGGCGGGCTGGCCAGTACCCTGAGCGACCAGCATGACTGGCTGGCGGTGCTCGACCGCCTGCTCGACCAGCCGCCGGCGGCCTGGCCGCGGACGTTGTACCCCGAGCGATTTCGCGTGGCCGGCAACCAGCAGGTGGCCCGAGCCCTGGGCATCGAGGCGATAGACCCGGTGGCCGCACAGCAGGCCGTGGCCGCAGGAGAGAAGCACCGATGAAAAAACTGACCTGGGACATCAGTACCCGCACCCAGATCATCAGCCTGGGGCCGGCCCTGCTGCTGACGTTGCTGCTGATCAGCTTCTTCACCTTCGTGCGCATCCAGGACTTGCGCCAGGAGCTCAACCATACCGGCCAGCTGATCGCCAACCAGCTGGCACCGGCCTCGGAATACGGGGTCATTTCGGGCAATGACGAAGTGCTCGAGAGCCTGATGCGCGCCACCCTGACCATCCCGCATGTGCGCTTTCTCGAAGTGCAGGACAGCGAAAACCACATCCTGGTGTATGTCGAGCAGGCCGACGAGCACGAGAACCGCCCCCAGCAGGTCGAGGTGTTCCAGGCGCCTATCCGCCTGCAGCGGATCTTTCTGGACAGCGATTTCCTGCACAACGGTGGCTCGGCCTCGACCCGCAAGGACGATTACCTGGGCCGGGTGATCGTGGGCATGTCCGATGACGCCTTCAACCAGCGCCAGCAGGAAATCGTGATCAAGGCCGCGATCCTGGCCCTGTTCGCCCTGCTGTTCACCTTCATCCTCGCACGGCGCCTGGCGCGCAGCCTGTCGCGTCCGATCAGCGACATGGGGCACGCGGTCAAGGCCATCCAGAAAGGCGACTTCAATGCGCCGCTGCCGGTGGTCGACGACAGCGAGCTGGGCCACCTGGCCCGCCACATCAACAACCTGGCCAGCGGCCTGGCACAGGCCAGCCACGAGCAGCAACAGGCCATCGCCCAGCTGATCCAGGCCCGCGAGGAAGCGGAACAGGCGAACAAGGCCAAGTCGGACTTCCTGGCGATGATGAGCCACGAGCTGCGCACCCCCATGAACGGGGTGCTGGGCATGCTGCAACTGCTGCAGACCACCGCGCTGAGCGAAGAACAGAGCGAGTACGCGGCCGTGGCCAGCGAGTCCACCGGCCATCTGCTCAAGGTGATCAACGACATCCTCGACTTCTCGCGGATCGAGCGCACGACGCTGGAGCTGGAGCACATCGAGTTCAACCTGGCCGAGCTGCTGGGCAGTTGCACACAGTCGTTCCAGCATGTCGCCCAGCAGCGCGGATTGCTGCTGCTGGCGCCACTGCCGCCGGGCATGGAACAGTTGCGCGTGGCCGGCGACCCGACCCGCATCCGCCAGGTGCTGGTGAACCTGATCGGCAACGCGCTGAAGTTCACCGAACACGGCAGCGTGCAGATCGAACCGCGCTGGCAGGTACTGGACCGACAACTGATCTGGTTCACCTGTGCGGTGCGCGATACCGGCATCGGTATCGACAGCGAGCGCCTGGAAACCATGTTCGTTGCCTTCCAGCAGGCCGACAGTTCTATTTCACGACGTTACGGCGGTACCGGCCTGGGGCTGTCTATCGCCCGCACCCTGACCGAGCGCATGGGCGGCACGCTGCGTGCCGAAAGCCGTGAAGGCAGGGGCTCGACCTTTACCCTGGAAATGCCGCTGGCGCTATGCATGCAGCAGAACCCCACGCTGCCTGCGCCCAGGGCCGACGACAGTGACCCTGGCCAGGGCCGACGCATCCTGCTGGTGGAGGACAACCCGGTGAACCAGGCCGTGACCCAGGCCATGCTGCGCAGCCTGGGGTTCGAGGTGTGCGTGGCCGCCGATGGCGCCCAGGCGGTGGCGCTGGCCAGCCGCCAGCGCTTTGCCGCCACGCTGATGGATTGCCGCCTGCCGGTCATCGACGGCTACGAGGCCACCCGGCGCATCCGCCAGATCCCCCATGCCGCAGCCATGCCGATCATCGCCCTGACTGCCAACGCGCTGCAGGGCGATCGCGAACGCTGCCTGGCCGCCGGCATGAACGACTACCTGACCAAGCCGTTCAAACGCATTGATCTGCAGCAGATTCTGCAACGCTGGCTGCCCGCACAGGCATCTGTGACTGGCGATAAATGCTAAAGTGCGGCAGTCTTACAGACTGAACCGGGCCCTTGCCGGGCTTGTCATAAAAATTTCAGTGCACAAGTGTACATCTTCGTCCCCTGTGCTGTGACTTTCACTACAACGCAATAGTCTATGTGTAGGCTGCCGCCCCAAGCCTGAGGCTTTTGGGTCGGTCGGGAAGATCTACCCCGTGCCGCACGGTGACTATTGAGGAGCTCGCATGACCAAACAAAACGCCTTTACCCGGGAAGACCTGCTGCGCTGCAGTCGCGGTGAGCTGTTCGGCCCAGGTAACGCGCAACTGCCCGCCCCTAACATGCTGATGGTGGATCGCATCACGCACATCAGCCAAGAGGGTGGCAAGTACGGCAAAGGTGAGTTGGTCGCCGAGCTGGATATCAGTCCAGACCTGTGGTTCTTCGCCTGCCATTTCGAAGGCGACCCGGTGATGCCAGGCTGCCTGGGCCTGGATGCCATGTGGCAGCTGGTCGGATTCTTCCTGGGCTGGCAAGGCCTGCCAGGCCGTGGCCGGGCCCTGGGTTCGGGCGAAGTGAAGTTCTTCGGTCAGGTACTGCCGACCGCCAAGAAAGTCACCTATAACATCCACATCAAGCGCGTCCTGAAAGGCAAGCTGAACATGGCCATCGCCGATGGCTCGGTCAGCGTCGACGGCCGCGAGATCTACACCGCCGAAGGCCTTCGGGTCGGTGTATTTACCTCCACTGAAAATTTCTAAGGGTTATTCGCATGCGCCGCGTCGTAATCACAGGTCTGGGCATCGTATCGTGCCTGGGCAATGACAAAGAGACCGTCTCCGAAAACCTGCGTAAAAGCCGTCCGGGCATCCGTTTCAACCCGGAATACAAGGAAATGGGGCTGCGCAGCCAGGTTTCCGGTTCCATCGACCTCAACCTCGAAGAGCTGATCGACCGCAAGGTCTATCGCTTCGTCGGTCACGCTGCCGCCTACGCCTACCTGGCGATGCAGGACGCGATCAAGGACTCGGGCCTGAGCGAAGAGCAGGTGTCCAACCCGCGCACCGGTCTGATCGCCGGTTCCGGCGGCGCCTCGACCCTGAACCAGATGGAAGCGCTGGACATCCTGCGCGAAAAAGGCGTCAAGCGCGTCGGCCCATACCGCGTTACCCGCACCATGAGCAGCACCGTGTCGGCGTGCCTGGCCACCCCGTTCAAGATCAAGGGCCTGAACTACTCCATCGCCTCGGCGTGCGCCACCAGCGCGCACTGCATCGGTACCGCGATGGAACAGATCCAGATGGGCAAGCAGGACGTGGTGTTCGCCGGTGGCGGTGAAGAAGAGCACTGGAGCCAGTCGTTCCTGTTCGACGCCATGGGCGCACTGTCCAGCAAGCGCAACGACACCCCGGAAAAAGCCTCGCGCGCCTACGATGCCGACCGTGACGGTTTCGTCATCGCCGGCGGTGGCGGCATGGTAGTGGTCGAGGAGCTGGAGCACGCTCTGGCCCGTGGCGCGAAGATCTACGCCGAAATCGTTGGCTACGGCGCGACCTCCGACGGTTACGACATGGTTGCCCCAAGTGGCGAAGGCGCGATCCGCTGCATGCAGCAGGCGCTGTCCACCGTCGATACCCCGATCGACTACCTGAACACCCACGGCACCTCGACCCCGGTCGGTGACGTTGCCGAAATGAAGGGTGTGCGTGAAGTGTTCGGCGACAAGGCCCCGGCCATCAGCTCCACCAAGAGCCTGTCGGGCCACTCGCTGGGCGCTGCCGGCGTTCACGAGGCGATCTACTGCATGCTGATGATGGAAGGCAACTTCATTGCCGGCTCCGCCAACATCGACGAGCTGGACCCGGAAGTGGCCGACCTGCCAGTTCTGCGCGAAACCCGCGAAAATGCCAAGATCGACACCGTGATGAGCAACAGCTTCGGTTTCGGCGGCACCAATGCCACCCTGGTGCTCAAGCGCTGGGCTGGCAAGTAAGCAAGGGCTCGCCCCTGCTGTAGAAACGCCCCGACTGGTTCGGGGCGTTTTTGTTTGCGGCTTTCGGGGCAATTGGCCGGCAAGGCCGGCTCCTGCAGGGCACGCGATGCCTGTAGGGGCCGGCCTTGCCGGCCAAAGGCGTTACACCGAAAACCTGCCCACCAGCGTATTGAGCTCGATGGCCAGCTGCGACAACGCCTGGCTCGCCGCGCTGGTCTGGTTGGCACCCGCCGAGCTCTGCAGCGCCAGGTCGCGGATGTTGGTCAGGTTGCGGTCCACCTCCCGCGCCACCTGTGCCTGCTGCTCGGACGCACTGGCGATCACCAGGTTGCGCTCGTTGATCAGGCTGATGGCCGTGGCAATCTCTTCCAGCGCCGTACCCGCCGCATGCGCGCCATCCAGGGTGCCCTGGGCACGCTGGTTGGTCTGCTGCATGCCCTCCACCGCCCGGTCGGTACCCTCCTGGATGCCACCGATCATCTGTTCGATTTCCCGTGTCGACTGCTGGGTACGATGGGCCAGTGCCCGTACCTCGTCGGCCACCACTGCAAAACCGCGCCCGGCATCCCCCGCCCGCGCCGCCTCGATGGCCGCGTTCAGGGCCAGCAGGTTGGTCTGCTCGGCGATCGAACCGATCACATCCAGCACCTTGGTGATGCCGTGCACCTGCTCGGCCAACTGCCCGACTTCCGCGGCATTGGCGGTAACGCCATCGGCCAGCGCCTCGATCGACGCCACCGTCAGGCGCACCTGCTCGCGCCCCTGACGGGCAATGCGATCGGACTCGGTCGAGGCCTGGGAGGTGGCCACCGCATTGCTCGCCACCTCTTCCACCGCGGCGGTCATCTGGTTCACGGCGGTGGCGGCCTGCTCGATTTCCTGGGTCTGCTGGTGCAGGCCGCGGGTAGCGTCCTCGGTCACTGCGCTGAGCTCTTCGGACGCCGAGGCCAGCTGGTTGGACGAATCGGAAATACGCCCGATGGTATCGCGCAGGCTCTGCTGCATCTGCTTGAGGGCCGCCTGCAAGCGCGCCGGCTCGTCACTGCCCTCCACGTTGATCTGCGGGGTCAGGTCGCCGGTGGCGACCACCTCGGCCACCTGCAGCGATTGCGCCAGCGGGCGCACGATACTGCGGGTCAGGGTCAGCGCCAGCACCACGGTGAGCACCAGTGCGGCCACCAGCAGGCCGACCACCCACACGCGGGCACGCTCGTACACCGTGCCGGCAAGCTCGGTGGCCATGTTGGCGTGATGGTTGTTGAGGGCGATCAGCTCGTTGAGGGTGGTGGTGAGCTGATCGGCCAGCTGGTTCATCTCACCGTTGACCAGCGCCACCGCCTCCGTTGTCTGGCCCTGCAGGGCCATCTGCACTACCCGTGCCTGATAGCTCAGGTACTGCTGCTCGAGCTTGAGGTAGCGGTCGAACAGCGCCTGCTCCTCGGGCAATGCAATCAGGGCCTGGTAGCGTTGCTGTTCCTTGCCCAGCTCGCCCTTGATCTGCTCGATGCGTGAATGGGTCTGCTGCTGCGCGGCGTTGTCGCTGTTGAGCAGCAGGCGCAGGGTCAGTGCCCGTATCCGGAACATGTCCTGGCTGATCTGCCCCACCGAGATCACACTGGGTAGCCAGTTGCTGTCGACCTGTTCGGACTGCTGGCGCATGCTGCTCATCTGCAGGAGCGAGAAGGCCCCCAATGCAAACACCAGCAACGCTACCAGACCAAACCCCAGACCTGCCCGCGGCGCAATGTTCAAACGTCTCAAGCTCATCTTCCGGTTCCCTCCAAAAGCGCTGCATCGGTCATGCAGCTGACGTGCTTATTAGAAGGTATCGGCCCTTGAGATTTTTGCGTAAGACGAAAAAGTGATATCAAAACGCCTTGTCATTGCGAGCGCAGGCGGCGCATGCCTCATTGCACGATGAAGCGCTGCTCGGCCAGCAGGCGGTCCCCCTGGAACACCATGAAGTGCCACTGGCCCGGTACCACTTCGTGGTGCTCGGTAAATTCATAGGCCATGACATCCTGCGCGGCCCCCGGTACCAACTTCTGCACCACCTCGAACTTGTCATGGCGCTGGCCGTCGGGGGTGATCACCCCGGGGGTCAGGTACAGCAGCGTCAGGGGCGTGTCTTCGGCCACCTTGCCTTCAAGGCGATAGCGCAGGCCGAACTTGCTGCCAAGACGGGCCGGCACTCGGTCGGTGTGCTCCAGGGTCTGGCTGGTCTGGGTCAATACCCGTTCACCGGGCTGGAAGTCCTGGTGGCGGGTCTGGAACACGCCGTACTCCACCGGCCCCTGCACCCGCACCTCTGCACCGGCCACCGCACTCACCAGCATCAGCGCGGCCATGGCGCCCAAACGACTCTTCGACATACTGCTCTCCATCAGGTTGATGGCGGCAGGCTATGGGGCTTGCATGACAGGCTGATGACATCAGCGTGACCTGGGCAGTACCGCGAGAAAGTTGTCCTTGGCCACCTTGTGCGCCACGGCCTCGGGCAAGGCATCCAGGAACCGGTCGAACCCGTGCAGTTGCTCGCCCAGGCTGCCGAAGCGGCCGACCACATCGGAACCGAGCATGAAACGCTCGGGGAAGCGCTCCACCAGCGCAACCCATTCGGGCCGTGGCACGCCCTTGTCGTCCAGCAGGTAGGGTTGGAGCACGCTCCACGACAGGTCGATGTACAGGTTCGAATAACGCTCGAGCATGCGCGTCAGGGTCGGCAGCAGAAAGTCCAGCTGGGTCTGGTGGCGGTGAATCTCCATGCTGGTGCCGGCGTGGGCCCAGATGAAACGGGTATCGGGGTGCTCGCGCAGGGGCTGCTCGATCTCTTCCAGGTACAGCGGGTTGCGTTCGCGCTTGGAGGTGATGTTGGAGTGGATCAGCACCGGCATGTCGTGCCTGGCCGCCAGCTGATAGATGAGGCCCAGCGCCTCGTTGTTGGCCCGTGGCGTGTCGCCGCTGGTCAACGCCGTCAGGTCGTCGTGGCGGGTGAAGACTTCGCCGATGCCCTGCCACAGGCCGGGAAACAGCTCGAGCATGCGCTCGATATGGGTGGCCGCGTTCTTGTCCACCGGGTTGAAGCCGGTCAGAAACGGGTGAAAGCGCTGGCGCTGCTGCTCGGGCAACTGTTGCAGCGCCGCTGCCACATAGATGTCGGTGGCGCTGTACCAGTAGGCTGCGGCATCATCGCCGGCGTAGTAGCGCGGGCGCTTGGGCTCGTCTTCATGCCATTTCTTGGCCACCGCCACACCCGAGATCATCGACTGATCGATACGCGCCGCATCCATGGCCTTGAGCAACTCGTCCATGCCGGCGCTTTCCTGAAAGAAATCGACATAATGCAGGTGCGCGTCGCTGTAGCGGTACTCCCGCGCCTGGGCCATGCCCGACAGCGTCACCGACAGCAACAGGCACCCCAGCGTCCTGGCCCACATCGCAATCCCCTTGTGCAATTGACCCAGGGTAGACCTGCCGCCGGGCGCAACGGTTCAGCCCGGGCACCGGGCAGGTTATGCTTCCAATTATTTCCATCGCCCTGGTGCCCCTGATGAACCCTCCCCTGGTAATCCGCCCGCGCGCCGAATCCGTCGAAGGCCAACCCATCCTGCGCCCGCTGCCTTCGGCACGGCGGCGCAGCGTCGGGCCGTTCGTGTTCTTCGATCACATGCTGGCGACCGACTACCCGCCCGGGCGTGGCATGGACATTCGCCAGCACCCGCACATCGGCCTGTCCACCCTCACCTACCTGTTCGAAGGCCAGTTGCAGCACAAGGACAGCCTGGGCTCGGATCAGCGCGTGAGTGCCGGCGAGGTGAGCTGGATGACCGCCGGCAGCGCCGTGGCGCATATCGAGCGCACCCCGCCGGAGCTGCTGGGTCAGCCCAAGCGCCTGCACGGGCTGCAGGTGTGGCTGGCCTCGCCAAAGGATCACGAACAGGGGCCGGGACACTACAGCCATCACCCGGCGGCCAGCTTGCCGAGCAGCGATGCGCTGGGGGTGAGTATCCGCATGATCGCGGGCACGGGGTTTTGCCTGACCTCGCCAGTGCCGGTGTTGTCAGCGACCCTGTATGCCGAGGTGCGCATGCAAGCGGCGAGCACGCTGCTGATTCCCGCCGAACACGCTGAACGGGCGGTTTATGTACTCGACGGTGAGGCGAGCCTTGATGATCAGCCACTGGAGCCATGCAGCCTGGTGGTGCTGCCCGAAGGCGAAGCGATGAGCCTGTACGCCGACAGCGAATGCCACCTGGTGATCATTGGCGGCGACGCACTGGACGGGCCGCGGCGGATGAACTGGAACTTCGTCGCCAGTGACCCGGCGCTGATCGAGCAGGCACGGGCACGCTGGGCGGCCGGGGATTGGCCGGTGGTACCGGGCGAGATCGGGCGAATCGAGTTGCCTTGAGATTCGCCGGCAAGGCCGGCTCCTACAGAGGCAGGAGCGGGCTTGCCAGCGAAGAGGCCATCAGGCCTGGAACACTTCCCGCAGCAGGGTGTGCATCGCCTGGAACGCGCGCTTGGACGTCCTGGCGTCGTACTTCATCTTGCCTGGCACGTTCGCTGCGGGGTCGGTGAACGAATGCACCGCGCCTCCGTAGCTCACCAGTTGCCAGTCAGCCTTGGCCGCATCCATCTCGGCCTCGAAGGCAGGCAGTTGCTCGCGCGGCACGAGCGGGTCGGCTGCACCGTGCAACACCAGCAACGCTGCCGACACCTTGCCCTCCTGGGCCGGCAGCGGCGTGTCCAGCGTACCGTGGAACGACACCGCAGCGCGCAGACGCTGGTCTTCACGGGCCAGCTCCAGTGCGCAGCAACCGCCGAAGCAGAAGCCGAAGGTGGCCAGCTTGCCCGGCGCAAGCACTGCCTTCGATTGCCCCAGCAACTGATCCAGCGCCGCCTTCATGCGTTTGCGCAGCTCGACCCGATCATTTTTCAGCGGCATCATCGCCGCCCCCGCTTCATCCATGTTGGATGGGCGCAGCGTCTGCCCATACAGGTCAGCCAGCAGCACCACATAGCCCTGGGCCGCCACCTCCCTGGCAATGCGCTCAGCGCCCTCGCCGATGCCCATCCAGTTCGGCGCCATCACCAGGCCCGGCTGTTCCTTGGCGCCGTGGGTATACACCAGGCGGCTTTCGTACACCTTGCCGTCAAGCTTGTACACCAGCGACTCGATCGTCACATTGCTCATGAACCCCTCCTTGCACAATGAAAAAAGCCCGCCGAAGCGGGCTTTCCTGCAACTGCTTACGCCGACAGTTCGACCAGCAGCTTGTTCAGTCGACGCACATACGCCGCCGGATCCTTGAGGCTGTCGCCCGCCGCCAGGGCGGCCTGATCGAAGAGGATATGCGAGAAGTCGGCGAAACGGTCTTCGCTCTGCTCGTTGTCCAGCTTCTCGATCAGCGGGTGACCCGGGTTGAATTCGAAGATCGGCTTGGAGTCCGGCACCTTCTGCCCGCTGGCTTCGAGGATCTGGCGCATCTGCAGGCCCATGTCCTGTTCACCGATGGCCAGGATCGCCGGCGAATCGGTCAGGCGGTGCGACACGCGCACTTCGCTGACGGTATCGCCCAGCGCGGCTTTCAGACGCTCGACCAGGCCTTCCTTGTCCTTGGCCACTTCTTCCTGAGCCTTCTTGTCCTCCTCGGAGTCCAGCTTGCCCAGGTCCAGGTCGCCACGGGCCACGTCGACGAAGCCCTTGCCGTCGAACTCGCTCAGGTAGCTCATCAGCCACTCGTCGATGCGGTCGGTCAGCAGCAGCACTTCGATGCCTTTCTTGCGGAAGACTTCCAGGTGCGGGCTGTTGCGTACCTGCGCGTAGGACTCGCCGGTGAGGAAATAGATCTTGTCCTGACCTTCCTTGGCACGTGCCAGGTAGTCGGCCAGGGACACGCTCTGCTCGCCGCTGTCGTCGTGGGTGGAGGCAAAGCGCAGCAGGCCGGCGATCTTCTCCTTGTTCGCGAAGTCTTCCGCCGGGCCTTCCTTGAGCACCTGGCCGAAGTTCTTCCAGAAGCCCTTGTACTGCTCAGGCTCGTTCTTGGCCAGCTTCTCGAGCATGTCCAGCACGCGCTTGGTCAGCGCCGACTTCATCGAATCGATGATCGGGTCTTTCTGCAGAATCTCGCGCGACACGTTCAGCGACAGGTCGTTGGAGTCGACCACACCCTTGATGAAGCGCAGGTACAAGGGCAGGAACGATTCGGCCTGGTCCATCACGAACACGCGCTGCACGTACAGCTTCAGGCCGCGTGGCGCTTCACGCTGGTACAGGTCGAACGGCGCACGGGCCGGCACGTACAGCAGCGAGGTGTACTCCAGCTTGCCTTCGACCTTGTTGTGGCTCCAGGCCAGCGGGTTTTCGAAATCGTGGCCGATGTGCTTGTAGAACTCCTGGTATTCCTCGTCCTTGATCTCGGTACGCGGACGGGTCCACAGCGCGCTGGCACGGTTGACGGTTTCCCACTCCACGGCCGGCTGCTCTTCGCCTTCGGCGGCAGTCGCTTCCTTGGGCAGTTCGATCGGCAGGGCGATATGGTCGGAGTACTTCTTGATGATGTTGCGCAGGCGCCAGCCATCGGCGAATTCGTCTTCACCTTTTTTCAGGTGCAGCACGATGCGCGTACCGCGCTCGGCCTTGTCCACGGTGGCGACTTCGAACTCGCCCTCGCCCTTGGACGACCAGTGCACGCCCTCGCTCGCCGGAGTACCGGCGCGGCGGCTGTAGACATCGACCTGGTCGGCGACGATGAACGCCGAGTAGAAGCCCACACCGAACTGGCCGATCAGGTGCGAGTCTTTCTTCTGGTCACCGGTGAGGTTCTTCATGAAGTCGGCAGTGCCGGACTTGGCGATGGTGCCCAGGTGGGTGATCACGTCATCGCGGTTCATGCCGATGCCGTTGTCTTCCAGGGTGACGGTGTTGGCCGCCTTGTCGAAGCTCACGCGAATCTTCAGGTCGCTGCCGCCCTCGAGCAGCTCGGGCTTGGCCAGGGCTTCGAAGCGCAGTTTGTCGACGGCGTCGGAGGCGTTGGAAATCAATTCGCGAAGGAAGATTTCCTTGTTCGAGTACAGCGAATGGATCATGAGGTGCAGCAGCTGCTTCACCTCGGTCTGGAAGCCCAGGGTTTCTTTTTGAGTTTCCACACTCATGGTCTTCAACACTCCGATCTGATGGCAGTAGTCACTCGGGCCGACGGCCCCCGCGGGGCAGCGTCCGGCCTTTCGTGGCGGGATGAACAGCAGATGGGGGCTGGCATATCTATTTCAAGGGCACGGGCAGTTCTTTGATCTTGAAATGCGCACGGGCCGTGGCGATGGGCTGGTCCGGGTCGCCCTGCCAGGCGGTGATCGCGACGTTGGTCACCCGCCGCCCCTGGCGCCACAGCTGGCACCGCGCATAGGTATCGCGGTACAGGCCGGCGCGCAGGTAATCGATGGAAAAGTCGATGATCCTGGGAATGCTCGCGCTTTCGCTGAAAATCAGCAGGTACAGCGCCGCCGACAGTTCCATGAACCCGGCGATCACCCCCCCATGGATCGCCGGCAGCAACGGGTTGCCGATATTGTCGGCACTGGCCGGCAGGCAGAACAGCAGGTCGTCGCCGTCACGGCTGCACTGGATGCCGATCAGGCTGGCGTAGGGGATCAGTTGCAGCAATGGCGCGTAGTTGCCCTGGGCATGCGCCTGGCGCAGCTGTGCATGCACGTCCGCGGGAATCATTGCGCCACCGCCTTGAGCTGCCGGCCAAAGCCCAGGCCGCCCTTGATGTCCTTGCCCAGGCGCATGTAGGTGCCCACCACCTGGGCAATCGGCTGGTCGGGGTCGTCCTGGTAGGCGCAGCCGCGGATGAAGATCACGTCGCGGGTGACCCGGTAGCACTGCGCCTGGCCATACACCGCCTTGTCGGCCTGCCCCGGGTGCATGTAGTCGATGCGCAGGTCCAGGGTCGGGCACACCTCGAACTCGGCCAGGGCGCACAGGGTGGCCATGCCCAGCGCAGTGTCCATCAGCGTGGTGATTGCACCGCCATGGATCGCGCCGCTCTGCGGGTTACCCACGATCTGCGGCGAGTACGGCAGGCACAGCGTGATGCCGTCGGCATCGGCGCGCTCTACGCGCATCTTCAACAACTGGCAATGGCGCAGCGCCGAAAGAAAACGTTCGGCCTGGGCCATCAACGGTGACGGTTCATTCACGGTCAGCTCCTTGTGCAATAACTCAGGTGCTGCATAAGCCTGAGGGAAAGTCTATATGGATCCGGCACTTATATATGTGCAAACGACGCGGAACTTATGTCGCTTACTTGAACTCAGATAATTCAAGCAACTCTATTCCACAAGGAGAAACACCCCATGCGTAAACCCATTGCCTTTGCCGTTATGCTGGCCGCCGCCCTGGGCCTCGCTGCTTGCGATAAAGCCAGCGAAAACAAAGCCCAGGACGCTCAAGAACATGCCGAGCAAGCCCAGAAGAAAATGGACGACGCTCAGGATAAGATGAACGACGCCGCCAAAGAAAACGCCGAAGCCGCCAAAGACAGTGCTGAAGCCGAACAAAAGCGTGCAGAAGAAAACAACCAGGCCGCTCCTGTGACGCCAGCACCAGAAGCCGCCCCGGCAGAACCTGCCAAGTAAGCAACTGCGCTTTAATGAAAAAACCCGACTCAGGTCGGGTTTTTTCATGTCAGGCCAGAAGTTGGCGAAAGGTCGGGCTGAGCATCAGCAACAATGAACAGATCAGCCCGATCGACCAGACCAGGCTGCGCTGCCACGCAAAGTCATACCAATACAGCGGCAGGTAGATGATCCGCGCGATCACGAAGATGATCGCCAGGGTATCGATCAGAAAACCCTGGGTCTGGGTGGTGTGCGCCATCAATACACCTACGGCGAACAACATGAATGCTTCGAAACTGTTCTGGTGCGCCGCCACCGCCCGGGCGCCCATGCCGGTCAGTTGCGCCTGCTGGCTGCGCGGCAGGTGGTTGTCGTAGCTGCCCTGTTGCTTCATCGCACGCGCCACCGGCACCCGCGCCACATAGATCAGCAGTGCGCTGATCAACACACACCAGAACGGAATACTCATGCGACCGGTTCCTTGTTCGGCTCAGGCAATGGCGCCTCTGTAGGGGTATAGACCATCACGTCGAGCACGTCGGAATGAAACTCGCGGCGGTACAGCACCAGTACTACCCCGGTGCTCATCAGCACCAGCAGCCAGGGGCTGATGAACCAGCTGAGCAAGGCCATGCCGAAATAGTACGAGCGCAGCCCGAAGTTGAACTGGTTGGCCGCCAGCGAGATCACCCGCGCCCCGCGCAGAGCGAAGGCTTTGCGCTCCTGCTCGCTGACCTGACGCTCGCCGATCATCGGTGCCGAGCCCACCAGCACGGCGGCGAAGTTGTACTGGCGCATGCACCAGCTGAAGGTGAAGAAGGCGTACACGAACACCATCGCCAGGCATAACAGTTTGATTTCGGACATGCCCTGGGATGTCTGCTGTACCAGAGGCAGGTCGGCCAGCAGCGACCAGGCGCGGTCCGAGGCGCCCAGCACGGTGAGGATACCGGCCAGGATGATCAGGGTGCTGGAGGCGAAGAACGATGCGTTGCGCTCCAGGTTGCCGATCACGCTGGCGTCGGCGATGCGGTTGTCGCGCAGCAGCATGCGGCGCATCCAGTCCTCGCGGTACAGGTGCATGACGCTGGCCAGGCAGGCGGTATCACGGGCCTTCCAGCTGGCGTAGCGGGTGTAGCCGCCCCAGCAGGCAACGAACCAGCAGGCGGCAAACAGGTTGATCAGGTTGTTCTGGATGAAGCTCATGGCGCTCCCGAAGAAATGGCACAGGATGGTGCATTGTCCGCCTTTCGACGCTGCCAGCGGCAAAAAGACACGTGGCCCCGAGACGAAAAAGCCCCGCATCCGAATGGATGCGGGGCTCTTCAGAGGCTGGCCCGGCAGGCGATCATGGCTTGTGGCCCTCGCCTGCCGCGGCCGACACTCAGGCGACCGCTTCGCGCGGCTTGCCGAGCATGCGGTCAAGCACCACGGCAACAGCCAGCATCGCCACCGAAGGCACCAGCCAGGCCAGGCCCTGCTCGCTCAGCGGCAGGTGCGCCAGCGACTCCGGCAGCCAGCCAGCGAGGTTGGCGCCCTTGAGCGCGTCGATCACGCCGAACAGCAGCGACACCGCCATGACCGGGGCCATGATGCGGGTCTGGGAGTTCCACAGGTTGCCGCAGAAACTCAGCGCCACCAGCACGATGCAGGGCGGGTAGATTGCCGTCAGCACCGGGATCGAGAACGCGATCAGCTTGGTCAGGCCCAGGTTCGACACCACCAGCGAGAAGCCGGCCAGCAGCACCACCAGCATACGGTACGACAACGGCAGTACCTGGCTGAAGTACTCGGCGCAGGCGCAGGTCAGGCCCACGGCGGTGACCAGGCAGGCCAGCGCGATCAGTACAGCCAGGAAGCCACTGCCCAGCGAACCGAAAGTGTGCTGTACATAGGCATGCAGCACCGCCGCGCCATTGCTCGCACCGGCGGCGATCTCGTGGCTGCCCGCACCCAGGCGGAACAGGCTGATGTACACCAGCGCCAGGCCGACACCGGCAATCAGGCCGGCGATGATGGCATAGCGGGTGATCAGTTGCGGCGAGTCGACGCCACGCGAGCGGATCGCGTTGACGATGACGATACCGAACACCAGCGCGCCCAGGGTATCCATGGTCAGGTAGCCATTGATGAAGCCCTGGGAGAACGGCGCGGCGACATATTCAGGTTGCGCCACCCCCATGGTCCCGGCCGGCAGCATGAACGCGGCGATGCCCAGCGCGGCCAGCGCGATGATCTTCAGCGGGGCCAGGAAGCGCCCGACAGTATCGAGCAGCTTGCCCGGGTACATGGACACGGCCAGCACCACGGCAAAGTACACCAGGCTATAGATGAACAACGCGGTCGGGCTCTCGCCGGTCAGCGGTGCCACACCTACCTCGAAGGACACGGTCGCGGTACGCGGGGTGGCGAACAGCGGGCCTACGGCCAGGTACGCCGCAGCCGCCAGCAGGCCACCGGCCACCTTGCCGATCGGGCTGCTCAGCGCGTCCATGCCGCCACCGACCTTGGCCAGTGCCACCACGGTGATCACGGGCAGGCCCACGGCAGTGACCAGAAAGCCCAGGGCGGCCAACCAGACGTAGGGGCCCGATTGCAGGCCGACGATAGGCGGGAAAATGATGTTGCCTGCGCCCACGAATAACGCGAACGTCATAAAACCAAGCGCCAGGATGTCCTGGCCTTTCAAGACTTTCATTAAGGAAATACCACACTTCTGAAATCGGGATTTAGAGAGGGACTTCCCCTTGGGTGAGGGAAATGCTGCCTGCCCGGATGGAGCAGACCCGTTTAGCGTGTAGCTCCCTTTTGGGGTGCTGGCACAAAATGAGGGCACAGGTTAACGAATCTGGCCGCAAAACGCACTGCCAGAGGGGTGCTTGTCCGATGAGCGAATATGCATGTCGCGTGGATGACCGACTTTTATGCAAGAACGCGCTGTCTGCTTCGCCGGCAAGGCCGGCTCCTACAGGGGGCAGCGTACACCAGAAAGCACAAAGGCCACCCGAGGGTGGCCTTTGCCGAAGCGTGGAAGGTCAGCCGCAGCTTACTTCTTCACTTCCCAACCGGTCAGCTCGGCCAGGGCCTTGCCGATGTCGGCCAGCGAACGCACGGTTTTTACACCGGCGTCCTGCAGGGCTGCGAACTTCTCGTCTGCAGTACCCTTGCCGCCCGAAATGATGGCGCCAGCATGGCCCATGCGCTTGCCCGCTGGGGCAGTCACACCGGCGATGTAGGAAACCACTGGCTTGGTGACGTTTGCCTTGATGTAGGCAGCCGCTTCTTCTTCAGCCGAACCGCCGATCTCGCCGATCATCACGATCGCCTCGGTCTTCGGGTCTTCCTGGAACAGCTTCAGGATGTCGATGAAGTTCGAACCCGGGATCGGGTCGCCACCGATACCGACGCAGGTGGACTGACCGAAACCGGCGTCAGTGGTCTGCTTCACGGCTTCATAGGTCAGGGTGCCGGAACGCGACACGATACCGACCTTGCCTGGCAAGTGGATGTGACCTGGCATGATGCCGATCTTGCACTCGCCCGGGGTGATGACGCCTGGGCAGTTAGGGCCGATCAGGGTAACACCCAGCTCGTCGCACTTGACCTTGGCATCGAGCATGTCCAGGGTAGGAATGCCTTCGGTGATGCACACGATCAGCTTGATGCCGCCGAACGCTGCTTCCAGGATCGAGTCCTTGCAGAAAGGAGCCGGTACGTAGATGACCGACGCGTCGGCGCCGGTAGCAGCTACTGCTTCTTTCACGGTGTTGAACACCGGCAGGCCCAGGTGAGTGGTGCCGCCTTTGCCTGGGGTCACGCCGCCAACCATCTTGGTGCCGTAGGCGATGGCTTGCTCGGAGTGGAAGGTACCCTGCGAGCCGGTGAAGCCCTGGCAGATGACTTTGGTGTCTTTATTGATCAGGACGCTCATTACTTGCCCTCCGCAGCTTTGACAACTTGTTGAGCAGCGTCGGTCAGGCTGGTTGCCGCAATGATGTTCAAACCGCTTTCTGCCAGTACTTTGGCGCCCAGTTCAGCGTTGTTGCCTTCCAGACGAACAACAACCGGCACTTTAACGCCAACTTCTTTCACTGCACCGATGATGCCTTCGGCAATCATGTCGCAACGAACGATGCCGCCGAAGATGTTGACCAGTACGGCCGCGACATTGCTGTCGGACAGGATGATCTTGAACGCTTCGGTCACGCGCTCTTTGGTAGCGCCACCACCTACGTCGAGGAAGTTGGCTGGCTTGCCGCCGTGCAGGTTGACGATGTCCATGGTACCCATGGCCAGGCCGGCACCGTTTACCATGCAGCCGATGTTGCCTTCCAGGGCCACGTAGTTCAGCTCGAAGCTGGCAGCGTGGGCTTCACGAGGATCGTCCTGCGACGGGTCGTGGAAGGTTTTCAGCTTGGGCTGACGGTACATGGCGTTGGCGTCGATGTTGATCTTGGCATCGAGGCAGTGCAGATCGCCGTCGGCCTTGATCACCAGCGGGTTCACTTCCAGCAGTGCCAGGTCGTGCTCTTTGAACAGCTTGGCCAGACCGACGAAGATCTTGGCGAACTGAGCAACCTGCTTGCCTTCCAGACCCAGCTGGAATGCCAGCTCGCGACCCTGGAATGGCTGAGCGCCAACCAGTGGATCGATAGTGGCCTTGATGATTTTTTCCGGAGTGTCGTGAGCGACTTTCTCGATGTCCACGCCACCTTCGGTGGAGGCCATGAACACGATACGACGGCTCGAACGGTCAACGACAGCGCCCAGGTACAGCTCTTTAGCGATATCAGTGCACGATTCAACCAGGATCTTGGTGACTGGCTGACCATTGGCATCGGTCTGGTAGGTAACCAGACGCTTGCCCAACCACTGGGCAGCGAACGCCTTGGCGTCTTCTTTGCTGCGAACCAGCTTTACGCCGCCCGCTTTACCGCGACCACCGGCGTGAACCTGGGCTTTTACAACCCACTCGGTGCCACCGATCTTGTCGCAGGCTTCTGCTGCAGCTTCAGGGGTGTCGACTGCGAAACCCTTGGAAACTGGCAGGCCGTATTCAGCGAACAGCTGCTTACCCTGATACTCGTGAAGATTCATGCTTTTTACCGTCTTCGTTAGGTACTGCGCTTCGGCGCTGCGCTCCTGTGGAGTGCCGCGCCACCTGTGACCGCTTGCCCCCGGTATGCTCCGGGAGTTCGAGTCCGGCGGACTTTCCGCGGTGAGCCATGCACGCAAGACTCACGACGGGCCGTCCGCCGTGGTTTCTTATTGTTTAACGCTTCTTGCGGTTGGCTACGTGGATGGCACCGCCATTCACGGCCAGAGCGGCTTCGTGCAGCGCTTCAGACAAGGTCGGATGGGAGAAGACCATCATGCCCAGGTCTTCGGCGCTGGAGCCGAATTCCATTGCGATTGCACCCTGCTGCACCAGTTCGGCAGCGCTTGGGCCAATGACGTGTACACCCAGAACGCGGTCGGTCTTGGCATCGGCGATGACCTTGACGAAACCACCGGTGTCGTTGGCCGCCATCGCACGGCCGCTGGCCGCGAACGGGAAGGTGCCCACGTTAACCTCAACGCCTTCAGCCTTCAAGGCTTGCTCGGTTTTACCGACCCAGGCCATTTCCGGGTGGGTGTAGATAACCGATGGGATCAGGTCGTAGTTCATCTGGGCCTTGTGGCCCTTGATGCGCTCGACGACCATGATGCCCTCTTCCGAGGCCTTGTGCGCCAGCATCATGCCACGTACCACGTCACCGATGGCGTAGACGCCCGGTACGCTGGTAGCGCAGTAGTCGTCAACGAACACGAAACCGCGCTCGTCGATGGTCACGCCGCTGTCGGCAGCCAGCAGGTCGGTGGTCACAGGGCGACGGCCGACTGCAACGATCAGCCTGTCGAAGGTGATCTTCTGCTCGCCGTTGGCGTCGGTGTAGGTCACTTCGACTTCGTCGCCGTTGACCTTCGAGCCGGTCACGCGAGCGCCCAGCTTGATGTCCAGACCTTGCTTGGTCAGGGTCTTCAGGCCTTCCTTGGCAACAGCGGTGTCGGCTGCCATCAGGAAAGTGTCCAGGGCTTCGAGCACGGTCACCTGGGCACCCAGGCGCGACCATACCGAACCCAGCTCCAGGCCGATGACGCCGGCGCCGATCACGCCCAGGCGTTTTGGCACGGTCTGGAATTCCAGGGCGCCGGTGGAGTCGACGATGACTTTCTGGTCGACCGGAGCCGGCGGAATGTCGATCGGACGCGAACCGGAGGCCAGGATCACGTTCTCGGCTTCGATGATTTCGGTGCTGCCGTCAGGCTTGGTGACTTCGACTTTCTTGCCGGCCAGCAGTTTGCCGTGGCCCTGGATCGAAGTGACGCCGTTGGCCTTGAACAGGGTGGCAACGCCGCCGGTCAGGTTCTTGACGATGCCAGCCTTGCGGCCAACCATCGCAGCCACGTCCATCTTCACTTCGCCAGTGGAGATGCCGTGCACGTTGAAGCTCTCTTTGGCTTCCTTGTACTTCCAGGAGCTGTCCAGCAGCGCCTTGGACGGAATGCAACCCACGTTCAGGCAGGTACCGCCGAGGGCCAGTTTGCCTTCGCCGTCAACGTACTTCTCGATACAGGCAGTGCTCAGGCCGAGCTGGGCAGCCTTGATCGCGGCTACATAGCCGCCAGGACCTGCACCAATCACTACCACGTCGAATTTCTGGGTCATAAAAGATTCCTTTTAGCGTCAAGCGGCAAGCTGCAGGCGGCAAGGCGAACACGCTTCTGCTCGAAGCTTGTCGCTTGCAGCCTGCAGCTGTTTATCAGATGTCCAGCAGCAGACGAGCCGGGTCTTCCAGCAGGTTCTTGATGGTCACCAGGAACGTCACTGCTTCTTTGCCATCGATCAGGCGGTGATCGTAGGACAGTGCCAGGTACATCATCGGACGGATCACGACCTGGCCGTTGACGGCCATCGGACGCTGGATGATGTTGTGCATGCCCAGGATTGCAGCCTGCGGCGGGTTGACGATCGGGGTCGACATCATCGAACCGAAGGTACCACCGTTGGTGATGGTGAAGGTACCGCCGGTCATCTCGTCGATCGACAGTTTGCCGTCACGGGCCTTCTTGCCGAAGGTGGCGATGCCGCCTTCGATTTCGGCCAGGCTCATCTGCTCGGCGTTACGCAGTACCGGTACCACCAGGCCGCGGTCGCTGGACACGGCAACACCGATGTCGGCGTAGCCGTGGTAGACGATGTCGCTGCCGTCGATCGAGGCGTTGACGGCCGGGAAGCGTTTCAGCGCTTCGGTGGCAGCCTTGACGAAGAACGACATGAAGCCCAGGCGCACGCCGTTGTGGGACTTCTCGAACAGGTCCTTGTACTTCGAACGCAGTGCCATGACTTCGGTCATGTCGACTTCGTTGAAGGTGGTCAGCATCGCCATGTTCGACTGTGCTTCGACCAGACGCTTGGCCACGGTGGCACGCACGCGGGTCATCGGCACACGCTTCTCGGTACGGTCGCCAGTGGCGACAACCGGGGCAGCGGCAGCAGCGGCCGGCTTGGCAGCAGCGGCAGCCGGAGCGGCCTTCTTGTTGGCGACGGCAGCGACGACGTCTTCCTTGGTGATGCGACCGCCTTTACCGGTGCCAGCGACGCTGGCCAGGTCGATGGCGTTTTCTTCGGCCAGCTTGCGTGCGGCAGGCGCAGCAATCGGGTCGTCTTCGCCAGCGTCGGCCGGAGCGGCAGCCTGGGCAGGTGCGGCGGCAGCGGCGGCCGGAGCAGCAGCTGGTGCAGCGCCTTCATTGATCGAACCCAGCACTTCGTCGGACAGCACGGTCTCGCCTTCGCCCTTGACGATGTCGCCCAGCACGCCATCGGCGGTGGCCAGCACTTCCAGGACGACCTTGTCGGTCTCGATGTCGACGATCAGCTCGTCACGCTTGACGGCTTCGCCCGGTTTCTTGTGCCAGGTGGCAACGGTGCCATCGGCAACCGATTCCGGGAAAGTAGGGGCTTTGATCTCGATAGCCATTATCAGTGGTTCCTTAAATTCGGTTTCTGGTGCGCGATGGCATTAAACGGTGAAGGCAGCTTGCAGCAGTTTTTCCTGCTGTTCGGCGTGCATCGAAGCGTAACCACAGGCAGGTGCTGCCGAGGCGTCACGACCGGCGTACTCAAGGACCAGGTCCTTGTTGTGACGGCTCAGGATGCGACGCATGTGGTGCTGGCTGCTGTACCACGCGCCCTGGTTCATCGGCTCTTCCTGACACCACACCACGTCCTTCAGACCGGTGTAAGGCGCAAGGATTTCAACCAGATCGTCTTCAGGGAACGGATACAGTTGCTCGATACGCACGATAGCGATGTCTTCACGGCCTTCGGCACGGCGTTTTTCCAGCAGATCGTAGTAGACCTTGCCGCTGCACAGCACCAGGCGCGTCACCTTGGCCGGATCGAGGCTGTCGATTTCCGGAATGACGGTCTGGAACGAGCCTTCGGCCAGTTCTTCCAGGGTCGAGATGGCCAGCTTGTGGCGCAGCAGCGACTTGGGTGTCAGCACGATCAGCGGCTTGCGCAGCGGACGGATGACCTGACGACGCAGCAGGTGGTAGATCTGAGCCGGCGTGGTAGGTACGCAGACCTGAACGTTGTGCTCGGCACACAGTTGCAGGTAACGCTCCAGACGCGCCGAGGAGTGCTCAGGCCCCTGCCCTTCATAACCGTGTGGCAGCAGCATGGTCAGACCGCACAGACGGCCCCACTTGTGCTCGCCGCTGGTGATGAACTGGTCGACAACCACCTGGGCACCGTTGGCGAAGTCGCCGAACTGGGCTTCCCAGATCACCAGCGCATTGGGCTGGGTGGTCGAGTAGCCGTATTCGAACGCCAGTACCGCCTCTTCGGACAGGAACGAATCGTACAGGTCGAAACGTGGCTGGCCCGGGAACAGGTTCTGCAGCGGGATATAGGTGCTGGCGTCCTTCTGGTTGTGCAACACCGCATGGCGGTGAGAGAAGGTGCCGCGACCGATATCCTGACCCGTCATGCGGATCGGGTGACCTTCGAAGGCCAGGGTGGCGTACGCCATGGTTTCGGCGTAACCCCAGTTGATCGGCAAGCCACCGGCCTGCATCTTCTGGCGATCTTCGTAGATCTTCGAGACCTGGCGCTGAACCACGAAGCCTTCCGGCAGCTCCAGCAACTTGGCCGAGAGCTCCTGCAGGGTCTTGAGGTCGAAGCGGGTGTCGTGACGCGCGGTCCAGGCGTGGCCCAGGTATGGACGCCAGTCGACGAACAGCTCCTTGTTCGGCTCCTTGACCAGGCTTTTCACAACATGCAGGCCGTTGTCCAGCGCATTGCGGTACTCGTCGACCTTGGCCTGGACGCGCTCGGCATCCAGACGACCGGCCTGGGTCAGCGCATCGGCGTACAGCTCACGGGTGGTGCGCTGCTTGCTGATCTGCTGGTACATCAGCGGCTGGGTGCCGTTCGGCTCGTCGGCCTCGTTGTGGCCGCGACGACGGTAGCAGACCAGGTCGATGACCACGTCACGCTTGAACTGCATGCGGTAGTCGACCGCCAGCTGGGTCACGAACAGCACCGCTTCCGGATCGTCGCCGTTGACGTGCAGGATCGGCGCCTGGATCATCTTGGCGACGTCGGTGCAGTACTCGGTGGAACGCGAGTCCAGCGGGTTGCTGATGGTGAAACCAACCTGGTTGTTGATCACGATGTGCACGGTGCCGCCGGTCTTGAAACCGCGGGTCTGCGACATCTGGAAGGTTTCCATGACCACGCCCTGGCCAGCGAAGGCCGCGTCGCCGTGGATCGAGATCGGCAGTACCTTGTCGCCAACGCTGTCGTTGCGGCGGTCCTGACGGGCACGCACCGAACCTTCCACCACTGGCGAGACGATTTCCAGGTGCGAAGGGTTGAACGCCATGGCCAGGTGAACTTCACCGCCGGCGGTCATCACGTTGGACGAGAAGCCCTGGTGATACTTCACGTCACCGGAACCCAGCTCGACCTTCTTCTTGCCTTCGAACTCGTCGAACAGCTCGCGCGGGTTCTTGCCGAAGGTGTTGACCAGTACGTTCAGGCGACCACGGTGGGCCATGCCGATCACGACTTCCTTGGTGCCATAGGAACCGGAGCGCTGGATCAGCTCGTCCAGCATCGGAATCAGGCTTTCGCCGCCTTCCAGGCCGAAACGTTTGGTGCCCGGGTATTTGGTACCCAGGTATTTCTCCAGGCCTTCTGCCGCGGTAACGCGCTCGAGCAGGTGGCTCTGGATGTCTGCGGAAAATTCAGGACGCCCACGCACGCTCTCCAGACGCTGCTGGAACCAGCTGCGCTGCTCGGAGTCGACGATGTGGGTGAACTCGGCGCCGATGGTGCGGCAATATGTCTGCTGCAACGCCTCGAAGATTTCGCGTAGGCTCGCTTCCTCTTTGCCGATGAACAGGTCGCCGGCACGGAAGGTCGTATCAAGATCGGCATTGGTCAAGCCGTAATGATTGATCGACAGGTCTACTGGCGCAGGGCGCTGCCACAACCCCAGGGGGTCGAGCTTCGCGGCTTGGTGGCCGCGCATACGGTAGGCCTGGATCAGTCGCAGCACTTCAACCTGCTTCTTCTCGTGTTCACTGCTCACGCTACCGGCGGAAACCGGTTGGGCGCGGCGCTGGTTCTTTGCCAGCAGTACGAAATGGTCGCGGATCGTCGAGTGCGATACATCGGTGGCAGTGCTGCCTTCGGCGGGCAACTTCTGAAAGTAAGTGCGCCACTCTTCTGGCACAGCGTTAGGGTCGTGCAGGTAGAGCTCGTAGAGCTCTTCCACATAGGCAGCGTTACCACCTGAAAGGTGGGCGCTGTTCCACATGCGCTGCATCACGCTTTCTTGCATGCTTGGTCACCCTCGGTTAGGGGCCTCGATCGGCAAGAACCACAGCAAGCTGAGTTGAGTCCGTATGCAGCGACTGAACCAAGCCACCGAGAGTTCCGCAGATTTACCGGGTACCAGCCCGGACGCCCCTGCTGGTCTCATATCTTCATAGGTAAAAGCTCGGGCTTTTGGCCTTTGCTCAAGTTGCACCTCGGTGCGGGCAAGGGCCCGCACTTCGGTGTGCTACGGGTACAACACTTTTGAATCAGGTGCCGCTTTGCAGCAGCATGTTACGTACGTGGCCGATTGCCTTGGTCGGGTTCAGACCTTTGGGGCAAACGTTTACGCAGTTCATGATCCCGCGGCAGCGGAATACGCTGAACGGATCATCCAGGGACGCCAGGCGCTCCTGGGTCTTGGTGTCACGGCTATCGGCCAGGAAGCGATAAGCTTGAAGCAGAGCGGCCGGGCCCAGGAACTTGTCCGGGTTCCACCAGAACGACGGGCAGGAAGTCGAGCAGCAAGCGCACAGGATGCACTCGTACAGACCGTCCAGCTTCTCGCGTTCTTCCGGTGACTGCAGGCGTTCGATCGCCGGCGCCGGGGTATCGTTCTGCAGGAACGGCTTCACCTTCTCGTACTGCTTGTAGAAGATGCTCATATCAACGACCAGGTCACGGATGACCGGCAGGCCGGGCAGCGGACGCACGACCAGCTTGTTCTTCTTCACCACCGCCGACAGCGGGGTGATGCAGGCCAGGCCGTTCTTGCCGTTGATGTTCATGCCATCGGAACCGCACACGCCTTCGCGGCACGAACGACGATAGGAGAAACCTTCGTCCTGTTCCTTGATCAGTGCCAGCACATCCAGAACCATCAGGTCCTTGCCGCCGGTATCGACTTCGAACACCTGGGTCTTAGGTGCCGAGTCGGTGTCGGGGTTGTAGCGATAAACTTCGACTTTCAACATAGTGGCCACCCTTAGTAAGTCCGGACTTTAGGCTCGAACGTCGGAACGGTTTTCGGCGAGAAGTTGACTGCACGCTTGGCAACCCGCTTTTCACCCGGGAAGTACAGGGTGTGGCACAGCCAGTTTTCGTCGTCACGGTCTTCGAAGTCTTCACGGGCGTGGGCACCGCGGGACTCTTTGCGCACTTCAGCAGCGATTGCAGTGGCTTCAGCGACTTCCAGCAGGTTCTGCAGCTCCAGCGCTTCGATACGCGCGGTGTTGAAGGCCTGGGACTTGTCGTTGATCTTGACGTTGGCGATACGCTCGCGCAGGCCAGCCAGCTGTTCGATACCCTTCTGCATGTATTCGCCGGTGCGGAACACGCCGAAGTAGTTCTGCATGCAGCTTTGCAGCTCGCGACGCAGGGTTGCCACGTCTTCGCCGTCGGTACGCTCGTTGAGCTTGTTCAGACGGTTCAGCGCAACTTCCACGTCGGTGTCGCTGGCGTCGCGGTATTCGATACCGTCGCTCAGGGCCTTTTCCAGATGCAGGCCGGCCGCACGGCCGAACACCACCAGGTCGAGCAGCGAGTTGCCGCCCAGGCGGTTGGCGCCGTGAACCGATACGCAAGCCACTTCACCGACCGCGAACAGCCCTTCGATGATGGTGTCTTCGCCGTCGGCGTTCTGCGAGATCGCCTGGCCATGAATGTTGGTGGCAACGCCGCCCATCATGTAGTGGCAGGTTGGAACGACGGGTACGGGTGCAACGACCGGGTCGACGTGCGCGAAGGTCTTGGACAGCTCGCAGATGCCTGGCAGGCGGCTGTGCAGCACTTCCTCGCCCAGGTGGTCGAGCTTGAGCATCACGTGGTCGCCGTTCGGGCCACAGCCGTTGCCGGCGATGATCTCTTTGACCATGGAGCGGGCCACAACGTCGCGACCGGCGAGGTCCTTGGCGTTTGGCGCGTAGCGCTCCATGAAACGCTCGCCGTGCTTGTTGATCAGGTAACCACCTTCACCACGGCAGCCTTCGGTAACCAGTACACCTGCGCCGGCGATGCCGGTCGGGTGGAACTGCCACATCTCGATGTCCTGCACCGGCACGCCGGCACGCAGGGCCATGCCGATACCGTCGCCGGTATTGATCAGGGCGTTGGTGGTGGAGGCGTAGATACGCCCTGCACCGCCGGTGGCCAGTACGGTGGCCTTGGCGCGAATGTAGACGGTCTCGCCGGTTTCGATGCAGATCGCGATCACGCCGACGAAGGCGCCGTCCTGGTTCTTGACCAGGTCAACCGCGTACCACTCGTTGAGGAAGGTGGTGCCGGCTTTCAGGTTGCCCTGATAGAGGGTGTGCAGCAGCGCGTGACCGGTACGGTCGGAAGCGGCGCAGGTACGGGCGGCCTGGCCACCTTTACCGTAGTCCTTGGACTGGCCACCGAACGGACGCTGGTAGATACGGCCGGTTTCGGTACGCGAGAACGGCAGACCCATGTGGTCCAGCTCGAACACCGCAGCCGGGCCTTCCTGACACATGTATTCGATAGCGTCCTGGTCACCGATGTAGTCGGAACCCTTGACGGTATCGTACATGTGCCAGCGCCAGTCATCGTTCGGGTCGGCCGAAGCGATGGCGCAGGTGATGCCACCCTGGGCCGATACGGTGTGCGAACGGGTCGGGAACACCTTGGTGATCACGGCGGTCTTGTGGCCGCCTTGAGCCAGCTGCAGCGCAGCGCGCATGCCGGCACCGCCACCACCAATGATGATGGCGTCGAAGGAAATCGTTGGAATGTTAGCCATGAATCAGATACCCCAGAGAATCTGCACACCCCAGACGAAGTACGCGAACATCGCGACACCACATACCGCCTGGAACAGGAAACGAACTGCAGTCGCCGACTTGCCCAGCGCCATCGGCGTCAGGTAGTCGGTGGCAATGGTCCACATGCCGACCCAGGCGTGAGCGCCCAGGGCAACGAGGGCCAGCAGACTGAAGATCCGCATCGCGTTATGGGAGAACAGGGCGTGCCACTGGGCATAGTCGATGCCAGGGTGCGCCACCAGGTAGCCGATCAGAAAAATGAAGTAAGCCGCGAGAACGACCGCAGAAACGCGCTGCGCCATCCAGTCATAGAGGCCCGAACGCGACAGGTTCGTGACATTAGTTACCATATCCAAACTCCCGCCAGAACGATCACCACCACGGAAATGGCGATAACGATTTTCGAGCCCAGTTTGCCGCCTTCCAGCGTCTCACCGATGCCCATGTCCATAATCAGATGGCGCACACCGGCAACCAGGTGATACAGCAAGGCGGACAGAAGGCCCCACGCCACGAATTTGGCCAGCGGACTGGTCAGGCATGCCTTCACCTCGGCAAAACCTTCCTCGGAACTCAGGGATTGGCTCAATGCGTACAGCATGATGCCCAGGCCCAGAAAGAGGATGATGCCGGAAACACGGTGAAGAAATGACGTAACGCCGGTAATGGGGAGTTTGATGGTCCTTAGGTCTAGGTTTACAGGTCGTTGGCTTTTCACGGCTTTTTTCACACTGAAGAGCCCCTAGCAAGCAGGGCAAAGTTGTTGGTAAGTGTACTGGTCAGGTACCCACCACCCAGGGAGTGACGACCCCAGAAAAGCGGGCTTTAAAGCCCCTGGCAGTCGGGTGCCGAGTATAGACAGTTAGGCTACTAATGACAACGTGAAGCCCTAGCCCAAATAGCGCATTGCCTTTGGCGAACAAAAGGCGTAAACGGGCCGCAATTTCGCGGAAAAACAGCGCCCAAAGCCCTTTACAACCGTGCTTTAGGCAAATTGACATTCGAATTTATCTCACTATAGTGGTGCGGGCCCTGCGTGGGGGGTCTGTCTGATGATTTCAAGCATTAATAGGAGGCCACATGGCTGACAAAAAAGCGCAGTTGGTCATCGAGGGCGCAGCCCCCGTCGAGCTGCCCATTTTAACCGGCACCGTTGGTCCCGATGTTATCGACGTTAGAGGGTTGGGGGCCACGGGTCACTTCACTTTCGACCCTGGTTTCATGGCGACCGCATCGTGCGAGTCCAAGATCACCTACATTGACGGCGACAAGGGCATCCTGCTGCATCGCGGCTACCCGATCGAACAGCTCGCCGAGCAATCCGACTACCTGGAAACCTGCTACCTGCTGCTCAACGGCGAACTGCCGAATGCCGAGCAGAAGGCTCAGTTCGTCAGCACCGTCAAAAATCACACCATGGTGCACGAGCAGTTGAAGTCGTTCTTCAACGGCTTCCGCCGCGACGCCCACCCGATGGCCGTCATGTGCGGTGTGGTTGGCGCCCTGTCGGCGTTCTATCACGACTCGCTGGACATCAATAACCCGCAGCACCGGGAAATCTCGGCAGTGCGCCTGGTCGCCAAGATGCCGACCCTGGCCGCGATGGTCTACAAGTACTCCATGGGCCAGCCCATGATGTACCCGCGCAACGACCTGACCTACGCCGAAAACTTCCTGCACATGATGTTCAACACCCCGTGCGAGATCAAACCGATCAGCCCGGTGCTGGCCAAGGCAATGGACCGGATCTTCATCCTCCACGCCGACCACGAACAGAATGCGTCGACCTCCACCGTACGCCTGGCAGGCTCCTCGGGCGCCAATCCGTTCGCCTGTATCGCTGCCGGCATCGCTGCACTGTGGGGCCCTGCCCACGGCGGCGCCAACGAAGCCGTGCTGACCATGCTCGACGAAATTGGCGATGTCTCGAACATCGACACCTTCATCGCCAAGGCCAAGGACAAGAACGACCCGTTCAAGCTGATGGGCTTCGGTCACCGCGTCTACAAGAACCGCGACCCGCGTGCCACCGTGATGAAGCAGACCTGCGACGAAGTGCTGCGCGAGCTGGGCATCACCAACGATCCGCAGCTGGAACTGGCCATGCGCCTGGAAGAGATCGCCCTGACCGATCCGTACTTCATCGAGCGCTCGCTGTACCCGAACGTCGACTTCTACTCGGGGATCATCCTCAAGGCGATCGGCATCCCTACCAGCATGTTCACCGTGATCTTCGCCCTGGCGCGGACCGTCGGCTGGATCTCGCACTGGAAGGAAATGCTCTCCAGCCCGTACAAGATTGGCCGTCCGCGCCAGCTGTACACCGGCTACGAGTCGCGTGACATCGTCAAACTGGAAGACCGCAAGTAAGCCAAACGGCTCGCCTGCAACAACAAGAAAGGCTGCCCTCGGGCAGCCTTTTTTGTTGCGTAACGCTTCATGCAGGAGGAGCAAGCCTTGGCGGCCCCTACAGTTGAGACATATTGCAGCCTACCATCAAACTGTTACGGTTTCTCCGCCCGCTCCTTCAACGCCTTGAGCGTATTGAACGGCGCATCCACCACGAACTTGTTCGCCACCATCGCTGGCACACTGCCGCCTGGCTCGGTGTGCACCTGGTATGTCACCTCGGTAGTGTCACCCTTGGGCACCAGCTTCCAGAAACCCTGCACTTCAGCCACCCGCACATAGCCTTTTTCTTCCGGCAGGTACTTGGGCACACCCTCCAGCTTGCGGGTCAGGCTGCCGTCGGCACCTTCGCTGGTGGTTACATGGATGATCGAATCGCGCGGGGTGACCGGCCACGGCGTATTGAACTGGGTGTAGGTCCAGCTCTGGTCACCCTCGTGCTTGAGCAGCTTCTGGCTCTTGCACTCGTGAATCCAGGCACAGGCCCCGGCCACGTCTTCCTGCAGCGCCCGGACCTTGGCCAGCGGCGCCTTGATGGTCGTCACGCCCTGATAGGCCTTGTAGTTCGAACCACTCACTTCGCTCAGCGATACCTTGATGCCATCCGCTTGCTTGGCAACCTTCCAGTCTTCAGCCTGCGCCACCGACATGAACATCGCACTCAGACCACAAATCACCACTACCCGCTTCATCGAACCCATCGTGTTGTTTTCCTTGTTTGCGAAGTTCCACTCACTCAAGCCGCCGTCACTTGCTCCAGCCAACCGATGATCCTGATCGCCTCGTCGCGATCATTGCCGCAGGTGTCCACCTCCGCCTGGAAGCCCGAGCACACCGCCGGCCGTTCAGGCTGGCCGAACAGGCTGCAGAGGTTGTGCTCGGACAGTTGCACACAGCGTTCGCCAGCCGGCTTGCCGTGCGGCATGCCAGGAATGGGCGAGCTGATGGAAGGGGCAATGCAGCAAGCGCCACAGCCTTCACGGCAGTTCATGACGACATGGACCTCGGCCTAACAAATGATGGGTGAATGGGGATAGTAACCGCTAAAACAGGTGTTTGAAATTACCGCTCAGATGAAATATCGCCGCGCAGAATGTGACCGACAGGTCGAGCAGCGTTTATTGCTTGAACTCGAAATCGATGGCTGCACCCTCGATGTCCTGACGGGCATCATTGCGCAACTGCAATTGCATTTCGTTGCTGATCAAGCGGCCATTGAGCTGGAACGGGCTGTCCGCGGCAGGCTTTTCTTCGAACAACGACGGCAGCAGCGGACGTCGCACACGGACTTCCTCCTGACTGCTCGGCTGCAGGTCCTTGACCATCTCCGGGGGCAGGCTCAGATCCAGGCGCGCCTTGGGCAAGGGCGCGGCAATCACCTCGGAGGCCTTGCGCTTGCCCGACTTTACCGCCTTGGCCGGCGTCTTCCTGGGGTCGCCAGCCTTGGTCTTGGGTTGCGCCTTGGGCTTGGCCTGTGGCTTGGCACTCGCTTTTACCGGGGCCTGGGTCGAAGGCTTCCGGTCCGGTGCCGGGGCAGCCGACGCCTGTGCCAGCAGTATCGGCCCCGGTCCGGGCACAGCCAGTGCCGGGCCCGTTGCACACAGGCCCAGCGCACACAACATCACGGCAGCACAGCTCAACGCTTTCATAGGCAACGAGACGTATTCATGAGTCGCACATGCTCCTTGTTCCTGCAGTCGCTGGCAAGCCCGCGATCTAGAGGTATCCGCCCGAGGCGGTTTCCTGGCAAAGCTGATGGGCCAGCATCCCCAATGTCAGCAGCGCCCGCTCAGCCTCGCGGTTCCACGGAATGCCGCAGTTGAGGCGAATGCAGTGGTTGAACTGCTCCGTGTTACTGAAGATCAGCCCGGGCGCGATGCTGATGCCCTGCTGCAAGGCACGTACATGCAACTCCTGGGTGTTGACCCGCCCCGGCAGGCTGACCCACAGGATGAAGCCCCCGGTAGGCCGGCTCATCTGGGTGCCTTCCGGAAAGTGCTGCTGTACCGCCAGCTGGTAGGCACTGAGGTTCTTGCGATATTCCTGGCGAATGTAGCGCAGATGGCGGTCATAGCCACCATTTTCAAGGTAGGCCGCCACCCCCATCTGCGTCACACTGCACGCCGAGTGCGTGGTAAAGGTCTGCAGTCGCTGGATTTCCTGCTGATAGTTGCCCGCGATCATCCAGCCGATACGCACCCCCGGCGACAGGGTCTTGGAAAAGCTCGAGCAATAGATCACCCGCCCCAGCCGGTCGAAGGCCTTGAGTGCCTTGGTGCGCCCTTGCTCGAACATCAGCTCGCCGTAGATATCGTCCTCGACGATCTGGATATTGAAATCCGAGGCCAGGCGCAGCAACTGCTTCTGACGTTCCTCGGGAATGGTGCCGCCCAGCGGGTTGCTCAACCGCGCAGTCAGCACCAGCGCCTTGATCGACCACTGGTTGGCCGCCAGTTGCAGGGCCTCCAGGCTGATGCCGGTGGCCGGGTCGCTGGGGATCTCGATCACCTTGAGCCCCAGCAGGTCCGCCAGTTGCAGCAGCCCGTAATAGGTGGGCGACTCGGCGGCGATCAGGTCGCCTGGCCGGGTCAGCACCCGCAACGACATCTGCAGCGCATCGACGCAACCGTGGGTCACCACCACTTCGGACGGGTCGACCACCACCCCGGCGTCGCGCATGCGAATGGCGATCTGCCGGCGCAGCGGCTCGAAACCCGGGCTGAACATGTAGCTGAACGCGCGCGGGCTCTGGAACCGCGTGACCTTGGCCAGTTGCTGGTGCAGCGCGCGCACCGGCAGGTAGTCCACATGCGGAACCGCCGCCCCCAGCGGGAACACCCCATCACGCCGGGCTTCGGTCAGTACCTGCTGGATGATGCTGCTGCGCGTGACCAGCCCTGGACGCTCGACCCGCGCGATGTCCGGGGTCTGCGCAGTCAGGGCCGGGGTCTGGTGGACGTAGTAGCCCGATTGCGGCCGCGCGCGAATCAGCCCCTGGTCCTCGAGGTTGGCATAGGCCTGCAGCACGGTGGCATGGCTGACATTGAGCTGCGAGCTCATCTTGCGTACCGACGGTACGCGCTCACCGGGCTGATAGACGCCGCGGCGGATGTCTTCCGCCAGTTGCTGGGCGATGCGCTGGTAGAGCAACAGATTGGTCATGGGACGGATCTCGAAACGCGGGCTATCTAATTGTTCTTGTACAGTCGGCGAAGAATACCGGAACAGTGCATAAGTGTACGGGCACAGATGCCAGAATAGTCGACTACACAGTTGTGTGACAGCGGCTTTTTCAAGCTTTGCGGCATAAAAAAACCGGTGACTATCACCGGTTTTTTGTTTACCTCGACCTCAGCGCGGCGCACCCAGGTGGCCTTTCTCGTCGGAAAACACGATCTCCACCCGACGGTTCTGCGCCCTGCCCCGCTCCGAGGCATTGGCCTCGATCGGGTACTGGTCGCCATAGCCTTCGACCTGGATGCGTTTTTCGTCGACGCCCAGGTCGACCAGCATGTCCGCCACGGCCTGCGCACGATCACGCGACAGCGTCAGGTTGTCCTCGGGGGTGCCGGTGCTGTCGGTATACCCCTCGATGCGCACAACGCGCCGGGGGTTGAGCTGCAGAAACTGCACCAGCTTGAGCACGGTACGGCTGGCGGAGTTCTTCAATTCGGCCTGCCCGGTATCGAACAGCACGTCACCCAGGGTCATCACCAGGCCACGGTCGCTCTGGGTCGTGGCCAGGCTGACGATCTGCGCCTCCAGCCATTTGCCCTGCTGCTGCACGCTGACCAGCTTGGCTTCGCGCAGGGCCAGTTGCAGGCGCTGGCGCTCCAGTTCGAGCTTGGCCAGGCGCTCCTGATTGAGCACCAGGTTGCTGTGCTCGCGGGCAATCTCGCTGTAGCGCTGACTCAGGTAGGCGTAATGGCGCACGTCCGCACCACTGCCCACGTAGCTGGACAACCGCTCGGCACGGGCCAGCGACTCGCCGGCGCGGATCACGTCACGCGGCGCACTGCGCAGCACATTGGAATCGTCCTTCACTGCCTGGAAACTGGCGGCGGCCTGGTCGAGGGCGGTTTCGCTGCGCTCGCTGGCGCAGCCCTGCAACCCCAGCACACCTGCACACAACACGGCCACCAAGGGCTTGATCGAACTCACTGTTGCTCCCCCAACTGCTTGCGCAGACGATTGACCCGCGATTGCAGCAGCGACAGCTGCTCCTGACTCTTGAGGGTCAGCACCCGGGCTTCGGCCAGCCGCGCATCAAGTTCGGCCTGCTCGGCGCGCAGCCGCGCATCACGGTACGACTCGCTGGCCATGTTGCTGCGGGCGCGGGCAAGCTTGTCTTCGGCCAGCTTCAGCTCGGCCACTTCGTCGGTGGCACCGACGGCCTTGGCCTGCTCCAGCGCCTGTTCGGACAGGCGCATCTGCTCGTGGGGCGCCGGGTCGGCAGCGCAACCGGCCAGGGCCAGTAACGCCATGGCAGCGAAAAGCGGTTGAGTTCTCACACAATCTTCCTACTGTTTGGGGGCGTCGAGCGGTTGCTGCAGCTGCGCCTTCCAGCGCTCGACATTGCGTTGCAGTACTGCCTGAGGCACGCCTGAGGCCGGCAATTCTGTCAGTTTTTTGGCCAGCTGTCCGCGCAACCAGGCGTCATTGCACGCCGAATTGTGCGACAGCGCCAGGTACAGCCCGGGGCGATCCAGCGGCAGGCCGCGGGCGATCAGGTCGTTGGCCATGCCAAGGGTCTGCGCCATGGCCATGCCGGCGTAACGCCCGGCCAGCACATAGTCGACCTGGCCAAGCAAAAGCTTCTGGAATGCCTGGGTCAGGTTCTGCGCCGGCGCCAGCTTCAACTGGTCCTTGGCAAACTGGGCGAACGCCGGGGTCAGTCTGGCCTTCTCCGAGATCGCGCCCTGGTGCTGGTGCAGATCGGCCAGGCCGTCGTAGGCCAGCGTGGAGTCGTGCCGGGTCCACACCAGGTAGTCGTTCTGCAGCAGCGCCGGGTGGATGAAGTCGACGCGGGTCAGGTCTTCAGTGGCCAGCGGCGCATCCACCAGCAGGTCCATGCGTCCGCTGCGCACTTCATCCTGCGCCTCGTTGCGCTTGCCTGCGTACAGCACCTCGACCTTCAGCCCAAGCTCCGTCGCCACCTGCTTGAGCAGGTCGACGTTGGCGCCAATCAGGTGCCTGGGGTCCTGCGGGTCGCGCCAGGCATAGGGCGGCGCATCGGGGCTGCCGGTCGCCACCAGACGCTCGCACTTGCCCACCGCCAGCGCCGCCGTGGGCAAGCAGGCAAACCCCAGCAATCCCGCCATCGCCATTCGGCCAAGCCACCCCATGCACATGCCTCCCTTGCGTCGCGAAATAAAAAAGCCCGATCAAAAGACCGGGCTCTTTATAAGTGAAGCGGCTGGATTAAACCAGCTTCTCCAGCTCAGGTACGGCTTCGAACAGGTCGGCGACCAGGCCGTAGTCGGCCACCTGGAAGATCGGCGCCTCTTCGTCCTTGTTGATCGCAACGATCACCTTGGAGTCCTTCATGCCGGCCAGGTGCTGGATCGCGCCAGAGATGCCGACGGCGATGTACAACTGCGGCGCAACGATCTTGCCGGTCTGGCCGACCTGCATGTCGTTGGGCACGAAGCCTGCGTCGACCGCGGCGCGCGAAGCACCCACGGCGGCGCCGAGCTTGTCGGCCAGCGCGTACAGGTGCTTGAAGTTGTCACCGTTCTGCATGCCGCGACCGCCGGAGACGACGATCTTGGCAGCGGTCAGCTCAGGACGATCGGACTTGGCCAGCTCTTCGCCGACAAATGCCGACTTGCCCGCATCGTGGGCAGCGCCAACCGCTTCGACAGCAGCCGAACCACCTTCGGCGGCAACGGCGTCGAAGCCGGTGGCACGCACGGTGATGACCTTGACCGCAGCGCTCGATTGCACGGTGGCAATGGCGTTACCGGCGTAGATCGGACGCTTGAAGGTGTCCGCCGACTCGACCGCGATGATCTCGGAGATCTGGTCGACGTCCAGCAGAGCGGCAACGCGCGGCAGGATGTTCTTGCCGTTGGAGGTGGCTGGTGCCAGCACGTGGCTGTAGGCCTTGCCAAGCTCGGCCACCAGCGGCGCGACGTTTTCCGGCAGCTGGTGCGCATAGGCAGCGTTGTCGGCTACCAGCACCTTGGCCACACCAGCGATTTTCGCGGCAGCTTCGGCAACGCCACCCACGTTCTGGCCAGCGACCAGTACGTGGATATCGCCACCGATTTTCGCGGCGGCAGCAACGGTGTTCAGGGTCGCCGGGGCAACGGCGCCGTTTTCGTGTTCAGCGATAACCAGGATAGTCATTTAGATTACCTTCGCCTCGTTCTTCAGTTTCTCGACCAGTTCAGCCACCGACTTGACCTTGATACCAGCGCTGCGTGCAGCTGGCGCTTCGACTTTCAGGGTCTTGTTGGTAGAGGCGGTGGAAACGCCCAGCGCGTCCGGAGTCACAGTCTCCAGCGGCTTCTTCTTAGCCTTCATGATGTTCGGCAGCGACGCATAGCGCGGCTCGTTCAGACGCAGGTCGGTGGTCACGATCGCTGGCAGGTTCAGTGCAACGGTCTGCAGGCCGCCATCGATTTCACGGGTGACGTTGACCTTGTCGCCGGCCACTTCCACCTTGGAGGCGAAAGTACCCTGGGCATAACCGGTCAGCGCAGCCAGCATCTGGCCGGTCTGGTTGTTGTCGCTGTCGATGGCCTGCTTGCCAAGGATGACCAGCTGAGGCTGCTCCTTGTCGACCACAGCCTTGAGCAGCTTGGCCACGGCCAGCGAGGTCAGCTCTTCAGCCGACTCGACCAGCACGGCGCGGTCGGCACCCAGGGCCAGGGCGGTACGCAGCTGCTCCTGGGCAGTGGCCGGGCCGACGGTAACGACGACGATTTCGCTCGCCACGCCCTTCTCTTTCAGGCGCACGGCTTCTTCTACGGCGATTTCGCAGAAGGGGTTCATGGACATCTTGACGTTAGCAAGGTCTACGCCGGAGTTGTCCGCCTTGACGCGAACCTTGACGTTATAGTCGACCACTCGTTTGACAGCTACAAGAACCTTCATGGATTCCTCGTTACTCTCCGGTGAAAAGAATGTCGCCTGGGCAGAACCGGGCGATTGCGCGTGGGTACAAGGGCACCTCCAAAAACGAACGCGAGCAGGTGAAATTCAACTGACTGTGCAGTCTGTTCTCGACGCTTGCGCGCAAAACCCGTGGGTCATTGTTTGTCGTGGCGTGTAAACTCCACTACAAAGGCGGGTCCTGGCGTAACTGCCCTGCTTTTTGCCTGGTTTTTAGGGGTGCTCCTGCATCCGACGGTCAGCCTACGGCGAGCGTAAAACCGCCCGTATCTTGACCGTAACGCCCAATCCGGTCAATACGGCAAACCAGCCAGCTTCAAGCCGTGCGTCTTTGATTTTACTGGGCTGCGGCAAATTCAAACAAACGTTTGTATTGGACCTCGCAAGTGGTGTAGATATAATGCGCGGCCAAGAGAAAGCGGTGTAGTCCGTCATCACCCGAGCTACACACCCGGGTACATCGAAATGACCGCCTGACACCCGCCAACAAAGAAAAACCGATGAGCCTTGAGTAGGAGAGAACCTGTGGAACGCGAATACATGGAATTCGACGTGGTCATCGTCGGCGCTGGCCCGGCAGGCCTGTCCGCCGCCTGCCGACTGAAGCAGAAGGCCGCCGAAGCCGGTAATGAAATCAGCGTCTGCGTGGTCGAGAAAGGCTCCGAGGTCGGTGCACACATTCTCTCCGGTGCGGTGTTCGAGCCGCATGCCCTGAACGAACTGTTCCCGGACTGGAAAGAACTCGGCGCGCCACTGAACACCGAGGTCAAGCGCGACGACATCTACGTGCTGCGCGACGCCAGCAGCTCGGTCAAGGTGCCCGATCTGTTCGTGCCCAAGACCATGCACAACGAAGGCAACTACATCATCTCGCTGGGCAACCTGTGCCGCTGGCTGGCCCAGCAGGCCGAGAACCTGGGCGTGGAAGTCTACCCAGGCTTCGCTGCCCAGGAAGCGCTGTTCGATGAAAACGGCGTGGTCCGCGGGATCATCACCGGCGACCTGGGTGTCGACCGCGAAGGCAACCCCAAGGAAGGCGTATACACCCCCGGCATGGAACTGCGCGGCAAGTACACGCTGTTCGCCGAAGGCTGCCGTGGGCATATCGGCAAGCAACTGATCAAGCGCTTCGACCTGGACAACGCCAGCGACGTGCAGCACTACGGCATCGGCCTCAAGGAAATCTGGGAAATCGACCCGGCCAAGCACCAGCAAGGCCTGGTGATCCACACCGCCGGCTGGCCGCTGGACGTGATGAGCACCGAGAACACCGGCGGCTCGTTCCTGTATCACCTGGAAAACAACCAGGTGGTGGTCGGCCTGATCGTCGACCTGTCGTATGCCAACGCCTACCTCTCCCCGTTCGACGAGTTCCAGCGCCTCAAGCACCACCCGGTGCTCGCCCAGTACCTGGAGGGTGGCAAGCGCATCAGCTATGGCGCCCGTGCCCTGGCCAAGGGCGGCCTGAACTCGCTGCCGAAAATGGTATTCAAGGGCGGCGCGCTGATCGGCTGCGACCTGGGCACCATGAACGTGGCCAAGATCAAGGGCAGCCACACCGCCATGAAGTCCGGCATGCTCGCAGCCGAAGCGGTGGCCGATGCGCTGCTGGCCGGTAGCGAGGGTGGCGACGAACTGACCGCCTACGTCGACGGCTTCAAGGCCAGCTGGCTGTACGAAGAACTGTTCGCCAGCCGCAACTTCGGCCCGGCGATGCACAAGTTCGGCCCGATGCTCGGCGCGGCATTCAACTATGTCGACCAGAACTGGTTCGGCGGCAAGCTGCCGTTCACCCTGCACGACACCAAGCCGGACTACGCCTGCCTCAAGCTGGCGGCCGACTCGAAGAAGATCGATTACCCCAAGCCCGATGGCAAGTTGAGCTTCGACAAGCTGAGCTCGGTGTTCCTCTCCAGCACCAACCATGAAGAAGAGCAGCCGTGCCACCTTAAGCTGACCGACCCGAGCATTCCGATCGGCACCAACCTGCCGCTGTACGACGAACCGGCGCAGCGCTACTGCCCGGCCGGCGTATACGAGGTGATCAGCCAGGAAGACGGCAGCAAGCGCTTCCAGATCAACGCCCAGAACTGCGTGCACTGCAAGACCTGTGACATCAAGGACCCTTCGCAGAACATCACCTGGGTGACCCCGGAAGGTGCTGGCGGCCCGACTTACCCGAACATGTAAGTACCGCCCACAAAAAAAGCCCCCACGCCTTGCGGCGCTGGGGGCTTTTTCGTGAAGGCGTTCGAGCAAACGGTCTCACACCTTCGCCAACACCAGTTCATCCCCGGCCCGCAGGTCCTCCCGCGCACTGAAGTACACCGCCGTGAGCAGGCCCACCGTGCCCATCAGCAGGCAGAACCCAACACACACCCATGGGCTCCACGGCATCAGCGCAATCAGCATAAGCGGCGTGGTGCTGGCCCACAGCGCATAGGCCAGGTTGTAGGTAAAGGAAATCCCCGACACGCGAATGGCCGGCGGAAACAGCCCGACCATCACCGACGGCACCACCCCCACCACACCACAGGCCAGCCCTGCCAGCGCATAGGCCACCCCGGTCCAGCCCCAGCCGCCGATCAGGCTGGCATACAGCGCCCCCACTCCCAACGGCAGCAACAGGCTGTAGACCATCAGCGCGCGCCAGGCACCTACCCGGTCCACCAGCAAGCCGGCCAGCACGCAACCGATGTTCAAGAACACGATACCCAGCGCGCTCAGGGCGAAGGTGTCGGCCGCGCTCATGCCGAAGCGCTGCTGCATCACCGTCGGGGTAATCACCACCAGCACCACCACCGCCGAGGTCAGCACGCAGGTCAGCAGGGCCGCCGGCACCAGCGCGCGGCGGTGCTCGCGCAGCACCGTGCGCAGCGGGAAGGCCACCGGTTGTTCACGCCGCTCGCGCAGCGCCAGGAACACCGGCGTCTCGCTCAGCCAGCGGCGCAGCCACACCCCGATCACGCCGAACACCCCGCCCAGCAAGAATGGATAGCGCCAGGCGTAGTCCAGAATCTCCTGGGCGGTGAACACCTGGGCCAGCGCCGTGGCGGTCAGCGCGCCCAGCAGGTAGCCGAACGTCAGCCCGGCCTGCAGAAAACCCAGCGCATAGCCCCGCCGCCCGGCCGGCGCATGCTCGGCGACGAAGGTCCAGGCACTTGGCACCTCACCGCCCACCGCCGCGCCCTGCAGAATGCGCAGGCCCAGCAGGATCAGCGGCGCCGCGTAGCCGATGTCGGCATAGGTCGGCATCACCCCGATCAGCAGGCACGGCAGCGCCATCATCAGGATGCTCAGGCTGAAGACCTTCTTGCGCCCCAGGTGATCGGCAAAATGCGCCATCAGGATGCCGCCCAGCGGCCGCGCCAGGTACCCGGTGACGAAGATCCCGAAGCTCTGCAGCAGACGCAGCCACTCCGGCATCTCGGGCGGGAAGAACAGCTGGCTCAGGGTCAGCGCGAAGAACACGAAGATGATGAAATCGTAGATCTCCAGCGCACCGCCCAGCGCCGCCAGGCCCAGGGTCTTGTGGTCTGCGCGTGACAACGACGGTCGGGGGGTAGCGATGGCACTCATGGGCGTTTCCGCAAATCGGCAAACGCAAGAGGATAGCAAAACACTGCGGCCAATGGCCCGACAAGCTTCAGGACGGTCGACAGAACACGGTCTGGGCAAAATTGGTGCGCCGCGGCAGGTAGCCTGCACGGGCGCCCAGGCCACCGCTCAGCTCCATCTGATCGATTACCACCGGCGCATCGATGATCGCCATGAAGGACTCCAGCGCCTCGCTGTCTGGCACCTTGGGCAGGCTCAGGCTCACCGCCTGGCGCTGTGACACCGGTACTGCAGGTACCTTCAGGTGCTGAGAGTGATACAGCAAGGCATGCTGGATCGGCAGGCTCGCCTTGCAGAAGCGCGCCATGTCCACGCCCGCGTGGCTGGCCAGATCGATGTTGCCGATCAGCAGATTGAAGGGCTGCAGGGCCGCCTGCACCAGGCGCTGCAGTTCGACGAAACTCTCGACCGGGGCAATGCGGTAATAGCCCAGTCCATTGAGCATCTTTTCCAGTTGCAGCAACTGGCTGGGGTGCTCGTCGGCGATCAGGATGCGCATCGATTTGTTTGGCATCGTCCGGACCTGGCAGAAGGTAAAGGGAGTTAGCGTCCTTGACCCTACAGCGACAATCCACGACTGCAAGTTGCTGCAAACATCGCGCCTGAACAGAGGTCTGCCACTGATACTTGTAGGGAATCGCGCATAAATCAAGGAACAACCCGAACTTTCACCCTGGATCGCAGCCCCGCGCTCAGGATTCCCACTCGCGCATGCGCACGCGGCAGTGCTTCATCGCATTGACGATGTGCTTCTCCACCAGGCTGCGGGAAATGCCCAGGCGCAAGGCGATCTGCTGATGCGACAGGCCATCGAGCTTGCGCAATATGAAGCTGTCGCGGCATGTCGGGCTGAGTTCGGCCAGCGCACGCTGCATCAATGCCAGGCGCTGATCGCCATGCATGGCGTGCAAGGGGGTCGGGCTGTGCCAGCGCTCGTCGGTATCGAGCACCTCCAGGGGTTCGACCTGGCGGATCCGCTCGCGTCGATGGCCATCCACCACCAGGTTCAGTGCAGTACGGTAGAGAAACGCGCGAGGGTGCTCGATAGGTTGCGAATCAGCCCGCTCCAGCACCCGCAGGTAGGCGTCATGGGCGACGTCTTCGGCCGCGTGGCGGCTGCCCAGGCGCGACATCAGAAAGCTCACCAGCTCTCGATAGTAGTGTTCCACAACAGTACCTGTGCGCGACGTTGCCGAGGTTGAACCCGCTGGGTCGTATGGCTCGACACAATAACACTAATTAATATTATTCTCATCAAGCGACTCGGTCATACTCTCGCCCGTGTTGCCCTGGCGCGGGCTGGCCCAGCCACGCACCGGTTTAAATTACCTCGAATACCGCTCGTTTAACTTGCAGCCTTCCATGCCTGCCGAGCGCGTGTTCGTCACCTCCTGGCATGGATCAACCCCCTGGTTGGAAGCCCGCATGAAACGCCCGAAAAACAAACGCCGCCTGCTCGTGTGCTGCCTCGGCCTGCTTGCCCTGGGCACGCTGGTCGCCTGGAAGACCCTGCCAGGCAACGACCAACTGACCACCGTGGCGGTCACCCGCGCCAACATCGAAAGCAGCGTCACCGCGCTGGGCACCCTGCAACCCAGACGCTACGTCGATGTCGGTGCCCAGGCTTCCGGGCAGATCCGCAAGATCCACGTCGAAGCCGGCGACTCGATCGAGGAAGGCCAGTTGCTGGTCGAGATCGACCCCTCCACCCAGCAGGCCAAGCTCGATGCCAGCCGCTTCGCCATCGAGAACCTGCAGGCCCAGCTCCAGGAACAGCGCGCCCAGAACGAACTGGCCCGCCAGAAGTACCAGCGCCAGCAGAGCCTGGTGGCCAATGGCGCCACCCGCGAGGAAGACGTACAGACCGCGCGCGCCGAACTCAAGGCCACCCAGGCCCGCATCGACATGTACCAGGCGCAGATCCGCCAGGCCCAGGCCACCCTGCGCAGCGACCAGGCAGAACTGGGCTACACGCGCATCTACGCGCCGATGTCCGGTACCGTGGTGGCCGTCGATGCCCGCGAAGGCCAGACCCTCAACGCACAGCAGCAGACCCCGCTGATCCTGCGCATCGCCAAGCTCTCGCCGATGACCGTGTGGGCCGAGGTCTCCGAAGCCGACATCGGCCACGTCAAGCCGGGCATGAACGCCTACTTCACCACCCTCAGCGGCGGTAGCCGGCGCTGGGCCAGCACCGTGCGCCAGATCCTGCCGATCCCGCCCAAACCGCTGGGCGAAAGCGGCCAGGGCGGTGGCAGCCCGAACACCTCGAGCAAAAGCGGCAGTGGCCGCGTGGTGCTCTACACCGTACTGCTGGACGTCGACAACGCCGACAGCGCACTGATGGCCGAGATGACCGCCCAGGTATTCTTCGTGGCCAGCCAGGCCAGCAATGTCCTCACCGCCCCCATCGCCGCCCTGCACGGCGGGCTCAGGGACACCACGCAGATGGCCAGGGTGGTGGCCAGCAACGGCCGCGTCGAGGAACGTCAGGTACGCACCGGCATCAGCGACCGCCTGCACATCGAGATCCTCGATGGCCTGAGCGAAGGCGACCGCCTGCTGATCGGCCCGCTAGAAGGCAGCGAGGGTTGAATGCAGACGCCACTGATCCAGCTCAAATCCATCAGCAAGTCTTACGGCGGCGCAGGCACGCCGCGGGTCGACGTCCTGCATGGCATCGACCTGTCCATCCATGCCGGTGAGTTCCTCGCCATCGTCGGCGCCTCGGGCTCCGGCAAGTCGACCCTGATGAACATACTCGGCTGCCTCGACCGCCCCACCAGCGGCCACTACCTGTTCGCCGGCGAGGACGTCGCCCACCTCGACAGCGACGCCCTGGCCTGGCTGCGCCGCGAGGCCTTCGGTTTCGTGTTCCAGGGCTATCACCTGATCCCCTCCTGCTCGGCCCAAGAGAACGTCGAGATGCCCGCGATCTACGCCGGCACCCCGGCGCCGGAGCGACACGCGCGCGCCGCTGCGCTGCTCGAGCGCCTGGGCCTGGGCCAGCGTACCGCCAACCGCCCGCACCAACTGTCCGGCGGCCAGCAACAGCGGGTGTCGATCGCCCGCGCACTGATGAACGGCGGCCACATCATCCTCGCCGACGAGCCCACCGGGGCGCTGGACAGCCACAGCGGCGTAGAGGTCATGAAGCTGCTGGACGAACTGGCCAGCCAGGGCCACGTGGTCATCCTCATCACCCACGACCGTGCGGTGGCGGCCCGCGCCAGGCGCATCATCGAGATCAGCGACGGCCGGATCATCAGCGACTCGGCGCCGGTCCCGCTGGACCAGCCGGTGGACGCTCCGCCGGGTGCCCTGCAGGCCGTCGACCTGCGCGAACGCATGGCCGACGGCAGCGAATATGCCGGGGCCTGGAAGGGCGAGCTGGTCGATGCCGTGCAGGCCGCCTGGCGCGTCATGTGGATCAACCGTTTTCGCACTGCCCTCACCCTGCTCGGCATCGTCATCGGCGTGGCCTCGGTGGTGGTGATGCTGGCGGTGGGCGAAGGCAGCAAGCGCCAGGTGATGGCGCAGATGGGCGCGTTCGGTTCCAACATCATCTACCTCAGCGGGCACGCTCCCAACCCGCGTACACCGCCTGGGGTCATCACCCTGGAAGACGTCGCCGCCGTGGGCAGGCTGCCGCAGGTCCAGCGCATCATGCCGGTCAACGGCTCCACCGCCGGCGTGCGCTACGGTAATGCCGACTACACCAGCTACGTGGGCGGCAACGACACCAACTTCCCGGCCATCTTCAACTGGCCGGTGGTGCAAGGCAGCTATTTCACCGAAGCCGACGAGCGCAACGCCAGCGCCGTCGCGGTCATCGGCCACAAGGTGCGCGAAAAGCTGCTCAAGGACGCCGCCAACCCCATTGGCGAATACATCCTGATCGAGAACGTGCCCTTCCAGGTGGTGGGTGTGCTCGCCGAAAAAGGCGCAAGTTCAGGCGACCAGGACAGCGACGACCGTATCGCGGTGCCCTATTCGGCCGCCAGCATCCGCCTGTTCGGCAGCCAGAACCCCGAGTACGTGGCCATTGCCGCCGCCGATGCACGTCGCGTCAACGAGGCCGAAAAGGCCATCGACCAGTTGATGCTGCGCCTGCACAACGGCAAGCGCGACTACGAGCTGACCAACAACGCCGCCATGATCCAGGCCGAAGCCCGCACCCAGGGCACCCTGTCGCTGATGCTCGGCGCGATTGCCGCCATCTCGCTGCTGGTGGGCGGCATCGGCGTGATGAACATCATGCTCATGACCGTGCGCGAGCGTACCCGCGAGATCGGCATCCGCATGGCCACCGGTGCCCGCCAGCGCGACATCCTGCGCCAGTTCCTGACCGAGGCGGTGATGCTCTCCGTGGTCGGCGGCCTCACCGGCATCGGCCTGGCCCTGCTGGTGGGGGGGGCGCTGCTGCTCAGCGAGGTGGCCGTGGCGTTTTCCCTGACCGCCGTGCTCGGTGCCTTTGCCTGCGCCCTGGTCACCGGCGTCATCTTCGGCTTCATGCCTGCCCGCAAGGCCGCCCGGCTCGACCCGGTGGCAGCCCTTACCAGCGAATGAACACACTATGAAAGCGCCATTGACCCTACTTGCCGCCAGCCTGTTGCTCGCGGCCTGCGCCAGCCAGGCGCCGCGCCCGGACAGCGGCCTGCAGCTACCGCCACGCTGGCATACCGAACACCTGGACGCGGCCGGCACCCTTGACCGGCAATGGTGGACCACCTTCGGCAGCCGCGAACTCGACCAGTTGATCGACCAGGCGCGGGTGGGCAGCCATGACCTGGCCGGTGCCGTCGCCCGTGTGCGCCAGGCCCAGGCCAGTGCCGTGATCGCCGGCGCCGCGCTGCTGCCCGAACTCAATGCGGGCCTCAACGCCACGCGCCAGAAGCGCATGTACGCCTACCGCTCCAGCACCCTGGACAACAGCACCGCCAACAAGGCCACCAACAGTTACCAGGCCAGCCTGAGCGCTACCTACGAGGTGGACTTCTGGGGTGGCAAGCGCGCCGGTCGCGACAGCGCCCGCTTCAGCCTGCAAGCCAGCGAGTTCGAGCGCGACACCGTCGAGCTGACCCTGCTCAGCGGCGTGGCCGACCACTACACGCGCTGGCTGGCCCTGGTCGAACAGCAGCGCATTGCCGAACAGAACCTGGACAACGCCCAGAGCGTGCTGCACCTGGTGCAGAGCCGCTACGACTCGGGCTCCGCCACCGCACTGGAACTGGCCCAGCAGAAGAGCCTGGTGGCCGCGCAACAGCGCCAGCTGCCACTGCTGGCCCAGGACGCCGAGCAGACATTGATCAGCCTGGCCGCCCTGCTTGGCCAACCGCGCCAGCAACTGCAGCTGGATCGTGAAGCCTTCGCCCGGCTGAGCTGGCCGGACATTGCCGCCAGCCTGCCGAGCGAGCTGCTTACCCGTCGCCCCGACATCGCCAGCGCCGAAGCCCAGCTGGCCGCAGCGCAAGCCGATGTGCAGGTGGCGCGGGCCAACATGCTGCCAGCACTGACCCTGACTGCTACCGTCGGTTCGGGCGCCTCCCACGTCGACGACATGCTGCGCAACCCGGTGTACAACCTGGGTGCCGGGCTGGTGGCGCCGATCTTCAACGGCGGGCGCCTGAAGGCCGAGCGCGACAAGGCCACGGCACGCCAGCAGGAACTGCTGGAAACCTACCGCGGCGCGATCATCAATGGCTTTGCCGACGTAGAGAAGGCCCTGAACAGCATTCGCGGGCTGGACCAGCAACGCCAGTGGCAAAGCGAAGAGCTGGCCCAGGCGCAACGCGCCTTCCAGATTGCCCAGAGCCGCTACCAGGCAGGTGCCGAAGACCTGCTCACCGTGCTGGAAACCCAGCGCACGCTGTTCGCTGCCCAGGACGACAACGTGCAATTGCGCCGCTCGCGCCTGCAGGCCAGCATCGCGCTGTACAAGGCGCTGGGCGGCGGCTGGCAGGCAACCCCCCAGGTACGCTAGGGCACACCGGCAGGCAGCGCCTTACACCTGGCGCTGCCTGACCTTCAGGTGACGGGCGTACCACGGACGCTGCGGCACCCGGCGAACCAGGCTGGCCAGCCCGTCTTCGTCGCTGTAGGTGATGCGCAACGCCAGCTTCATGGTCTCCGGGTCCATCTCCACGCTCTTGCCCACCTGCAGGCCCGGCACCGTGCTGCAACCGTGGGTGATCGGGCCCAGCCAGGGGTCGGCCACCTCCACCCAGCGCCCGGGCGCGAACCACGCCACCCCGTTGACCTCGCGCCGCACCACCTGGCCGGGGTGAAAGCGCTCATGGGCGCGGTACCAGTCCTCGATACGGTCATCGATCCAGCCATGGAAGCGCCAGAACACCGGGTTGACGTGGGACGAGAACGGGTCGCCGAGAAAATCGTTTTCGGGCCCGTACCAGCGCGGCGCAAAATCGCTAGGGGTGCGCGCATAGGGCACCGGTGCACCGTTGACCGGGTCACGCGGCACCGACGCCCAGCGCATGTGCAGCCAGTCGTGCAACCCCAGTTCCACCTCCGAGCCGAACTGCCCCAGGGTCAGGCGCGAAAGATAATGCGGGTCGCTGTAGCGTGACTCCCACAGCTCGAAGTTGGCATGGAAAACCTCACTGCTCTTGATGTCCTTGACCCACTGGGTGTACTCGTCATCGCCCTGCGCCAGCCAGGTGGGCGGCAAGGCGTTGCCATCCTGGTTGTCGAAGTAGCGCAAAAAGCCTGCGCGGTCACGCGCCAGTTCCGGCTGCGGCATCGGAAAGCGCGGCCAAGACGGCAGGTCCTGCATCGAACGTGCGGTACCGAGCATGTGCCGGTGCATGAAAAAGAAGTCCTCGCCCGAACCGTTGCGATCCTTGCGCGGGCCACGGGCATCGCGCTCATGGTCACGCGGACCGGGCTGCCAGCCGATGGCACGCAACGCCTCGTGCTGCTTGGGTGCCAGCTTGTGCCACTTGTCCCGCGAGGCATGCCACAACTGGTGGAACAGGCGATGCTCGGGGGAGATCAGCCACGCCAGCAACGTCGGGTTCAGCGCGGTGCGCTCGCGAGCTTCGGGGAAGGTCCGCTTGCGCGCCACAAAGCGGTGGTTCTGCTCGGGCAGGGCCAGCGGGCGCTGCAGGTCCAGCACCTGGCCGGTGAGCGTGGCAGTGCCGGCGTTACCGAAATCGCCCCATACCTCATCGAGCAGCACGCGGCACTCATAGCGCGCCAGCCCCGCAGCGTCCGCTGTGGGTATCAGCCGCCAGCTCAACACATTCGGCGCACCCGGCATCAGGTCGCCCACCACCCGGTAGCGGGGCTCGGCGTCACTGCGCAGGCGCTCGGGCGTGTCCAGGCAACCGCGCAGGCCGCGGCCACGCGGAGCAATATCCAGCAACAACTCCAGGGACGTGTGTTCAAGCCCTTCCAGGCCGGCATTGCCGCCTTCCAGCTGCCAGATGCCACGCAGGGTATCGGCCAACTGCTGGCCGGCGGTATCGGGCAAGTCGACGGTGGCCTCCCCGGGGGTGATCGGAAATTCCTCGCGTGTCAGCTCGCGGTGCGCGTACAGCGCCCCAGGCACCGCCACGCCCGTCAGTGCAACACCCGCAATGAACCCTCGTCGAGAAATCGTCATTGACCTACCTGTGTGTCTCGCGTTGCGCCATGGAGCATGGCGTTGTCGAAGCTAGAACGTTGTGCACACAGGGAAATTTAGCCAGCAAGCGGCCCCGGGCGGCCCGCACAGGGCGCAGGCGACGGCTAAATTTCTGCCGATTGCGCTCGTTCTCACCAGATAGCAAAGGCCTCGTGCCTGAACCTCGACGGTGAACCTGACTGAGACCACGATGACCACACCACGCTGGAAAAAAGCCTTGTACATCAGCCTGGCCACCGCGCTCACCGCCGGTGCCGGGGTGGCCGCCTGGACCTACTTCGGCCCCAGCGCCGGCTACCCCCGCGAGGTGGTCAAGCAGGCCAATGAACTGCAGGATCGCCTGCTCTCGTTCGACAGCCACATCACCCTGCCGGCCAACTTCGGCATGGAAGGCAATGAAGCCGACAAGGAAGGCAGCGGACGCTTCGACCTCGTCAAGACCGCCCGCGGGCGCCTGTCCGGCGCCGCGCTGACCATTTTTGCCTGGCCCGAAATGTGGAACGGCCCCAACGGTCCGCACCGGCCCACCGAAGGCTTCGTGCAGGAAGCACGCAACCTGCAGGAAGTGCGCTACAAGTCGATCATGGCGATGGTGCGCGACTACCCCAACCAGGTGGCCATCGCCTACACCCCACAGGACATGCGGCGCCTGCACGGCGAAGGCAAGTTCGCGGTGTTCATCAGCATGCTCAACGCCTACCCGCTGGGTACCGACCTCGACCTGCTCGACCTGTGGGCCTCGCGCGGCATGCGCATGTTCGGCTTCAGCTACGTGGGTAACAACGCCTGGGCCGACTCCTCGCGCCCGCTGCCGTTCTTCAACGACACCGCCGACGCCCTTGACGGGCTGTCGCCCCTGGGCCGCCAGGCGGTACAGCGGCTCAACGACCTGGGCGTGATCATCGACGTCTCGCAGATGTCCACCAAGGCCCTGGAGCAGGTGGCCCGGCTCAGCCGCACGCCGCTGGTGGCGTCCAACTCCGCCCCACGGGCGATGGTCGACATCCCGCGCAACCTCAGCGACAAGGAGATGCAACTGATCAAGGACAGCGGCGGCGTGATCCAGGTGGTGGCCTTCTCCACCTACCTCAAGCCCCTGAGCCAGAAGACCCAGGACAAGCTCAACGCCCTGCGTGCGCGCTTCGACCTGCTGCCGCTGCCCAACCTGGCGGTGGCCCTGATGCCCGGCGACCCGATCATCGCTGCCTGGCCCGAGCAGCGCTTCGGCCAGTACGCCAGCGAGCTGTACGGCATTCTCGAAGAAGAGCCGCCGGCCTCGCTCAAGGAGTTCGGTGACGCCATCGACTACACCGTGCGCAAGGTCGGCATCGATCACGTTGGCATCAGCTCGGACTTCAACGAGGGCGGTGGCGTGGACGGCTGGCGCGATGTGGGCGAAACCCGCAACGTCACCGCCGAACTGCTCTCACGCGGCTACTCCGAGGCCGATATCGCCAAGCTCTGGGGCGGCAACTTCCTGCGGGTGTGGGAACAGGCGCAAAACGCCGCCCGCCCTGTAGCCGCCTCTTCCCGTTGACTCGCCAGCGAGCCCCGTCATGACCGATCGCCGCACCCTTCTCAAGTACGCCGGCCTGCTGGCCGCCAGCCTGCCGCTGGGCAGCCAGCTGTTGCCCGGCGCCCTCGCCGGCCCGTCCCTGCTCGGCAGCGGCAGCGGCAGCGATGCCTGGGCCGGCTTTCGCAGCCTGTTCGAGCTCGACCCCGATTACGCTCATTTCGCCAACTTCCTGATCACCTCCCATCCCAAGCCGGTGCGCGATGCCATCGAAGACTATCGCGCAAAACTCGACCGCCACCCCGCGCAATGGGTCGACTGGGAAACCCAGGCCGAATGGAAGCGCGAAGGCGAAGTGCGCGACTGGGCCGCCCGCTACCTCGAGGTCAAGCCACGCCAGATCGCCCTCACCGGCAGCACCACCGAGGGCCTGGGCCTGATCTACGGCGGCCTTAAGGTGGCCGCCCACCAGGAGATCCTGACCACCGAACACGAGCATTACTCCACCCGCAACAGCCTCGCCTACCGCGCCACCCGCGAGGGCACCCAGGTGCGCAAGATCCGCCTGTTCCGCGACCCGCAGCGGGTCTCGGACGACGAGGTACTGGGCAACATCGCCGCCGCGATCCGCCCGTCCACGCGGGTACTGGGCATGACCTGGGTGCACTCGGGCAGCGGCGTCAAACTGCCCATCGGGGCCATCGGCGAGCTGGTACGCGAGCGCAACCGCAACCGCGACGAGCAGGACCGCATCCTCTATGTGGTCGACGGCGTGCACGGGTTCGGCGTGGAAGACATGCGCTTTGCCGACCTAAAGTGCGACTACTTCATCTCCGGTACCCACAAATGGATGTTCGGCCCGCGGGGCACCGGCATCATCTGCGCGGCCTCCACCGAGCTCAAGGACCTGGTGCCGACCTTCGCCACGTTTTCCGAGAACGAGGACTTCGCCACCATCATGAGCCCCGGCGGCTACCACGCCTTCGAGCACCGCTGGGCCCTGGGCAAGGCCTTCGAGTTGCACCTGCAGGTGGGCAAGGCGCCGATCCAGGCGCGCATCCACGGGCTGAACGACTACCTCAAGCAACGCCTGGCCGAGTACAAGGCGATCGAACTGGTCACCCCGCGCAGCCCGCGTCACTCGTCAGGCTTCACCTTCTTCCGGGTCAAGGGCCAGGACGCCGACGAGGTGGCCGCGTACCTGACTCGCCACCGCATCGTGGTGGATGCGGTGTCCCGCGACGTGGGCCCGGTGGTGCGCGCTGCGCCCGGCCTGCTCAACACCGAAGCCGAAATCGATCGCCTGATCAGCGTGCTGGGCCAACGCCTGCGTGCCTGATCGCGCCCTTTCATCTTGTAGCCAACAGCTGACGGAACCTGCCATGCCTCACCATCGTTCAACCCCGTACCCGCGCATGTCGCGCACCCTTGCACAGCTGTCGTGCAGTGCCGCGCTCGGCCTGGCACTGTGCGCGGGCGCCCACGCGGCAGATTCCCCTCGCCAGCCGGGCCAGGTATTCACCGACTGCAAGGACTGCCCCGAAATGGTGGTACTGCCCGCCGGCAGCTTCACCATGGGCACCGAGCCCGGCGAGACCGGCCGTGAGGACGACGAAGGGCCGCTGCACACCGTGACCTTCGCCAGGCCCTTTGCCATCAGCCGCTACCAGGTCACCGCCGGCGAGCTGGACGCCTACATCCGCGAAACCGGGGTGAAGATCGCCGACGGCGACACCCGACCCGGGCGCGCCTGCACCGCCAGCAAGCCGACCTACAAACAGGGTCCCCGCCAGCCAGCGGTGTGCGTCAGCTACTTCGACGTGCAGGACTACGCCCGGTGGCTGTCGAAAAAGACCGGCCACACCTACCGCATGCTCAGCGAGGCCGAGCGTGAGTACGGCGCACGCGCCGGCTCGCGCGGGCCGTTCCCGTTCCCGTTCGATGACAACGACGAAAAAAAGTACAGCATCGCTCGGCACGCCAACACCTACGGGCCTGCCGACGGCTATTCGTACACCTCCCCGGCAGGCAGTTTCCCGCCCAATGCCTTCGGCGTGTACGACATGCACGGCAACGTCTACGAGTGGGTCGCCGACTGCCTCAACACCAGCTATGAAGGCGCCCCCGCCGATGGCAGCGCGTGGCTGACCGGCAACTGCGACATCCGAATCATGCGCGGCAATGACTGGGGCGAGGCGCCGGTGTTCTCGCGCTCGGGCAACCGTAACAGCCGCGCCCCCGATGTACGCGGCGACTACCTGGGTTTTCGCGTTGCCCGCGAGCTCTGACCGCCCCCTCAACCACGTGTGATTCGGGAGACTCGAATGACCAGCAAACCTCGCGGGGCCATCAGTGAACTGTTCGGCCTGCTCAAACCCTTCTGGCCGCTGGTAAGCCTGTCGATCGGCCTGGGCATGCTCGGCGGCCTCAGCGTCACCGCGCTGCTGGCCACCATCAACAGCGCCCTGCACAACGAAAGCGGCCTCACCCAGGGGCTGGTGCTGGGCTTTGCCGGGCTGTGCCTGATGGCCCTGCTCAGCACCATCCTGTCCGATATCGGCAGCAACTACGTGGGCCAGCACATCATCGCCAGGCTGCGCCGCGAACTGGGCGAAAAGGTCCTGGCTGCGCCCATCGACCAGATCGAACGCTACCGCAGCCACCGCCTGATTCCGGTGCTGACCCACGACGTCGACACCATCAGCGACTTCGCCTTCGCCTTCGCGCCACTGGCGGTGTCCCTCACCGTGACCCTGGGCTGCCTGGGCTACCTGGCGAGCCTGTCGTGGCCGATGTTCCTGGTGATGCTGCTGGCCATCGGCCTGGGCACGGCGATGCAGTTTGTCGCCCGCGCCTGGGGCATGCGCGGCTTCGAGGCCGCGCGTGAAGCCGAGGACGACCTGCAAAAGCACTACAACGCGATTGCCGAGGGCGCCAAGGAACTGCGCATCCACCGCCCGCGCCGCCAGCGCATGTTCCTGCACGGCATCCGCAACACCGCCAACCGCATCTGCGACACGCAGATCCGCTCCATCAACACCTTCGTGATCGCCAAGAGCCTGGGCTCGATGCTGTTCTTCGTGGTCATCGGCCTGGCGCTGGCCTTGCAGTCCTGGTGGCCCAGCGCCGACAAGACGGTGATGAGCGGCTTCGTGCTGGTGCTGCTGTACATGAAGGGCCCGCTGGAGCACCTGATCGGCACCCTGCCGATCATCAGCAAGGCACAGATCGCCTTCCGCCGCATTGCCGAGCTGTCCAAGCAGTTCTCCTCCCCCGAGCCCCACCTGCTGCTCGACGACCAGAGCCAGCCGGCCACGCCGCTGCATAGCCTGGTCCTGAATCAGGTGAGCTACAGTTTCGCCCCGGTGCCGGGCAGCGAGCCATTCCGCCTGGGCCCGGTGAACGTAAGCATCCAGCAGGGCGACATCGTCTTCATCGTCGGCGAGAACGGGTGTGGCAAGACCACCCTGATCAAGTTGCTGCTGGGCCTGTACGCGCCGCAGTCGGGCAGCATCGAGCTCAATGGCCAGGCGGTGACGGCGGCCAACCGCGATGATTATCGGCAGATCTTCACCACCATCTTTGCCGACTACTACCTGTTCGACGACGTGATCCAGGGTGACAAGCCGGTGCCCGAGGATGCTGCGCGCTACCTCAGACGACTGGAGATCGACCACAAGGTCAGCATTCGCGATGGAGTGTTCAGCACCACCGATCTGTCCACCGGGCAGCGCAAGCGCCTGGCGCTGGTCAGTGCCTGGCTGGAAGAGCGACCGGTGCTGGTGTTCGACGAATGGGCGGCCGACCAGGACCCGACCTTCCGGCGAATTTTCTACACCGAGCTGTTGCCTGACCTCAAGCGCCTGGGCAAGACCATCATCGTCATCTCCCACGACGACCGTTACTTCGACATTGCCGACCAGCTGATCCGTTTGCACGCCGGCAAGGTCGTGAGCGAACTGCAGCCGGCCTGAGCAAACCTGCCTGCCACAGGCCAGGTGCGTTGCAGCAGGTGGAGAAGCCGGCCTTGCCGGCTCCCACATCGGTTGCAACGCGCCACGGCCTGAATCCAGCGCTGCCACCCCCCTGCGCTAAATCCCGCCCCGCCCACTTCGTCTGACAGCTAGATGCCATCGCCTGAAAGGCAATGAGAAGTTTTTTTATTTCCGGTTTTTCAGCGGTCACGCGTCTTACCCACATTCGAAAAAAACTGCTGACACTTACCTTCCCAACCACTTGAGCCAACCAAGACAAGAGCATCGCCATGCCAACACGACACTGCTTGCAGCCCCTGACCACTGCGTTGCGCCTGCGCCACGCCTTCAAAGCCACGTTGCCCGCGGTCGGGCTGGGCATGGCGTTCACCCTGGCTGCACAGGCGCAGACCCAGGAGTGGCAGCTGGACATCCCCGCCGGCCCGCTTGGCCGCTCGATCCAGGAACTGAGCCATCAGACCGGCCTGCAGATCCTGTTCAACCCCGAAGAGATCAACGGCCTGCACGCGCACGCCGTCAAGGGTCGCTACCCGCTTGAAGAAACGCTGCAGATCATGCTTCAAGGCACCGGTGTGCGCTACAGCGTGCAGGACAACGCCATCTACTTCAGCGGCGCACGCTCGGGGGCCGATGCCGACCAGATCAACCTGGAACCGTCGCTGGTGTCAGGCAAGTTCACTGAATCGGCGTGGGGGCCGGTACAGGGATATGTCGCCAAACGCAGCGCCACCGGAACCAAGACCGACACCTCGATCCTGGAAACCCCGCAGACCATCAACGTGGTCACCCAGGACGAGATGACCGCCCGCGGCGCCCTGTCCGTCACCCAGGCACTGCGCTATACCCCCGGCATCCAGGTCGAGGGCTTCTCGGCACGGGTCAAGGCCTTCGATGAACCCACCTCCCGCGGTTTCAGCCCCACGCCGATGTATCTGGACGGCCTGCACCTGCCCTATGGCGGCGGCAGTACCGGCGGTGCGCTGCAGGTCGACCCCTACCTGCTCGAACGGGTCGAGGTTCTCAAGGGCCCCGCCTCGGTGCTGTACGGCCAGAACCAGCCCGGCGGCATCGTCAACATGGTCTCCAAGCGCCCCGGTGTCGAGCCCATCCACCAGGTGGTGCTGGGTACTGGCAGCTATGATCGGCGCTACGGCGCATTCGACTTCGGCGGCAAGCTCGACGAGCAAGGCACCTTCCTGTACCGCCTCACCGGCCTGGCCAACGACAGCAACTCCGAAGTCGACTATGCCGAACAGAAGCGCATGCTGCTGGCCCCCAGCTTCACCTGGAACATCAACGACGACACCAGCCTGACCTTCTACGGCCAGTACCAGAAAGACAACGACGTGCCCGAGCCCCAGGGCCTGCCGGCAGTGGGCACGGTATTCAAGAACCCCAACGGCAAGCTCGATCGCAACACCTTCATCGGCGAGCCCGGGCTCAACGCCTACGACCGTGAACAGTACGTCTTCGGCTACGAGCTGACCCACCAGATCGACGATGTCTGGAGCCTGCGCCAGAACGCGCGCTACGCCTACGTCGATGACCGCTTCGCCGCAGTGCTGCACGGCTACAGCTTCATCGCCAACCCCGCCACGGGGGTCAACAACCAGCGCTACACCGACCGCTACGCCATCGACTGGAAGCAGACCAACAAGGTCTTTGGCATCGACAACTCGGCCCAGGCCGTGTTCAACACCGGCGACGTCAACCACACCGTGCTGCTGGGCCTGGACTACTACCACTTCAACTCCAAGTTCCTCGGCCGCTACGACCGCAACCCGCCAGGCATCGACCTCTACGACCCGCACTACGGCCAGCCGCTGGACTTCAGCCAGGCAGCCGCCAACCCCTGGGACGACACCATCACCCAGACCGGCGTCTACGTTCAGGACCAGCTGAAATGGAACCGCTGGTTCCTTACCCTGGGCGGGCGCTTCGACTGGGCCAAGATCGATTACGACCACCCGCTGTACGTCAAGCCCTCCACCACCCGCGATCAGCAGTTCTCCGGCCGCGCAGGCTTTGGCTACCTGTTCGACAACGGCATCACGCCCTACTTCAGCTACTCCGAATCGTTCCAGCCGGTGGCCGGCACCGCCAACGTGGACGGCAAGACATTCGAGCCTTCCACCGGCAAGCAGTACGAAGTGGGCATCAAATACCAGCCGCCAGGTTCTGACAGTTTCATCCAGCTCTCGGCCTACCAGATCGACAAGAAGAACGTGCTGACCAGCGACCCGGCCAACCCCGGCTTCAACAACCAGGCCGGCGCCATGCGTTCGGTGGGCTTTGAACTCGAAGGCAAGGCGGCGCTGACCGACAACCTCAACCTGATCGCCTCGGTATCACGGGTCGACGCCGAGTTCACCAAGGACAACGATGGCCTCAAAGGTCGTCATCCGGTCGGCGTATCGCCGCTGACCGCCTCGGCCTGGGTCGACTACCAGATGCCGGCAGACACCGCCCTGGTCGGCCTCGGCTTTGGCGTCGGGGTGCGTTATGTGCGCAGCAGCCCGGGCACCAGCTATGCCTGGAGCGAATTCAACGTCCCGTCGTTCAACGTGTACGACGGCATGATCTCCTACGACCTGGAACGCTCCCCGTTGCACATCAAGGGCGTGAAAGTGCAGGCCAACGTGGAGAACCTGGACAACAAACTGTATGTCACCCGCTGCAGCGGCATGTTCGAGTGCACCTACGGCCAGGGCCGCACGGTGACCGCCAACCTGACCTACGACTGGTAAATCGACACCCACGAAAAAAGGCGCCTCGGCGCCTTTTTGCGTCGAGCAGCCCGCGTACCTCAGGCCGATTGCAGCCAGTGCTCGACCTCGGCATAGATCCCCGCGACCCGCGACGAAATCCCTCCCATGCGCAGGAAATCGTGGGTCAGGCCCTGTTCCACCCGTAGCGTCACGTCGGTGCCCGAGGCCTGGAGGCGCTGGGCATAGGCCTGCCCCTCGTCGAACAGCGGGTCGTATTCGGCCAGGCTGACATAGGTACGGATCATCGGCTCGGCGTGCCCGGCCAGCAACGGCGAGGCGCGCCAGTCGCCGCGCAGGGCCGGGTCGGGGCAGTAGTGGGCGTAGAACCAGCGCAGGGTCTGGCTCTCGAGCAGGTAGTCCTCGGCATAGCGCCGATGCGAATCACGCTCGCGGGTAATGTCCGTGACCGGGTAGAACAGCAACTGCGCACTGGGCGCAAGCCGGCACAGGCCTTGCTGTGCGCTCAGTGCCAGCACCGTGGCCAGGGTAGCACCGGCGCTGTCGCCCGCCACACTGATCCGCCGGCTGTCGATAGCCAGTGATGTCGCCTGCGCCGCCAGCCAGTCGGCGGCATCCAGCGCATCGTTGACCGCCGTAGGGTAAGGGTGCTCCGGCGCCAGCCGATACCCCAGCGCCAGCACCGCATGGGTACCGCTGCTGGCCAGGCGCCGGCACACCGCATCATGCGAGTCCAGGCTGCCAACCACATTGCCACCACCATGAAAGTACAGGATCGCCGGTTGCAGGCCGGGGCCACGTCGAGCATGCCGGTACAGGCGCAGCGGCACCGCCTGGGCATCGCGGCTCGGTACACTCAGCTCGACCACCTGCAGGTCGCCTGGCGGCGCAGGGTCCAGGATGCCCGAGGCCGAGGCGAAGTCGCTGCGCGCCTGCGCTACCTGCAGTTCATGCATGGGCCGGGTCTTGCCGCTCAGGCGTCCCAGTTGAACCAGCTCGAGGAAACCTTCCAGGTCAGGGTCCAGGGCCATCTTCTTTTATCCTTGCCAATCAGTGAACAGAAATGAAAAACCGCCCCGATCGAGGGGCGGCAGGGCTCAGCCAGCAACAGTCAGGTCGTCGGTCAGTCGTCGGCCCAGGCTGGCCAGCCAGTCCGGATGCCTGAGGATGTCGTAGTGGCCGGCGGCGATGGCCAGGTCCTCGACGCTGCCGTCGATGCGTACCCCCTCGGCACGAGCACCGGCCCACCAGCAACAGGCACCCGCGGCTGTCAGCGGCAGCTGGTTCAAGCGCGTCGACAGCGCCTTCAGGTGCATGGCCACGGCAAAGGTGTGCGCCAGCTCCGCGCTCTCGACCTCGGCAAATGCCGAGCTGGGCAGCCCTGCACGCACGCTGTCGATCAGCGCGTGCAAGGTTGCCACCTGCGCACCGGCCGGCACTGCGGGCAATGCCAGATCCGCCTTCGCTGCCTGCAGCACCACGCCCAGGAAGCTTCGCAGATCCTCGCCCCAGTCAGTGTCCGGCTGCGCCGGCGAGGACGTCGGGATGAAGCTGTCGACCAGGCCAAGGAACGTCACCTGCTGCCCCTGGCTTTCCAGCTCCTGGGTCACCAGACTCGCCAGCGCACCGCCCAACGACCAGCCCAGCAGCCGGTACGGGCCCTCGGGCTGTTTCTGGCGAATGTACTGGGCATAGTCGATGGCCATCGACTGCAGCGATTCGTCCACCCAGCCAGGGTCCAGCAGCATGCGGCACTGCAGGCCGTAGACGCTGCAGCGCCCCTCCAGGCGGCGCGCCAGCGGCTCGTAGTCGAACACCGTACCGAAGCCGGCATGCAGGCAGAACAACGCAGGTCCGTGCTCGACCGGGGTGTTGAGCAACAGCAGCGGGTCGAGGTTCTGCTCCTGCAGTGTCGAATAGCCGGACAACTCGCCAATCGTCGGCCCGGCCATCACATCGCGCAGCTTGATTTCGATGTCCAGGTCGGCGCAGGCGCGCACCCTGGACAGCATCTTCAGCACACGCAGCGAGTCGCCCCCCAGCTCGAAGAAGTTATCGTCGATACCCACGTTGTCCACTTCCAGCACGTCCTGCCAGATGCTCGCCAGCGTGCGCTCCAGCGCATTGCGCGGTGCACTCCGGGGCCGGCTGGCCAATTGCGGGGCCGGCAAGGCATTGCGATCGAGCTTGCCATTGGGCGTCAACGGCAGGGCCGGCAGCAGCATGACATGGGCCGGCACCATGTAGTCGGGCAACTCGCTGCGCAGCGCCTCGCGCAGTTGCTCCACGCCAGCGGCCTGGGCCGTGGCCACGACGTAGGCCAGCAGTTGCTTGCTGCCCTGGGTGTCACGTGCAATCACCACCGCTTCGCGCACCCCCGGCTGATTGCGCAAGCGCGCTTCAACTTCGCCCGGCTCGATACGAAAACCGCGAATCTTGACTTGGTTGTCCAGGCGCCCCAGGTAATCGATCACCCCGTCGGCGCGCCGACGCACACGATCACCGCTGCGGTACAGACGGGCACCGGCGGCGAACGGATCGGCCACGAAGCGCTCGGCCGTCAGGGCCGCGCGGCGGTAGTAGCCGCGCGCAACCCCCAGGCCGCCGATGTACAACTCACCGGCCACGCCATCGGGCAGCGGGTTGAGGTCTTCGTCCAGCACATACAGCGTGCGCTGGCCCACCCGCTCGCCGATCGGTGCATACACCGCCTCGCACTGCCCGCTGGCCGGCACCTTCCACAGCATCGGCGTGACCACCGTCTCGGTCGGCCCGTAACCATTGACCAGCCACTGCGGACGCAGCACCCGCTTGACGTCTTCGAACAGCGCTTGCGGCACGGCATCGCCGCCAAAGCAATAGACGCGCACCGGTGGCGCCGGCAGGTGCTGACGCTCGGCGCACTCCACCAACTGCTGCAGGTAGGCCGGCGGGAAGCACGCGATATCGATGCGCTGTGCCCCAAGCACCTGCAAGGTTTGCTCGGCGGTCCACAGGTGGTTGTCACGCACCACCAGGCAGCCACCGGCCTGCAGGGTCGACAGCCAGCGCTCCTGCGCGCCGTCGAAGGCAAACGACATGAACAGCAGTTCGCGGGTCTTCTCGCTCATTTCGTAGCGCTCGGCAATCGCGCGGCAGTGCATGCGGATCTGCCCGTGGCTGACCGCTACCCCCTTGGGCTTGCCGGTCGAGCCGGAGGTGTAGATCAGGTACGCCAGGTTGTCCGGCTGCACTACCACCTGCGGGCAACCGCCCGCCTGGCCATGCAGGTCCAGGCGGTCCAGTTCCAGGGTGCAGGCCACGCCGGCGAAGCGCTGGCTCAGCGTGCTGTGGGTCAGTAGCAGGTGCATGCCAGAGTCCTCGACGATCCAGGCCAGACGCTCCTGCGGGTAGTCGATATCCAGCGGCACATAGGCCGCGCCACTCTTCATCACCGCCAGGAAGGCAACCAGCGTGTGCACCGAACGCTCGAGGGCGATGCCTATGCAGGTTTCGGCACCCGCACCCTGTGCCAGCAGGTACTGCGCCAGACGGTTGGCCTGCTCATCGAGCTGGGCATAGCTCAGTTGCTGGTCGGCGCAGATCACCGCAATAGCGTCGGGACGCCGACCGGCGTGGGCCACGATATCGTCTGCCAGCAACCCAGGGGCCGCGACAGGCAGTGCTGCCAGCTCGTTGCGCCTCTGCAGAAGCCGCGCCTGCGCCGGGGTCAGCATGTCCAGGCTGCCCAGCGTGGCCTGCGGGTTGTCCAGCATTGCCCCGAGCAGGCGTTCGAAGTTGCCCAGAATGGCTGCGGTGGCCGCCTCGGTAAACCGGTTCTGCAGGTACAGGAACTCGACTGTCAGGGTCTGGCCCAGGTTCACCGCAAGGTCCATGGCGTAGTTGGTCACGTCACGGGTACTGGCCTGGCCGAACTGCAGGTCGTTGTTGCTGGTTTCCTGCAGGCGCTCGTCCACCGGGTAGTTCTCGAACACCACGATGCTGTCGAACAGCGCCTGGCCCGGTCGCCCGGCCCAGCGCTGCACATCGGCCAGTGCCGCATGCTCGTGATCACGCAGTTCCAGGTTGTGCCCCTGCAACTGGGAGAGCCAGTCGCTGACGCGCTGGTGCGGCTGCGGGGTCTGCACCACCGGCAGGGTATTGATGAACAGCCCAAGCATCTCGTCGGCACCCGCCAGCGTCGCCGGGCGCCCGGCAACGGTGGCGCCGAAGCACACGGTGCGCTGCCCGGTATAGCGCTGCAACAGCAGCAGCCATGCAGCCTGCACCAGGGTGTTCGGGGTCACCCGCAGGTGCTGGGCCTGGGTGCGCAGGTGCTCGGTGCGTGCCTGGTCCCAGCGCAGGTACAGCGCCGCGTGGCCGCCCAGCCCCAAGTCCGGCTGCGGGGCCACGTTGTCGGCCAGCAACGTGGGGCCTTCCAGCTCGGCCAGGTGGGCGCGCCAGAACTGCTCCAGTTGCCCTTGCGACTGGCGTCCCAGCCACTCGATGTAGTCACGGTAGCGTCCCACCCCGGTGTCGCTCGCACGGCCGTGGTACGCCATGAACACCTCGGCGAACAGCCGGGAGCTGCTCCAGCCATCCATCAGGATATGGTGGCAGGTCCACAGCAGGTGACTACGCTGCGCGTCGAGCCTGACCAGGGTCAGGCGCAGCAAGGGTGCCGTGGCCAGGTCGAAGCCTTCGCCAGCGTCCGCCGCAGCCAGCGCCTCGAGGTCCGACGGAGCCACCTGGCGGTCGCGCCAGTCGAGCAGACGCACAGGCAGCTCGGCGTGGCGATACACCACCTGCAACGGCTCGGCCAGTTGTGACGCGGCGCAGAAGCCGGTGCGCAGAGTCTCGTGACGAGCCAGCACGCTGCCCCAGGCCGCAATGAACCGGGCACTGTCCAGGCCATCGACCGATACCGCGATCTGGTTGATGTACAGCGCCGTCTCGGGGGCCTGCAGGGTATGGAACAGCATGCCCTGTTGCATCGGCGACAGCGGGTAGATGTCTTCGACATCGCCCAGCGCTACCGGCAGGCTGTCCAGTTGTGCCTGGGTCAGCCTGGCCAGCGGGAAGTCCGAAGGCGTCACGCCAGCCGTATCGTGTGCAATGCAATGCGCAATCAGCGCCTGGAGTTCAGCGGTATAGGCCTGGGCCAGAGTCTGGATGCTGGATTCGGCGAACATCCGATGGCTGAAACTCCAGCTCAGGGTCAACTCGCCGCCATACACCTGGCCGTTGATCGACAACCAGTTGCCCAGCGGTGCTTCGGAGCTCTGGCTGTCACCGGCAGACTCGCGGGCCGGGGTGAAGAACCCGCCCTCCCCCTGCTCGTCGGCAAAGCTGGCGTCGAACTGGCCCAGGTAGTTGAAGGTGATGCGCGGCACCGGCAGCGCGGCCAGGGCTTCACGGGCCTGCGCGTCGCCCAGGTAGCGCAGCGCGCCGAAACCGATGCCCTTGTCGGGT